>CANFSO010000007.1 GCA_947449895.1 Comamonadaceae bacterium
ATTCGGCATAAGTCACCCACTTTTGCAGCTGCGCAAAGACCAAGTCCAGCAGCATGCCCATCACGCCGATCACAACGATGGCAAAAATCACATTCGTCAGCGACAGGTTGTTCCATTCGTTCCATACAAAATAGCCGATACCGGTTCCGCCCACCAGCATTTCGGCCGCCACGATGACCAGCCAAGCGATGCTCATGGAAATCCGCATGCCCGTCAGAATGGTCGGTGCAGCGGCCGGCAAGATCACTAAAAAGGCCTTGCGCAGCGGGTTGACTTCGAGCGTTTTGGCGACGTTGAGCCATTCACGTTTGACGGCGGACACGCCAAACGCCGTGTTGATCAGCATCGGCCAAACCGAGCAAATGAAGATCACGAAAATGCCGGATGCCGACGAGTCCTTGATGGTGTAAAGCGCCAGCGGCATCCAAGCCAGTGGCGAGATGGGCTTGAGCACCTGAATGAACGGGTCCAGTGCGCGCCGCATCAACGGCGACATGCCGATCAAGAAGCCCAGCGGAATCGCCACAATGCACGCCAGAAAAAATCCCAAACCAACCCGGGCCAGTGAATGGCCGAGCTGAATGCCAATGCCTTTGTCGTTCGGGCCGTTGTCGTAGAAGGGATTCGACAACTGCGTCCAAGCGGTCTGGCCCAATTGCAGCGGTGTTGGAAAACCACTGGCTTTGTCTGTACCGGGGTCTTTGCCCAGCATCCGCAGGTACTCGGCTCGCTCTGCAGAGACCGCCGGACTGATCGCTGCGCTGCTCACTGGTAGCGTGGCGATGTGCCATGCCGCCAGCAACACCAAGAGCAACAGCACCGAGACCAAGGAGGCCTTGATGTTCAAGGACTTCAGCATGCATGAACTCCGTTGATTGCGCAGTCAGTGAGCGTGGGTTTCATGACTTGCTGATGGGGAAGCTTTTCAGGTACGCCTCCGGCTTGGCAGAGTCAAACACTTTGCCCATGATGGTGAACTTGGGATAAGCGCCTTCAGCAGGTTTTTGGCCAAGCTCGACCATGCGTTTTTTGGCATCTGTCAGCAAGAACACTTTCTCGGCGATTTGCTTGTAGTTGATGTCGCCCTTGACATAACCCCAGCGCTTCATCTGCGTCAGCATCCAGACTGCCATCGACTGCCACGGCATCGGGTCAAAGTCAGCGCGATCTGGGACGTTTTGGATGTTGCCAAGGCCGTCGGCAAACTTGCCGGTCAGCACTTGGTTGATCACCACCTCGGGCTGGTTCAGGTACTGCGCCGGCGCAATCACTTTGGAGATCAACTCGCGGTTGTTCGGGTCACGGGCCATGGCTGCCGCGGTTAAGACGGAGCGGTACAGCGCCGCAAAGGTGTTCGGGTTTTTTTGAATGAACTCGGTGGAGGTGCCAAACGCGCAGCAAGGGTGGCCGTTCCAGATGTCTTTGGTCAGCAGGTGAATGAAGCCGGCTTCTTCGTAGACCGCGCGTTGGTTGAAGGGATCGGGGCCAAGGAAGCCGTCGATGTTGCCGGCACGCAGGTTGGCCACCATCTCGGCTGGCGGCACCACGCGCAGCTGCACATCGGTGTCGGGGTTCAGGCCCGCTTCAGCCAGGTAGTAGCGCAACAAGAAGTTGTGCATCGAGTATTCAAAGGGAATCGCAAACTTGAAGCCTTTCCAGTTTTTCGGGTCGCGGTTGTTCTTGTGCTTGAGCGCCAGTGTGATGGCTTGGCCATTGATGTTTTGGATAGTGGCCACATTCATGGGCGTGGCGTTGGAGCCCAGGCCCATCGAAATGGCCAGCGGCATCGGCGACAAAAAATGCGTCGCGTCGTATTCCTTGTTGATCATCTTGTCGCGAATGAGCGCCCAGCCAGCGGTCTTGGTGAGCTCGACAGTCAGACCCTGCTGCTTATAAAAACCCAGCGGCTGCGCCATGATCAGCGGCGTCGCACAAGTAATAGGGATGAAGCCGATTTTCAGGTTGGGTTTTTCCAGCGAGCCGGTTTTCTTGCCCGCCTCTTGCGCCATGGCTTGCATGCTGGCCACAGGCAGCAGGCTGGAAATCGCGGCCATCGCCGTGCCCTTGCCGACGGCGCGCAAGAAGCGGCGACGCACCTCGTCTTGCGGAAAAATGGCTTTGACCAAGGTGGCTTCAATGAAGGCGTTGGAGTAGGCCTCAAACTCGCTGGTCAAGCTGCGGCGGCGCAGTTCGGTGGTGGCGCTGGAAGCACTTTCCGCTTCGTGCTCGGCTGCGGAGTGTTCTTTGCCGCAGCTGCACTTCAGCATCAACGGACGGTCGGCGTCGTACGGCGAAAAGTAGTCTGACATGCTGCGCACCTTTTCAAATGAAGAGTGGTTTGCTAATGCAAGTGCCGCGCCAACTCAATGGCAGCGGCTTTCAGGGTGACTTGTCAAACAGGCTGCGGCCTAGAAGCTTGGCCTTCGTATCCATGAGATGTCGAAATTGGTGCGTGCAGCTGAGTTGATGAAGTGCTGCTTTGGTGCGCGCGAACCATTTTTTGCAGCCCAGCAGACGCCCTACGCACCGAACTGCAGCGCTGCAAAACATGAATGGTTGTAAAGTCAGGCTTTGCTTTGTTCCAACTTGTTATGCCCAATAGATCAAGGCTCGCTTTGACAATCCCCTTCATGTCTCTTTTCTCGTCGCCCATCACCTTGATTTCGCAATGCATTTTTCCTGCGAGGGCATCCAGATGGTTTGTGCGCACGGCCTGGAGTTTGGTGGCCTTGACGGGGCTGCTGCTCGCTTCGGGCTGTAGCCCAAAGCTCAACTGGCGCGACGCTCAGCCCAGCAACAGCGGGCTCACGTTGTTGTTGCCCTGCAAGCCAGACCAGGGCGACAAGATCGTGCCGTTGGGGGGGCAACCTACCAAGATGAGCATGTTGGGTTGCGACGCCGGTGGTGCCACTTTTGCCGTAGCCATCGCTGACTTGGGTGACGGTGTGAATTTGCCCGAAGTACTCAAGCAGTGGCAAAGCATCACTCTGACCAACATGAACGCCATGCCGGCGAGCACGCGATCACGTCTTCTCCGTGTGCCTGGGGCCTCTTCCGAGCCAGCCCCGGTGCTGGTTTCGTCGCAAGGTCAGCGGCCAGACGGCAGCACTGTCAACGGCTGGGCCGCTTACTTTGCGAAGGGCTCCAAAGTGGTCCAGGTTGTCATGTATGCGTCGGCCATCGAGCCGGTGGCTGCAGAGATTTTTTTCGCCAGCCTGAAGTTTGATTGACCGTGCCGATCACGCCCGCCCGATATGATATCTGCCGCTAACACCGACCTTCAGCCCGACATCGGCAGACTAGATCGCAAAGCCGCAGCCTTGGTTTTTTTGGCCTTTGCTGCCGCCTACTTTTGCTCGACGCTGGTGCGCGCCATCACCGCCACACTGTCGCCAGTGTTGACGCAAGATTTCAGCCTCAAGGCGAGCGACCTTGGCTTGCTCGCCGGCGGCTACTTTTTTGGCTTTGCCGCGATGCAGTTGCCATTGGGTCGCTGGTT
Source organism: Comamonadaceae bacterium (assembly GCA_947449895.1). Lineage (GTDB taxonomy): Bacteria > Pseudomonadota > Gammaproteobacteria > Burkholderiales > Burkholderiaceae_C > Polaromonas. The sequence continues at coordinate 3,500 of CANFSO010000007.1, forward strand.
AGACCGGTATGGCCCCAAGCGCGTCATCCTTTACTTTTTGAGCTTTGCTGTATTGGGTTGTGTGGCGTTTTCAATGGCCAGCAGTTTTGCATGGCTACTGGCGGCACGGGTGCTGGTGGGCATGGGGGTGAGTGCATGCTTGATGGCGCCGTTGACCGGTTTTCGACGTTGGCTGGACGGGCCCTCTTTGCTGCGCGCCAACTCGTGGATGCTCATGACCGGATCACTCGGCATGCTTGCCTCAACATTGCCGGTGCAGTGGTTGATGCCCTTGACCGGTTGGCGCCCACTGTTCTGGTTGCTCGCCATCTTGATTCTGCTGTGCATGGCGGTAATCGTCTGGATCGTGCCGGCCGCGCCCCGTGCGCCTGTGACTGAGTCGGCTGAGGTCACCCCAGCCAGTTATGCACAGGTCTGGCGCAGTCGGTACTTTCAAAAAATGTCACCGCTGGCTTTTTTTAATTATGGTGGACTGATCGCTGTTCAAACCTTGTGGGCTGGTCCTTGGATGGTACGGGTCACGGGCTACACACCGCTAGAGTCCGCCACAGGTCTTTTCTATCTCAACGCCTGCATGTTGGTGACATTCTGGAGCTGGGGCATGCTCACTCCTTGGCTGGTTGGCAGAGGCTGGAGTCCTGAGCGACTGATCGCCTGGGTAGTACCCTTGAGTCTGTTGGCCTTGGCGGCCAATATTGCCGGCGCAAGCGGCACCGGCTGGATCGGTTGGACTATTTTTTGCATGACCTCCAGTGTCTTGGGCCTAGCCCAGCCGGCGATGGGGATGGCCTTCAAACCGTCGTTGGTCGGCCGCGCGCTGTCGGCTTATAACCTGATGATCTTCTCTGGTGTTTTTGTCGTCCAGTGGGGGATAGGCTTGCTAATTGATGCCTTCAAGGCTGTCGGCTTGTCCGAAATCGCCAGTTTTCAAGCCGCAATGAGCGTCTTTTTGTGTTGCTCTCTTGCCTCATATGCCTGGTTCCTCAGGGGGAAGGCTGATAATTCACACCAATGAATGGCATCCTCATCATCGCCCACGCACCTTTAGCTTCGGCGCTGCGCCAGTGCGTCGCGCATGTTTTTACGGACAACCCGGAAGGGGTGGCCGCCCTAGACGTGCAGCCCAACACGCCCCCTGAAGAAACGTTGGCACAGGCTCGCATCATGCTTCAGCAGTTGGGTGCGACAGACGCGCTGGTGTTGGCCGACGTGTTTGGCGCCACGCCTTGCAACGTCGCCCAAAAATTGGTCGACGGCGTGCACTCCAAGCTGATCACTGGTGTCAACCTGCCGATGTTGCTGCGCACCGTGTCGTATCGGCATGAGACGCTTGACGCATTGGTGGCGCGCGCCCTGATTGGCGCCACACAAGGCGTCATGCAGGTGGCCATCACCGCTCCCCAAAACCAGAACCGTCGAAACCATGATCAAGACCAGCACAACCATCAGCAATAAATTGGGCCTGCACGCCCGTGCATCGGCCAAGCTGACCAAGCTCGCTGGCAGCTTCCCGTGTGAGGTCTGGATCAGCCGTGGGGAACGCCGTGTCAACGGCAAAAGTATCATGGGCGTGATGATGCTGGCAGCCGGCATGGGAAGTGCCGTGGAAGTTGAAACCAGCGGCACCGACGAACAAGCGGCGATGGACGGCTTGCTGGCCTTGATTGCTGACAAGTTTGGTGAGGGCGAATGACTTTCTCCATCCACGGTCTGGCGGTTTCACGCGGTATTGCGATTGGCCGGGCTGTGCTGGTCGCGTCCAGCCGGGCCGACGTGGCGCATTACTTTGTTGATGCGAGCCAGGTCGAGACTGAAATTCAACGCGTGCGCGTCTCGCGCAATGCGGTCACTGAAGAGATCACTCGCTTGCAGCGTGAGCTGCCGCGTGACGCGCCGAATGAACTCGCGGCACTGTTGGATGTGCACTTGATGCTGTTGCAGGACGAGCAGTTGATCAGCGGCGTCAAGGGCTGGATTGCTGATCGTCACTACAACGCCGAGTGGGCGCTGACCACGCAGTACGAGATGATTGCGCGGCAGTTCGACGAAATGGAAGACGAGTACTTGCGTGAGCGCAAAGCCGACCTAGAACAGGTGGTCGAACGCATTCTGCGGCACATGAAAGGCGTTGCTTCGCCGGTTCAGCCGCAAACGCCAAGCAGCCGCAAGTTGCAACAAGACCTGCTGCTAGACGACACCATGGATGTGCCGCTCATCTTGGTGGCGCATGACATGTCGCCCGCCGACATGCTGCAGTTCAAGCAGAGCCTGTTTGTTGGCTTCGCCACCGATGTCGGTGGCCGCACCTCACACACCGCCATCGTGGCGCGCAGCATGCACATTCCGGCGGTGGTCGGTGCGCGCAGTGCCAGCCAACTGATCAAGCAAGACGACTGGGTCATCATCGACGGCGATGCCGGTGTGCTGATCGTCGACCCCTCGCCCATCATCTTGGCAGAGTATGGTTTCAAACAACGCCAAGGCGAGTTGGAACGCGAGCGTCTAAACCGTCTGCTGCACACACCGGCGCTGACCCTAGACGGTCAAAAAATTGAGCTGCTGGCCAACATTGAAATGCCGGAAGACACGACCGGTGCGGTCAAGGCCGGCGCTGTGGGTGTGGGTTTGTTCCGCAGCGAATTTCTGTTCATGGGCCGCATCGGCAATCTGCCAGACGAGCAAGAGCAATATTTGGCCTACCGCCAAGCCATTGAGGGCATGCAGGGTTTGCCGGTGACGATTCGCACGGTGGACATTGGTGCGGACAAGCCCTTAGATCGACACACCAAGGCGCAAGAGACGCACCTCAACCCGGCGCTGGGCTTGCGGGCGATTCGCTGGAGTTTGGCGGATCCCCCGATGTTCCTGACGCAGCTGCGCGCTATTTTGCGGGCGGCGGCACATGGTCAGGTGAACCTGCTGGTGCCGATGCTGGCGCACGCGGCGGAAATTCGCCAGACCATGTCATTGATTGACCATGCGCGGGCGACGCTCGACAACAAGGGCGTGCCTTATGGGCCGGTCAAGCTGGGCGCCATGATTGAAATTCCGGCGGCGGCGTTGACCCTCAAGCTGTTTCTCAGGTACTTTGATTTCTTGTCCATCGGCACCAACGACCTGATTCAGTACACGCTGGCGATCGACCGCGCCGATGAGGCCGTGGCGCATTTGTACGACCCGTGTCACCCGGCCGTGCTGCGCTTGGTGGCCGACACCATCGCCGAATGCAATGCGCAGGGCAAAGGCGTCAGTGTCTGCGGCGAAATGGCCGGCGATGCCAGCATGACGCGGCTGCTGCTGGGGCTGGGTTTGCGGAGTTTTTCGATGCACCCGTCACAAATTCTGGCCGTCAAGCAAGAGATCTTGCGCGCGGACGCCAGCAAGCTCAAGGCCTGGTCGCAGAAGGTGATCGACAGCGAAGACCCGGCTTCGCTGCTGTAGTTTTTGCTGTTTTAACTTGAGTTGTCAGTTCAGCGAACGGCCGCCAACGCGACGGCTTCTGCCGCCGAGTGCGCCTGCTGGTCAGCGTGGTAACTTGACCGCACCATCGCACCCACCGCCGCATGTGAAAAGCCCATCTCGTAAGCGCGCTCTTCAAACATCTTGAAGGTGTCAGGATGGACGTAGCGCCGCACGGGCAGGTGCGAGGTGGACGGTGCCAAGTACTGGCCGATGGTCAGCATGTCGATCTGGTGGTCGCGCATGTCTTGCATCACTTGAAGCACCTCTTCGTCGGTTTCGCCCAAGCCGACCATGATGCCGCTCTTGGTCGGCACGTTCGGGTGCAGCGCCTTGAACTTCTTCAGCAGGTTCAGCGAGAACTGGTAGTCGCTGCCTGGGCGTGCTTCTTTGTACAAGCGCGGTGCAGTTTCCAAGTTGTGGTTCATCACATCGGGCGGCGCTAAGGTCAGGATGCTCAGCGCGCGGTCGTCACGGCCACGGAAGTCAGGCACCAGCACTTCAATTTGCGTGCGCGGTGAGAGTTCACGAATGCGCGTGATGCAGTCGACAAAATGCTGGGCGCCACCGTCGCGCAAGTCATCGCGGTCGACGCTGGTGATGACAACGTAACTGAGCTTCAGGGCGGCGATGGTCTTGGCCAGATTCTCCGGCTCATTCACATCGAGTGGGTCAGGCCGGCCGTGGCCCACATCGCAAAACGGGCAGCGGCGTGTGCACTTGTCGCCCATGATCATGAAGGTGGCCGTGCCCTTGCCAAAGCATTCGCCGATGTTCGGGCAGCTGGCTTCTTCGCAAACGGTGTTGAGTTTGTTTTCGCGCAAGATCTGCTTGATCTCGTAAAAGCGGGTGGTCGGGCTGCCGGCTCTGACACGAATCCAGTCTGGTTTTTTGAGCACTTCGGCGCGCTCGACCTTGACCGGAATACGCGAGAGTTTGGCCGCCGCTTTTTGCTTGGCCAGCGGGTTGTAGTCTTGCTGGCTCTGGACTTCGCGGACAACTGGGTTGCCGTTTTCAAGTGTGCTCATAGGGTTCTCGTCTTGGAGATGCATCAGGGCGAAAGATACGTGACGAGCTTGTGGCCCAACACGTCGGCAGCTTCCTGCCAACTCACCGATACGCCGATTGTAGAAAGATCCGTGGTCTGCAGCCCAACGTAACCACAGGGGTTGATACGGGAATAGGGTTCAAGGTCCATCGCCACATTCAGGGCGACGCCGTGGTACGTGCAATGCCGACTCACCTTGATGCCGAGCGCGGCGATCTTGCCAAGGCCGCGAAACGGGTCGGCCGGATGGCGCGGGCCGCTCAGCGCGGCGTGCGATGTCGGGTCATCGAGCCGCACATAAATCCCGGGCGAGCCGCTCACGCGGTGTCCTGTCACACCAAAGTGCGCCAGCGTTTTGATGACGGATTCTTCGATGCGGTAAACATATTCTTTGACGTAATAACCGGCGCGTTTCAGGTCGATCAGCGGGTACGCGACAACTTGGCCGGGACCATGAAAGGTCACCTGGCCGCCGCGGTTGCTCTGCACCACCGGGATATTGCCGGGATTTAAAACATGGTCGGCCTTGCCCGCTAAGCCTTGGGTGTAAACCGCTGAGTGCTCGCAAATCCATAGTGAGTCAGGTGTCTGCGGGTCGCGGGTTTCTGTGAATTTTTGCATCGCCTCAAAAGTGGCGAGGTAGTCCACCAGACCCAGCTGGCGCGGCTCAAGGCACGACAAAGGCGGAGCCGTCACAGGCAGCATGTCAGCGGGCCACGCTCACAGCACCACCTTGACCATCGGGTGGGTTGACAGCGTGCGGTACAGCTCGTCGAGTTGCTCACGGCTGGTGACGGTCACAGTGACGGTGATGCCCAGATATTTACCGCCTTTGCTTTCCCGCAGCTCAATCGTGCTGGCGTCAAAGGCCGCATCGAACTCGTGCGCGATCATGGTGATGGCGTGCACAAAACCGTCGACCTTGAGGCCCATGACTTTGATGGGGAAAAGTGACGGGTATTCGATCAGCGAATCAGGCTGCGCTGCGGGAGTTGCGGGAACGGACGGGGTTGTCGGCTTGTTCATGGGGTTGGTATTGACTTGGCACCTTGGTAGCCCGCGTACAACTTGGCATAGACGGGGCCGGGTTGGCCGCTGCCAACAGCCAAGCCGTCGAGCAGGGTGATGGGCAAGATTTCCTTGGTGGCCGAGGACAGCAGCAATTCGTCTGCAGCGATGACTTCCGCGCGGCTGATGCGACGTAGCTCAAAACCAAGACCGGCAGCGCGGCAGAGTTCTTCTATCAAGCCATAGCGAATGCCTTCAAGCACCAGATGGTCTTTGGGTGTGCCGAGGACGCAGCCGTCCTTGACGACCCAGACGTTCGAGGCAGCCGCTTCGCTCAGATAGCCACCCCGGAACATCACGGTTTCCATCGCGCCGACGTCGGCGCTGATTTGCCGCGAGAACACTGCGCCCAGCAAGCTGGTGCTTTTGATGTGCGCTTTTTCCCAACGGAAGTCGTCGGCACTGACGCAAGCCACGCCTGAGGACCGTTGCGCGGCGGGCACTGGTTTCATGATGTTGGTCATGACGAAAATGGTGGGCGCCACACCGCTGGTCATGACGTGATCGCGCAGCGCTACGCCACGCGTCACCTGGATATAAATCAGCTGGTCTGGCGGCGTTGTGGTGCCCGCTTCGCGGGTGAAGTCGGTCACCAGCTTCTGAGCGACTTCGCGCCATTCGACATGGGTCAAGGGGTTGTTGATGCGCAACTCGGCCAAGCTGCGGTCTAGTCGGGCCATGTGCTGCGCAAAACGAAAGGGCTCACCCGCATAAACAGGGACCACTTCATACACACCATCGCCAAAAATGAAGCCGCGATCGAGCACGCTGATCTTGGCGTCACGAAGGGCTGTGTAGTCGCCGTTCAAATAACACAATGTGGCGGGCAAATCAGCGCCCAGCGCTGAAGACGAGTGCGATGAAGTGGACGTATTCATGAGGATCGATTGTCCGGCAAAGTCAGCCTCTTCGCTGATTGCCGGTTGTTCTGTGGCAAGTGTGCTTAGCGGCCTCTTCGCTTGAGCCAAACCCGAGCCCGCCATACGAGCTTGACGCTGACGTAAGCCAGAGCTGCGCCAAATACAGCAAACAAACCCATGCCCAGCGCTGCTGGTGCGCCAAAATTACTGATCCAGTCCATGATCTCCGCTACGCGGCTGACTGCAGGCTCCAAGTCTGGCACTTGTCCCGTAGACCCTAGCAAAGAGCTACCCACCCTGTACGCCAGCCACAGCCAAAACGCCAGCGTGAAGGGGTTGGTGATCAACGTCAATCCGGCGGCAACTGGAATATTGCCGCGCCACCAGACGCAATGGGCTGCAGCAAAAAGAAATTGTCCGAATGGAACTGCAAAAGCCCAAAAGACACCGATGGCTGCACCGCGCGCCACTGATTCGTGGCGTACATGCCACAACCCAGGTTCTAGCAAGCGGTGCGATAAAGGCTTCAGCCATGGGTGCGCTGCCAGCGTGTGACGGTTTGGAAGGGACTGTTGGATGGCTTGAACCCAAGATGATTTTTTATCCACGGATGGTGATATTTTCGAAGCTTAGATGCGTATAAGCATCGTTTGAGGATAATTTTTCTTGACGACGCTCGGGGGTTTCTACTTATAATAAGCGGCTTTACTGAACACGCACTTGTAACCTTGGCGTAACCCATGGTGAAGACAATGACAGATGAAACACAAGCTGCGCAAAATGCAAAGCTTGGTAACAAACTGGATGATGCGAAGGATGGCACGTGGGGTCAACAAGACGTCACGCCCCTGACACGCGAGCAGGCGCAGCGGCTTCGAGAGCAAGAGCCATCGGTGTCAATTTGGTGGATTGTGCTGGGTCAGTTGGTGATGGGTATTTTGGCTGCGTTGGTGGCTTTGCTTCTAACGGGCAAGGCTTCGGTGGCTTGGTCGACGTTCTATGGCGCGTTGGCGGTGGTGGTTCCGGGTGCGCTTTTTGCGCGAGGTTTGACGAGTCAGTTCTCGTCGATCAGTCCAGTCACTGCGGGATTCGGATTTTTTGTGTGGGAGGCGGTCAAGATCGGCGTGAGTGTCGGTATGTTGGCTTTAGCCCCTCGCTTGGTTGCAGGTCTGGACTGGTTGGCAATGCTGATCGGCCTGATTCTGGCTCTGAAGGTGTATTGGCTGGCGCTCTTGTTGCGTCATAAACGAAAAACGGCTTAAAGAGTAAACAATGTCTGAAGTAGAAATTCAACCGTCGGCCAGTGACTATATTGTTCACCACCTGACGCATTGGCAGAACAAGCCGCAAACCGAGATTGTTGACTTCACCGTTTTCAATATCGACTCGATCTTCTTTTCCATTTTGCTGGGCGTACTGGGCTCTTTCTTTTTGTGGATGGCTGCGCGCAAGGCGACATCTGGGGTTCCGGGGCGTTTTCAGGCCGCCGTTGAGATGCTGTTCGAAATGGTCGATGGCCAGGCCAAGTCTATTGTTCATAACGCGACCAGTCGCAAAATGGTCGCGCCCATGGCGATGACGGTTTTTGTCTGGATTTTCCTGCTCAATGCCATGGACTTGTTGCCGCTGGATTTGCTGCCGGTGATCTGGAGCGCGGTGTTCGGTGCGGCGGGGCTTGATCCGCATCACGCGTATCTGCGCGTTGTGCCGACTGCCGATCTTTCGGTGACCATGGGTCTGTCGGTCTCGGTGCTGTTTATCTGCTTGTTCTACAACATCAAAATCAAAGGCGTCGGTGGCTGGGCTCACGAGCTGGTTTCTGCGCCATTTGGCACCAGCAAGAATCCGATTTTTGCGGTGATTTTGGGTGTCATCAACATCGCTGAACAGCTGATCTCTTTTGTTGCTAAAACTGTTTCGCATGGTATGCGACTGTTTGGCAATATGTATGCTGGAGAGTTGGTGTTCATGCTCATCGCCTTGCTGGGCGGCTCTTGGGCCATGTCGGCCGAGCCGTCAAGTTTGATGCTGTTGTTGTTGCATATCGTTGCTGGATGGGCGTGGGCTGTATTCCACATCATCATCATCTTGCTGCAGGCGTTTGTGTTCATGATGTTGACCTTGGTCTACATCGGGCAAGCACACGACGCGCACTGATCTGGTTTTCGTTTCGTTTCGTTTTTTGTTTTGTGTTTTAGTTTTTTTTGATAATTTAGGAGTCAATCATGGAAGTTATTAGTTTTGCTGCTCTGGCTGCTGGTCTCATCATCGGTCTGGGTGCTTTGGGCGCTTGTATCGGTATCGGCATCATGGGTAGCAAGTACCTCGAAGCAGCAGCTCGCCAGCCAGAGCTGATGGGTGAATTGCAGACCAAGATGTTCGTTTTGGCCGGTCTGATTGACGCTGCTTTCATTATTGGTACCGGTATTGCTCTGTGGTTCGCCACGGCCAACCCGTTCCTCGCTCAAATCGCTCGTCTGGTCAAGTAAGCCTAGCCTGTCAACCCCGGTCTAGGGAGATCAACTGTGAACATTAATGGAACACTGATAGCACAAGCTATCGTCTTCGCATTGCTGGTCCTGTTCACGATGAAATTCGTGTGGCCGCCATTGGCGGCTGCATTGGACGAACGTGCCAGCAAGATCGCTGACGGCCTGGCTGCTGCCGACAAAGCCAAATCTGAACTCTCCGTAGCCAACAAGCGCGTAGAAGAAGAGTTGGCCAAGTCGCGCAACGAGTCAGCTGTGCGTCTGGCAGAAGCCGAGCGACGCGCTCACGCCATGATTGAAGAAGCCAAGGGCAAAGCAACCGTAGAAGGCGCGAAAATTATCGCCGCTGCGCAAGCTGAAGCTGAGCAGCAAACCGTCAAGGCCCGTGAAGTCCTGCGTGAGCAGGTCGCTGTGCTGGCGGTCAAGGGTGCCGAACAGATCCTGCGCAAGGAAGTCAATGCCAGCGTGCATGCTGACTTGCTCGGTCGACTGAAAACTGAGCTGTAAACATGGCAGAACTCGCCACTATTGCCCGCCCCTACGCTGAAGCGCTTTACAAAGCCTCTGGTGCCGAGTTGGCTGCGACTGCTGTCTGGCTCGACGAGCTGGCTGTGATCGCGGTCGATGACCAGTTGCTGCAGTTCGCTGACAGCCCCAAGGTCACGGTTGCCCAGACTTTTGACGTGATCGTTGGCGTGGTCAAGACTGCTTTGCCTGAAAAGGCCAAGAACTTCATGCGCACCGTTCTCGACAACGGTCGGCTCAGTGTCTTGCCTGAAATTGCGAGCCAGTTCCGTGCCTTGAAAAATGCACAAACTGGTTCATCTGACGCAGTGGTTTACAGCGCTTTTGCTCTGGATGCTGCGGCACTGGCTGACTTAGCAGTCACGCTTGAAAAGCGTTTCGCACGCAAACTCAATGTTCTGCTCGAAGTTGAGCCGGCATTGATTGGTGGCGTGCGCGTCGTGGTGGGTGACGAGGTGCTTGACACCTCCGTCAAAGCCCGTTTGGAACAAATGAAAGTGGCGCTGGTCGCCTGAGCGTTTGCTCCGGTCCAGCCAACAACCTAGAAAGAAGGAAAGAGTCATGAAACTCAATCCAGCAGAGATTTCTGAGCAGATCAAGAGCCGCATCGAAGGTCTTGGCGCCAGCAGCGACATTCGCAATCAGGGCACCGTGGTGTCTGTTGCTGACGGTATCGTTCGTATCCACGGCCTGTCCGATGTGATGCAGGGCGAGATGCTTGAATTCCCCGCCACTGCCGATGGCACGCCGACATACGGCTTGGCATTGAACCTCGAGCGCGACTCTGTGGGTTCTGTGGTGTTGGGTGAGTTCGAACACATTGCCGAAGGCGACACAGTTAAATGCACCGGTCGTATTCTGGAAGTTCCGGTCGGTCCTGAGTTGCTTGGCCGCGTGGTCAACGCACTGGGTCAACCGATTGACGGCAAAGGCCCGATCAATGCCAAGCTGACCGACGTGATTGAAAAGGTGGCACCTGGCGTCATCGCCCGTAAATCGGTCGACCAGCCATTGCAGACCGGTCTCAAGTCGATTGACTCGATGGTGCCGATTGGCCGCGGTCAACGCGAACTGATCATTGGTGACCGCCAGACTGGTAAAACAGCTGTTGCGATTGATGCCATCATCAACCAAAAGGGCCAAAACGTCCCTTGTATTTACGTTGCCATTGGTCAAAAAGCATCTTCCATCAAGAACGTTGTGCGCTCACTCGAGCAAGCTGGCGCGATGGAATACACGATTGTGGTGGCGGCTTCCGCTGCTGAATCAGCCGCTATGCAATACGTCAGCGCTTACTCAGGCTGCACGATGGGCGAGTACTTCCGCGATCGCGGTCAAGACGCGCTGATCGTGTATGACGATTTGTCCAAGCAAGCCGTGGCTTACCGTCAAGTGTCCTTGTTGCTGCGTCGTCCACCAGGCCGCGAAGCTTACCCTGGGGATGTGTTTTATCTCCACAGCCGCTTGCTCGAACGCGCAGCTCGTGTGAATGAAAAGTACGTTGAAGACTTCACCAAAGGCGAAGTCAAAGGCAAGACTGGTTCACTGACCGCACTGCCGATCATCGAAACGCAAGCCGGCGACGTCTCTGCTTTCGTGCCAACTAACGTGATTTCGATCACTGACGGCCAGATCTTCTTGGAAACCAGCCTGTTCAATGCCGGTATTCGCCCCGCTATCAACGCCGGTATCTCGGTGTCGCGCGTCGGTGGTGCTGCGCAGACCAAGCTGATCAAGAACCTGTCTGGCGGTATCCGTACCGACTTGGCTCAGTACCGTGAACTCGCAGCTTTTGCGCAGTTCGCCTCTGACCTTGATGAAGCCACCCGCAAACAGCTCGATCGCGGTGCCCGCGTGACCGAACTGCTCAAGCAGGCGCAGTACTCACCACAGTCGATCTCTATCATGGCTGCCACACTGTTCGCAGTGAACAAAGGGTTCATGGACGACATCGAAGTCAAGCAAGTTTTGGCTTTTGAAGCCGGTCTGCACAGCTATCTCAAAGACAAGCATGCGGTCTTGATGAGCAAGCTTGAGACAGCCAAGGCCATGGACAAAGATGCTGAGGCCGAAATGATGGCCGCAGCCACTGCGTTCAAGAAATCGTTTGCCTGATTCATACCTGAATAGATAAAAAGCCAAAAGCTTTCAAAAACATTTAGGAATACATATGGCAGCAGGCAAGGAAATACGCGGCAAGATCAAATCGGTGGAAAACACCCGGAAGATCACCAAGGCCATGGAGATGGTGGCCGCTTCCAAGATGCGCAAGGCGCAGGAGCGCATGCGGGCAGCACGTCCGTACAGCGAAAAAATTCGCAATATTGCGGCTAACCTGAGTCATGCGAACCCCGAGTACACGCATGCGTTCATGCAGACCAACGAGTCCAAGGTGGTCGGCTTCATCGTCGTCTCCACGGACAAGGGTCTGTGCGGCGGCATGAACACCAACGTGCTGCGGGCGGTCACCAGCAAGCTGAAAGACGCTCAAGCAGCGGGTCAAACGGCGCAAGCTGTGGCCATCGGCAACAAAGGCCTGAGTTTTCTGAACCGGGTTGGCGCTCAAGTGGTGTCGCATGCGACCCACCTGGGTGACAAGCCGCATCTGGAAAAACTCATTGGTCCGGTCAAGGTGATGCTCGACGCTTACAGCAAGGGCGAGATCAATGCGGTGTATCTTTGCTACACCAAGTTCATCAACACCATGCGGCAAGAGCCAGTGATTGAGCAGCTGCTGCCTTTGGCGACACTTGAAGTCACCAAAGGCGAGCACAGCTGGGACTACATCTACGAGCCAGATGCACAGAGCGTCATTGACGACCTGCTGGTTCGTTATGTTGAAGCGCTGGTGTTCCAAGCTGTGGCGGAAAATATGGCGTCCGAGCAATCGGCTCGCATGGTGGCCATGAAGGCCGCGACCGATAACGCAGGTAGCGTGATTGGCGAACTCAAGCTGATTTACAACAAGACGCGTCAAGCGGCGATCACGAAAGAACTTTCGGAAATCGTCTCGGGCGCCGCAGCTGTCTAGGCCAGTGGCCGGGCGGCGATTCAGAATTTAAAGAACGAAAGAGGATTCAATCATGGCTCAAGCTCAAGGCAAGATTGTTCAGTGTATTGGCGCTGTGGTGGACGTTGAGTTCCCACGCAACCAGATGCCTAGCATCTATGACGCACTCAAGATGGAGGGCTCGACCCTGACCCTCGAAGTGCAGCAGCAGCTCGGCGACGGCATCGTGCGCACGATTGCGCTCGGTACGTCTGACGGCTTGCGCCGTGGCAACATGGTTTACAACACCGGTGCACAGATCACTGTTCCTGTGGGCAAAGCCACACTGGGACGCATCATGGACGTGCTTGGCGCGCCGATCGACGAGCGTGGCCCGGTCGACCAAACCCTGACGGCACCGATTCACCGCAAAGCCCCGGCGTATGACGAACTCTCGCCATCGCAAGAGCTGCTGGAAACCGGCATCAAGGTGATCGACCTGGTGTGCCCGTTCGCCAAAGGCGGCAAAGTCGGTTTGTTCGGCGGCGCTGGCGTTGGCAAGACCGTCAACATGATGGAATTGATCAACAACATCGCTAAAGCACACTCGGGTCTGTCCGTGTTTGCTGGTGTTGGTGAGCGTACCCGTGAAGGGAATGACTTCTATCACGAGATGGCCGACTCCGGCGTTGTGAATCTTGAGAAGCTCGAAGACTCCAAAGTGGCCATGGTGTACGGTCAGATGAATGAGCCCCCAGGAAACCGTTTGCGCGTGGCGTTGACCGGTCTGACGATCGCTGAGTCCTTCCGTGACGAAGGTCGTGACGTGCTGTTCTTCGTGGACAACATCTATCGCTACACACTGGCCGGCACTGAAGTGTCCGCGTTGCTGGGCCGTATGCCATCCGCTGTGGGCTACCAGCCAACACTGGCTGAAGAGATGGGTCGTTTGCAAGAGCGTATCACGTCGACCAAAGTCGGTTCGATCACGTCCATCCAGGCCGTTTACGTCCCTGCCGATGACTTGACCGACCCATCGCCTGCGACGACGTTTGCTCACTTGGACTCTACCGTGGTGCTGTCACGTGACATCGCTTCGCTGGGTATCTACCCAGCAGTTGACCCACTTGACTCAACCAGCCGTCAGTTGGATCCAAACGTCGTGGGCGAAGACCACTACGCCACGGCTCGCGCTGTGCAGGGCACCTTGCAGCGCTACAAAGAATTGCGTGACATTATCGCGATTCTGGGTATGGACGAACTGGCCCCTGAAGACAAATTGGCCGTGGCTCGCGCTCGCAAAATCCAGCGCTTTTTGTCGCAGCCGTTCCACGTTGCTGAAGTCTTCACAGGCTCGCCTGGCAAGTACGTCAGCTTGGCTGAAACCATCCGTGGTTTCAAGATGATTGTGGCCGGCGAGTGTGATCACCTGCCAGAGCAGGCTTTCTACATGGTTGGCACGATTGACGAAGCCTTCGAAAAAGCCAAGAAAATCTAACGGACGGTTGCCATGAATACCATCCAAGTCGATGTTGTCAGCGCCGAAGAGTTGATCTATTCGGGCGAGGCACGTTTCGTGGCTCTGCCCGGCGAGGCGGGCGAGCTGGGGATTTTCCCCCGCCACACGCCGCTGATCACGCGCATCCGTCCTGGTGCTGTCCGCATTGAAAAGGCTGACGGCACAGAAGAGTTCGTATTCGTCGCTGGCGGGATTCTCGAAGTTCAGCCAAACCTTATCACTGTGCTCAGCGACACAGCGATTCGAGGCAAGGACCTCGACGAGGCCAAGGCCATGGAAGCGAAAAAGGCGGCTGAAGAGGCACTGAAAAATGCCAAAAGCGATATCGATCTGGCCCGGGCGCAATCAGAACTGACTGTCATGGTCGCTCAGATTGCAGCGCTGCGCAAATTCCGCCAGAAGCGTTAATCGCTTGACTGCTGGGCATCTTGCCTAGCACGACAAGTGTTCGCAAAAAACCGACCTGTGAGGGTCGGTTTTTTTATGTCCAGTCGAGTCAGAACAGCGCTGGGGTATCTGGCAACTCGTTCGGATGACGGCTGTTTGCGGGCGAGCCGTCAACAGTTGGGCGGTGAGAGATTCGCTCTAGTTTGAAACACACCTCATCCAGCGCACGGGTCAACCCATCTTCGTAAGACTTGACCCGGAAGGCCTCAGTCATGTTCGCCACCAGCTCAGTCCACTGGGCACTGCTGATGTACGCGGCCAACCCGCGGTCGGCGACGATCTCAATCGCGTGTTCGGCCAGCAGCACATAAATCAACACACCATTGTTGTGCGCGGTGTCCCAGACGCCGAGTTTGCCAAACATCATCAAGGCGCGTTCACGGATCACCTGTTGCAAGCTGCGCTCACGGCCAACGCGCCACAGATAACTCAGGGGCAGGGACGCTTCAATACAAATGCGGATTTGGCCGCTGTGGCGTTGTTCGCTTGACGCCACGCGACTCGCTAGCCGAGCCAGCATGGCAGGCGGAACCAGCCGGCTCGTGTCATCGGCGTCAAACCACACGTGTTTAATAAAAGTCTTGATGTGAGCAGCCATGCTTAACGCTTTACCATTTGCCTGAGGCTCCACCGCCGCCAAAATTACCACCACCACTGCCGAAACCACCGCCCCCCAAACCACCTGAGCTGCCAAAGCCGCCGTAACTGCCCGAGGAGCGGCCGCTGCCAAAACCACCCATGCCCGAACCCCAACCGGCGCTCCGGCCGCCAGAGGCAAGCAAGCTTGCCAAAGCAAAAACAAAGCCAGCCATCCCCGCAAGAACACCCGTGACGAGGCTGGCGGTGAGCAGCCAAGCCAGCAGGCCAACCGCAGCACCGGTCAATAGCGAGCCGACCTTGCGGCCAACGACAGAGCCAAGCAGTCTGGCGGAAAACGGCACAGCAACGAACAGAAGCACCGCCAAATCAAGCCACTGAAAACCGGCATCATGCGCACGAGGCGCGACAGTGACCGAAGGCGCTGGCAGCTTCTCGCCAGAAATCAAGGCGGCGAGCATGTCAACACCCGCATTCAGGCCGCCAGCAAAATCACCTGCGAGAAATCGCGGTGCGATGGCCCGCTCGATGATCTGCTTAGCTGCCAAGTCTGGAACAGCACCTTCAAGCGTTTTGGCGGTAGCGATGCGCACCACGCGATCGTTCTTAGCCACCACAAGCAGAAGTCCATCGCCAATATCTTGACGACCGATATTCCAGAGCTCACCCACACGCTGGGTGTAATCAACGATGTCTTCTGGCGCGGTCGTCGGCACCATCAACACCACGATTTGCGAGCCCTTGGCGGTCTCAAAAGCTTGCAGCTTGTTTTCAAGGGCTTGGCGTTGCGTCGCATCTAGCGTGGCCGTGGTGTCGATCACGCGAGCGGTCAGCGCCGGGATCGGCTGCAATCCAGTTTGCGCCGACGCGAAGTGGGGCACCAGCAGCATGCACAGGCTGAACAAGAATGCGTGCAACTTATTTCTTCTCAAAGTTAACCGACGGCGGCTGAGAAATCTTAACTTCATTCACAACCGCCAAGCTAGGCTTCACTGAGTAGCTGAAGACCATCGCGGTCAGGTTGTTCGGGAAGCTGCGCGCCAGCACGTTGTATTGTTGAACCGACTGAATGTAGCGGTTGCGGGCCACGGCAATGCGGTTTTCAGTGCCTTCAAGCTGCACGCGCAAATCTTGGAAGCCTTGGTTGGCCTTCAGGTTGGGATAGTTTTCGGTCACCATCAACAGCCGCGAAAGAGCCGAACTCAAACCCGACTGAGCCTGCTGGAAGCGCTGAAAGGCAGCCGGGTCATTGAGAGTTTCAGGCGTGACTTTGATCGATGTGGCGCTGGCGCGGGCTTCGATCACGCGCGTCAGCGTCTCCTGTTCGAACGCGGCCTCACCTTTGACTGTGGCGACGATATTGGGCACCAAGTCAGCACGTCGTTGATACTGGTTGAGCACTTCTGACCACGCTGATTTGGATTGCTCGTCAAGCCGCTGAAACTCGTTGTAACCGCAACCAGAGAGCAGCACAGCAATCAACGCAGCCAGAAAAATTTTGAGAAAATGCGATGACATGAAGAAAGCCTTTCGGATAAAGACGGAATCAAATCAACCTCAATAGCAAAAAACAACACTAACATGCCAACCCTCTTCGGCGTCAGTCGACCCACCCTTTGTGTTGTCATCAGGAGGCGGGAATTCTTACCGCCGAGTTAAAAAGTGGGCTTCGGGCATGGCTTAATACGGCAGCGCCACTCACTCACGCCAAAGAAACTCATTCATGCGAAAAGCAAAACCAACGCTAACCCACAACGGGCACGCAGACGAAACAGAAGTCGCGTTTTATGAGGCCATGCAACTCGGCGACATCGACAAACTGATGGCCTGCTGGGCCGATGAGGATGACATCGTTTGCGTCCATCCGGGCGGCCCTCGATTGGTCGGCGCGTTGGCCATCCGCGGTGGCTTTGATGCCATGTTTTCACACGGTACGATTCGCGCCCACATTGAACAGGTGCGGCGGGTTCAAACCCTCGGAGTCAGCATCCACAGCGTGCTGGAGCGGGTCGAAGTCTTGACCGCCAATGGGCCAGCGAAAGCCTACGTCATCGCCACCAACGTCTACCTCAAAACCGCTCAAGGATGGCGCTTGGTCGCGCATCATGCGAGCCCGGGGACTGCACAAGAAGTGCTGCAAAGTGACAGTCCGACCATCCTCCACTGACAGATGAACTACTGCGCACCATGGTGGTTGCCCGGAGGTAACCTGCAGACCATTTGGGCCGCTTTGCACGGTCTGCGCTACCTTGGTGGGAAACCACAATTTAGACGCGAGCGCTGGTCCACGCCAGACCAAGATTTTGTCGATGTCGATTGGCTGCTAGACAGTTCCAGTGCCGATGCGAAGTCGCAACCGCTCCTGGTCGTATTCCATGGTCTTGAGGGCTCTTCATCGAGCCACTACGCAGAAGCTTTTGCAGATGTCGCCAGCAGCCTCGGTTGGGCTTGTGCCGTGCCGCATTTTCGCGGTTGTTCAGGCGAGATAAATTTGGCGCCACGGGCCTACCACTCTGGCGACTTTGCCGAAATCGACTGGATACTGCGACGCTTCAAGGCGGTGCACGCGGGGCCGCTGCTGGCCGTTGGTATTTCGCTTGGTGGGAGCGCGCTCATGCGCTGGGCAGGCGAGCTTGAAAACGCGGCAGTCGATGTGGTGAGCGCCATCACCTCGGTCTCATCGCCGCTTGACCTGACTGCCAGCGGGAAAGCCATCAGCGAAGGCTTCAACCGGCAGACTTACACGCGCATGTTTCTCGGCACGATGGTGCCCAAGGCCTTGCAAAAATTGGCACAACACCCGCATCTTTTTAACCGTGAAGCAATGCTGGCTGTCCGCGACCTTTACGCTTTTGACAACATCTTCACCGCGCCGCTGCACGGCTTCAAAGACACCGTAGATTACTGGCAACGCGCTTCGGCCAAACCGCATATGCAAAGCATTGTGGTTCCTACATTGGCACTCAACGCTCTCAACGATCCGTTTGTTCCTGCCGTGAGCCTGCCTACTGTGCGCGACGTCAGCGCTAGGGTCACGCTTTGGCAACCTGGACAAGGCGGCCATTCGGGCTTCCCTGTCAACACTGGCCGTGGATGGGCGAACGCCCATGTTCGCGGAATGCCGATGGCCGTCTGCGAATTTCTTGCGCAGCACTTACCATCCAAATGAGAGGTGTTAAAAATCATGGACGACATCGTTACAGCGGCGATAGCCAAATGGCCGAATGTGCCCAACTGCTTCGGATGGTTGGGGTTGGATGCGCGCGGCAACTGGTACATGCGAGACGACCGGGCTCAGGCGGCTGGGCCATTTGCCGGTGGCAGTTTACTGAGCAAAGGCTCTCTTCTCCAACACGAGAAGTTGATTGACTTTATCCAGCGCAACTACGAGGCCGACGCTGAAGGTCAGTGGTTCTTTCAAAACGGGCCCCAGCGTGTGTATGTCGAACTCGAAGCCACACCGCTGGTTTGTCGTGTATCGCCCGATTTTTCGGTCTGCTCCCACACCGGAGAGCTGGCCCGCGTGCAGCGCTGCATGATGGATCAATATGGCCGGCTTTACTTAGAAACAGGAATCGGTTTTGGCTTGGTACACACACAAGACATGACGCACGCAGCCGAGGCTGTGGAGTGCGGCCTGTGGGTGCCTGAAGCTGTGACGTCAGCCGATTTACCTAAACGATTTGGCTATGTCCGCAGTCCGTCTAAGCGTCATTCACCTGCCGGAAATGAAAATGCCGGTCATTGACCGGCATTTCTAGAGCGAAAAGAACCTTACTTGGTGGCTGCCATTGGATCTGACGGTGCAGCTGCAGCAGGCGCTGCAGGTTCAACAAACTTGCCCCCAGCTGCAGCGGTCATGTGAACCACTGCGCGACCGATTTCGATGTCGCTGAAATCGCCGCCGCCCTGCGGTCCCATAGCGTTCTTGCCTTTGAGTGCTGAGTTCCAAAGGGATTCAAAACCGGTCTTGATCCGTGGTGCCCAAGCGGCAACGTCGCCGAACTTAGGTGCACCCGCTGCACCAGAGGCGTGGCAGGCAACGCACTGGGCTGCATAGACCTCAGCCCCAGCTTTGAGCGGACGGTTCGCGTCACGGATTTCGACAGAGCCGATTTTTTGGATCCGCTGGGCAACGGATTTCTCCATATTCCCCGCACCCATCGCTGGCTTAGGAGCCGCTGTCACGTAATAAACCAAACCAATGATCGCGAAGATCGGAATCACGAAAGAGAAAAACGCCATCAGCAAAAACTGCTTCGGTGTTTTGACTGGACCGGTGTGCTCTTCTTCGTGAGCCGAGTTGTTGTCGTGTGCGCTCATGGCGTCCTCAAAAAAAAACGGGATTTCGGGGGGCAACCAGGGTCAAGCCCGGCAGCCCGTGATTATAGCCGTCAGCTCGGATTGATTTGCAGATCTTCAAGTCGCTTGCGGAGCGACTGTTAGAATCCATCGCTGATGTCGTGAGGCATTAATCAGCGTTGCGGCTGTAGCTCAGTGGATAGAGTATTGGCCTCCGAAGCCAAGGGTCGTGGGTTCGATCCCCGCCAGCCGCACCAATCAACGTTGGAACCTACGTAAGCTGTTGTTTTGTATGGTTCCCAACGTAAATCAAGCACCTAGTTCTTCCCGTCTGGATACATCTGCGGATACATTGACCGAAAAACACGGCCAATTACTCCGTATTTTCAAGGCGGAGTTCGTCATGGCAAAGCCACCGGGCTACAGTAAAGAAGGCAATCGCATACGGTTTCAACGCCGCATCCCAGAAGATGTTCGCCATGCTTTCAATGGCAAGGACTGGATACGCTTCTCACTAGATTTTCCCACCGAGCGAGAGGCCAAGCGCAGCGCCCTTGCGTGGTATGTGATCTATGAGGAAGAGTTCGCGGAGATACGTTACGAGACCGAATTCGGTAAGCGTTTGGCACCCGATACGGTCACTAAAAAGCCACTGAGCGAATACACGCCAGCGGAGATGCAAGCCCTTATCAAGCCTGTATCCGAGGGACTTAACCGGAGCCAGCACACCGCGATTGCCACAGGTACAGCGTCATTCAATGAATTGGCTGCGAACCATGCAAAGCTTGATACCGCAGTACGGGATGTTTTGCGTGGTCAAGGCTCGGAGTATTTGGGTGTCCTCATACAGTTGTTCTTGATGTCCCGTGGCATTCGCTACGACACTAAGGACCCGAGCTTTAAGAGGTTCCTGTTTGAGTGCGCCCGTGATCACCGGACCCATGTCCTCATCCCGAACGCCCGCCGACTTGATGGTGAAGACGTAGAGCCTCCGCCGTTGCCTTCGATGGGCGTTGGGTTGCTTATACCGATGCCAGATGGCTTGACCTTGGGGGCTGTGATTGCGCGATACATCGAGACCCTCCCGGAGAACCATTACAAGCGCAAGCTGGCGTTGTGCCTAACCTTGTTGCGAGAGGTTGTTGGGGCATCGCTCCTTGTCAAAGACCTGAAGCAAACGCACATTCGAGACTTCTTGTTGACGGTGTGCGAATTGCCAAGCGATTGGGGCAAACGATTCAAGGAGAAGCGTGTACCCCTTGCAGAGTTGCTGGAAGAGGCAGACAGCGAAGGACTTTCGGAGACGACCTACAAGGACAGCTACAAGGCCACGCTGACGAAGTTTCTCAATCGCGCCTTGCGAGATTATGGCGATCAAGGTTTTCCCGTGCTGACTGCGGACTATGAGTACACGGGTAGCCAACAAGCCGCTCGAGACAAGCAGCGGCACCTTGAAGAGCTTGAACTCGTGCGGTTGTTTGAAGGGGCTGAGTTTGCTGCAATAGCTGTAGACCCAGCGCAGGAGCACCGTTACTGGCTTCCGATCATTGGCCTTTACACGGGTGCACGCCCTCGCGAGATCTGTCAGTTGAATCCTCAATGTGATTGGGGTGTGGTGGGCGAAGTGTGGTTCTTGACCTTTGACGAAAACACACCCGCTGGTGATGGCGTAATCAAGAGCATCAAGACTGGCGAAAAGCGGTTTGTGCCATTGCACCCAGAACTTGTCCGCTTGGGGCTTCCTGAATATCTTGCACGTCTGCGCGATACGGGTGCCGACCGACTATTTCCCAGCTATCGCGTCAAGGGCGGCAATCCATACTTGGTTGCTGGCGCTGAGTTTTCGGAGCTGCTGCGAACAGTGGGCCTGTACGACAGCCAGACCAAGGGCGCTAAGGTCACTGGCATGTATGTTTTTCGCAAGACCTTCGCCACTTACGGTGATGAGCAGGACATCAATGTGGCACCCTTTGTGGGCCATCGAAACACAGGTAAAACTATCACGGAGAAGCACTACATCACCCGGCCCAAAGAAATGCCGTGGCTGTTTGAACGGTTTGCGGCACTGGACTTCTCTGTGAAAATTCCGATTAGAGCTTGGTTGCATTCACCGCTGGTCGAGTGTTCCGGTGCCTATGCAATTACACCCCTATAAGGTTGTATATGGTGATCGCTTGGGGCAGTGACTCACTTCGTAGATCAGGAGTCGCTGGCCACATCATCACTATCTGCCTCCGCATCCTCATCCTCCTCTCCCCACCAACCGATTAGCCGGTCTGGCAAGCGGCTGTCATAGATTTCTAAAGCTCTGGCAAAGACTTCTGGGTACTTGGCACCTTCGGAACCAAGACTTCGCCGTAGAGCTAACGCCATCTCTTGAGCCTTTTTCTCATTAGCTTCATCTCGGTCAAAGTCAGCAGCATCTCGACCTTCGGCCAGTCGCTTAGCGTCAGCCCAGCTGAGATCTCGAAAGTCTGCTTGAGGTGGTGCATCGAAATCATTGGCCTCATCATTCGCTTTTGATTCCAATTGGATGAAGACCTTACGCATGGTGGCAACCGTGGACTCAGAGACGCTCGAAGCCTTGGCAACCTCGACCTTCGACATATCAGCCATCGCCACGAGGTGCCATGCGGTATTAGATTTCTCAGTGCGACTCATGGGCAACTTATCTTTGGTGTTCGCCTCCGCTGCTGCCCCCATAGCCTGATTGAGTGTGCCGGTAAAGACCTCCACCGGCACCTTGTGCGTGATGCCAACCTCGGCCTGCAAATAAGCCTCATACCGGTGGTGACCATCGACACAGGCCCACCCTTTGCCATCCCACCAGATCGTGATGGGATCGAGTGATTTGTTCTTTCGCTTTTTGATCGCAGCGGCCAAGACCATCACATGGCTTTTGCTTGATACGCCTCCAAAGCTCCGATGTTGAAAGACCTTGGGCCACAGCTTAATTTCAGACAAGCGCAGTGACGTTGGTTGCGTGGCCGGAAGCTTTCCCTTGATGACTTGCTTGGTTAATGTGGCGTAGTCCGCAGCGAGTGAATTACCGTGCTTCAGTTTCAAGACATTTCCTTCAATGCATCATTCAATTGCTGCCGCTCGGCCTTCAGGCCCTCGACATCTTTCTTCTCCAACTCAGCCAGCCGCATCCCAGCAACCCCAAATGCCACCTTCAGCGACTCCGCAAGGCAATCGAGCACCCGAGGTGGCGTGTCCCTGTAGGTGCGCTTGATGCGGCCTTCAGTGGGGCTGTAATGGCTGCTTGAGTTGGCTTCTGCCAGTCCACGGACACGCCTTGCGAGTTGAAAGTTAAATGCCTTGTCCGACATGAACCGGTGCGGACTCTGCTCCCACAGCAGGAACATGGCGAGGGCCGTATCGATCACGACATCCACCGTCACAGTGTTTCGCAACGTGCCCAGCTGTTCAGCCGTTTGGCGCTCGTAGGAGATCGCTGGTGACCCATTGGCATAGGCATCCAGCGTAGCCTTGGCATGGGCAGTCAGAGCCTCCCAGCGGGCACGTAGCAGCTCCCATGTGGGATTGGCTGGGTTCTTGGCTCGTCTTGCTGCGATGCGATCTTGAAAGGGTTTCAACTCCAGGACTGTGATGCCTTTTTGCAGGGCATGCCCGTGGCGTCGAAGGGTTCTCTTGTGAGACTCACAGAGAGTGCTGTAACCAGCTACTGGCTCCGCACAGTGAAGGGCGGCACATCGCTTGGTCATTGGTGCAATCGTTAATGTTGTCCACGACTATAGACGCAGGCGGGCAGGTAATTTGTTAGGAGGCTTGGATGACTATGCCCACTCCATCCGATTGTGCGGATTCAGTGGTGTTTCGAGCCTGAAAATTTATGGGCTTTTGACCCTTCGCAATTTGATTTGACCGCTATCTCTGGTGTACCGTTCAGCCCGTCACAACTACGCAATTACGGCCTGCATTCTTGGCGGCGTAAAGTGCTTTGTCTGTTGCATCCAACACATCCTGAACTGTGACGAGATTTATCTCCATGGCAGGAGCAAACAAGCCAATGCTGATAGTGACTTCAATTCGTTGGTTGCCAGCTACAAATTTGTGCTCGGCTACTGCCCTGCGAAAGCGTTCAGCAGCAGCACTTGCCGCTACCTGATCACTGTCTGGCAATACGACCAAGAACTCCTCGCCACCAATACGTCCAACAGTATCTATCTTACGGAATGAGCCGATTGCAATATCGGTTAAGCCTTGCAGCACGATATCACCTGCAGGGTGCCCATGCGTATCGTTCACCACCTTGAAATGGTCTAGGTCATACATCAAGAAGGCGACTGGGCGCTTCGTCCTCATAGCGCGGTCAATTTCGTGGCGAACGGAGTCAAGTACGGAGCGCCTATTTGGAAGACCCGTCAGCTCGTCAGTATCAGACTTTGACTTGAGGCCGGTTAACAATTCAGTTAGGCCATAAACGCCCACAACCATCAGCACAGAGATGGCCAAGCCAAATAGCGCGTCCATCATGCTGCTGACCTCTCCCACACTTATGTGGCGCCACAGAGGCACCATTCGGCGCTCCACCATCAAGACCAAAGCCAGCGCCACAATAAGCCAAGCCAAGCGGTAACGATCCTCAACCTTGCTAACCTGTACCAAGGCAATAAAAGCAGCCGTTGTTTGCAGTGCAACGGACAGCACGAAAATCACTGCTAATAGGGTAAATTCATGCATGAGGTTCAACAGGACGATGAAACACCAACTTTATATTTTTGAACGTTCCATGCTGTTTTGAACATGCAAGCAAACTTTCAACATGTAAGTGCAACCCATCACTCCTCCGCCACCACTCGCTGAACCACCGATACCCCGCACTGAAGCTGCTTGGCGATCTTGAGCATGCCCATGCCCTGCGCCCTGAGTTCTCGAATCTGGGCTTCCGTCTCCGGTGATGTTGCTGGCCTGCCAATAGCCTTGCCAGACTTGGTTCCATGCTTCTTGGCACGGGCAAGACCAGACTTCACCCGCTCCTGAATCATGCCCCGCTCGAACTCAGCAAAGACACCCATCATTCCGAACAGCGCCTTACCGGCTGGTGTGGTGGTGTTGATGCCTTGCTGGTGCAGGTACAGATCAACGCCCATCGAGTGCAGCTCCTGAAGCAGTCCAACGAGATCAATGAGAGACCGCCCTAGACGATCCACTGACCACGCGGCAACGATATCGAAGTCCTTGCGTGATACGCCTTTGAGTAAGGAATCCAGCTTGGGCCGATCCTTGCGACTCTTGGCTCCACTGATACCGTGATCGACAAACTCACCGACCACCTCCCAGCCCATGCGTTTGGCGGCATCACGCAGTTCAGTGAGTTGGTTCTCCGTGCTTTGCTTGTCCGTACTGACTCGGGCATAAAGGGCAACTCGTTGGGGCTTGGTGATCTTGGACATTGGGTGCTTTATTGTTGAAGACCCAATCATGAACTCAAGTCATACGGAAAGCAAGTGGTTTACGTATATCATTTTCGATGACATGCTCCAGAGTCAAAGCAAGCACTGAAACGGGAGGAGGTTTCCGTATGGGTTGAACAGCGGCCTTGCACTGCATCAAGCAGGTGCAGCCAGATAGCTTGTTGGATGACTGCACCACAGACCCTCCCTCGATCATTCAAGGAAAGCGATGGGGGCCATCGGGGGTAATTGCCGCGTCTAATTCCTCGAGGTAGGGCCTGACAACTTTGCGCCAAAATAATGGCGACCACTGCAGGGATCTGACGCAACCCAGCAAAATAGCGGTAGGATGTAACTCAGTAGCCGGATACAAATCTGGGTACAAGGTGGCGGGATACACCGCTAAGTGATTGATTTATATGGTGCAAGGCCACGGGAACTAAGATCCCCGCCAGCCGCACCAGACACCATGACCGACAAAAGGGAGCACTTCGAGTATTGCCCACGCGGCAATCCGTACTCTTGCACCCAACAGCTGGTCAAGCCAACAAACGTTGCCTTATTTCCAGCGGGTCCAACACCTGAAGCGGCAAAGTGCCGCCACCCGGTACGCCCACTTGAGTAGCGTTCAGCAGCATCGACACCATGACGTAGGTGCCAGACAACACTGTCAGATCAATCACCGCCTGTTCGCCCATCTTGGTCACTGCTTCTTGCCAAAGCGCATCTTGCACCCGGTGATTCAGGCTCAATTGAACGCAGTAGTCATAGACAAGGCGTTCGTCGACTTGCATTGCGGTGGGCCTGCGACATACGCGCAAGTCTTCTATCACGGCATCCGACAAGCCCGCCTTGCGAGCAATGGCGGCATGCGCCCACCACTCGTACTGGGCATTGGAAATACGCGCTTGAATCAAAATGGCGAACTCATTCAAACGCTTGTTGACGGATGTCTTGAAGCGCAAATAATCCAGAAAGTCAAAGCAACGTCGCGCCATGTCGGGGCTGCGCAGGAGTGCACTGTAGGGCCCTCCCAATCCAGCGCTGGAAACCTTCAAAATATCGTCTGCCAGCGGTTTGACCGTATCGGGCAAGGCGTCGTAAGAGATGGGGGAAAGTCGTTCATTCACGCCTGGATAGTAGCGCGATTGGGCAGATGTCAAAGGGTGTGAGGCATCCAGCCTGAGGAATTCACTCTTTACACCTGAGCGTTAAGCTCGGAAGATCGCAGCATCATGAAGGAGAGACGGGTATGAAGCGACGACACCTGCTGCAAGCGGCCTCAGCTGCTTTGGTTCTGCCGGGCATTGCGCGGGCGCAGTCGTATCCCGTCAAGCCGATACGCTACATCGTCCCCGTGGCAGCCGGAGGCGGAAACGACATGATCGCGCGGGTCGTGACTGAGCGTTGGGGACGGCTGCTTGGCCAGAGCTTTTTGGTTGACAACCAAAGTGGCGGCGGCGGCGTCGTTGCATGCCAAGTCACAGCGCGCGCAGGCCCCGATGGCTATACCCTTATGCAGGGCTACGTGGCGACCCACGGCACCACGCCGGCGACACGTCGCGTGAGCTACGACGCAATCAAAGATTTCACGCCCATCGGGATGATCGGCGCGACGCCAAATGTGCTCGCCATCAACGACAACGTGCCGGCTAAAAACGTCAACGAATTCATCGAATACATCAAACGAAATCCTGGCAAGGTGAATTACGGATCAGCTGGTGCAGGGTCACTGACCCACATGACGATGGAACTCTTCAAGCAGGAGACTGGCGCACTGATGCTGCACATCCCCTACCGCGGCATTGCGCCGGCCATCAATGACTTGCTGGGCGGGCAGACGCAGGCGATGTTCCCCGGGCTAGCGGCGGCCTTGCCGCACTTACGCTCTGGTCGTATGCGCGCGCTGGCCGTTACCGGTAAGCAACGCAGCCCCCAACTCAAGGACATCCCCACCATGGAGGAGATCGGCTTCAAGGGCTTCGATGCGATGCAGTGGTATGGCTCGGTCGGTCCTGCGGGCATGTCTGCGGCGGTGGTGCAGCGCCTCAACGAAGCGCAAGTGGCGGTTTTGAAATTACCAGACTTGGCCGACAAACTCGCGGGTGAAGCGGTGGAACCTTGGCCGATGACGCCGGAACAATTTGGCCTGTACATCCGTTCGGAAGTCGAGCGCTGGACGGCGCTCGCCAAGGCGCGCGGGATTCGTCTGGAGGAATGATCGCCACCACGGTGGCGTGGCCTCGGTTTGACGGACGGTCGTATAAAAATGCGTGAACGACAATGAGTTGGTAGTGACTCAAAAAAGACAGACGTACGCATGGTCATAGAAACTGAATCTATCTCAACAGCACCACCTGCAGCGTTTCCGCCGCAGGTGAGTTTTGGGCAGGCCTTTTGGTTCTGGCTGAAGCTGGGTTTCATCAGTTTTGGCGGCCCAGCTGGTCAGATCGCCATCATGCATGAAGAGCTTGTTGTGCGTCGTCGTTGGATCTCTGAAAAACGCTTCCTGCATGCTCTGAATTACTGCATGGTGTTGCCCGGCCCGGAAGCGCAGCAACTGGCAATTTACATCGGCTGGCTGCTACACAAAACTCGCGGTGGCATTGTGGCGGGCACGCTGTTTGTGTTGCCATCCCTGTTTATTCTGATTGCGTTTTCGTGGGTCTACATCGCCTTTGGTGAAGTGCCATTGATTGCTGGCATTTTCTACGGCATCAAGCCGGCGGTGACCGCCATCGTGGTGCATGCAGCGCATCGCATTGGCTCCCGCGCCTTGAAGAATAATGTTTTGTGGGCGATTGCGGCTGCCAGCTTCTTAGCGATTTTTGCGCTCAATGTGCCTTTCCCCTTCATCGTTGCGGGTGCTGCTGCAATGGGCTTTTTGGGCGGACGTCTGGCGCCTGAAATTTTTAAAGTGGGTGGCGGCCACGGCAGCGTGCACAAGTCTTTCGGTGCCGCTTTGATTGATGACCAAACGCCGACGCCCGCACATGCGCTGTTCAAATGGCGGCGATTGATTCAATTAGCGGCTGTTGGTGCATTTCTCTGGGCCGTGCCGATGGGTTTGTTGGTCGTTCAATTCGGCTGGGACCACACCTTCACCCAAATGAGCTGGTTTTTCACCAAGGCTGCGCTGCTGACATTTGGCGGTGCCTACGCGGTGCTGCCTTATGTTTACCAAGGTGCGGTTGACCAGTTTGGTTGGGCTACAGCCACGCAAATGATCGATGGCTTGGCGCTGGGTGAAACCACCCCTGGTCCCTTGATCATGGTGGTGGCGTTTGTTGGCTTTATCGGCGGCTACGCCAATGAAGTGCTGGGTCCGCAAAGCCTGTTTCTGGCGGGTGCCGTGGCGGCCAGCTTGGTGACTTGGTTTACTTTTCTGCCGTCCTTCATGTTCATTCTGGCCGGTGGCCCGTTGGTTGAGAGCACGCACAACGACCTGAAGTTCACCGCGCCCTTGACCGCTATCACGGCGGCTGTCGTCGGCGTGATCTTGAACCTGGCGATGTTCTTTGGTTACCACGTGCTGTGGCCGCAAGGGTTTGGCGGCGCGTTTGATGTGCCCTCGGCCGTTATCGCCCTGGCAGCAACGGTGGCGCTTTTCAAATACAAACGCAACGTGATTCATGTCATTGGCGTCTGCGGCCTGCTGGGCGTTGCGCTCCAGTGGCTCCATATTTAAAGAAATAAAAAAAGAGACAATGCCGGCATGACTGCGGACACTTTATTTGAACAGCTGACCATCATCAGCTACCGTGTGGCGGCCTACGCCATGCTTAACTTGGCCGACGATGCGGCCATGCTGGCTTTCATTTTTTGCTGATCGGGCGCCGGAGTTGGCCCAACACTAAGGCGCTGGGCTCACCATCGGTGCGGCGAGCACCATCAGGCTGATGCCGGTGTAGACAATCATCAAGAGCGTCAGTGGCAGGGCCGTGATGGCGGTGTGAGCACCTGACAACCCCATGCTCAGCGCCAAGCGGTGCGCCCGCCAAATCGAGATCACGTGCCCACCCACGATGGCGGCCAGGGCGACAATCCAGGTCAGCTTGGCGTCGACTAAGCCAATGTCGGGATAAAACTTAGCCGTGCCCAAAATATCCCATTGACGTCCGAGTGGGTCAGACAGCAGCGAAATAAGTGTCTGCCCCTGAATCAACAGGTTCGAGAAATTATGGGCGATGAGATAGGCTGCAGCAATCGGTATCAAGGTCGGTAAAAAGAGGCGTGTGAGCGGGTTGCCAGAGCTTGATGCTGGCGTTGGTATCAAGGCAAAACACAGCCGACAGGTGAGCCGATAGGCAGCCACAAAAATCAGCCAGACGGTGATCAACCCGAGGATTCCGGCGACATAGCCGTTGGTGTCTAGCCACTGCGGTATCCACACCGTCAACGCGCCGTCAAAGTAGCCCCAAGTCGCGCTGCCGTGCAAGCCATCAAACAACACCGTCGACAACATCGCCAACACAAAGCCGACCTTTCCAGCGACGGGAGCTTCACTCTCTGCGGTTGGACAGTTGCCGAATTGACGCCCCAAGGTGGAGAAATACACCGCGAAGACATCGGCATGACGTTGCCACACCTCGCGCCCAAAGCAGACCATGCCGGTCACGTTGATGACTGACCAGACCACGGCCAGGCAACCCAGCTTGAGCGGCGACATGGCAATCGGGTAGATGACTTCCAAGCCACACCAAACCAGTAAAAGCACCGTCGCAGGCCAGCGGCCGATTCGCGCAGGCCACGGCCAATTGAGCGCGATGCCGTTTCTCCGCCCGAGCATTTTGGCACCCGCATTGAGCAATTCAAACAGGGACCGCCAAGGGTCCAGCAGCGGCCAAATATTGCCCAAAATAATCACGGCAAAAGACAGGCCAACCCACCAACCAATCCAGATCAGGGTCGGTGCCAGATTCATCAATGGGTCGCGCGTGCCCCACAGCGCCGAAACCAGCGTGAGGGCAAACAAGAGGAATGAAATGCCCTTGACCAACCAGCGCGAGACAGCCGGTTGCTTGGTGCTGCTTTGGCGCAGCGGTGCGCTGGTGGAGGGGCGAGCTTGGGCAACATCGGGCCGGCGCATCCACACCACCGCAGCGATGAACGTCAACAAGACGCAGGCGCAAGCCCCTGCTATCACGTAAGCCAGTGGGACGGGGAGGTCGTAGCGCTCTTCAAATCCATGGGCTTGCGCGCCAAATGTCGCGCCCCATGCGAGCCACATCAGCAGTGTAGATTTCAACGCGGTTGCACTTCAAGCATAGCCAAAGGGGGCGCATGATGCCCCGCGGCGGGTGCGCTGGTTGCTGGCGCGCCATGCCACTCCAGCCGAAACTGCCCAGTGGCAAAAGCCGTGAAAGCCAGTTCAGTCGTTTGGCCGGCTTGCAAGGCCGCGCTGAGCCTGTAGGCGTGCAGATGGAACTCGCCTGCCGTGTTGCTGCTGATGCGCCAACGAAGTCGATCGCCTTTGTTGGCTTTGATCAGGCGAAACTCTTTGGGCAGGATGCCATCTGTGATGGCCAAGGTGAGGACTGCTTTCGTCGACGCTTGGGTACTGGGCGACGACAGTGCCAGTGCGAGAGGCAGCGACCCCAGCAGCCACACGCCAAAGCATCCGGCCAGCGCCGCTGTCGTGAACTGGAAACGCATGACGGGTAGGCCGTGTTTATTTGGCAGCGGCTTTCCAGTCGGCGATACCTCGAGCCGGCCCAGTCAATTCCAAAATGTGCATGCCTGTGTTGGCCCGGTCAACGATGTAAACGTAGCCGCGCGCATCCACTTCCACATTGTTGGTTTGAATCGCACGCTTGGTTGCGGCCGCGGTGTAAGGTAGTTTGCCGATCTGGCCTGCCGGGGTTTCCAGCACCACGGTATTGGCGTTCATGCCGGGAATGTAATAAGCGATTTCTTTCGGGCTGAACGGATCTCGCACGTCCAAAGCGCGCACGCCGGCATTGAAGTGCGCGAAGAACATGATCTTTTTATAAAAGACTGGCGCCGTGCTTTCATTCGATGAGTGAGAGCCGAAGCGACCACCCCGCGAGCAGAAGTTGCCGCTTTTTTCTGGCACCGTCCAGCTGGCAACACCAAATGGTTTTTTCTCAGTCGTGATGTCGACAAACCAGACCATCTGCCGACCTTCCAGACATTCTTTTTGAATCGCCTCATCGGTCACGACGATGAAGTCACGCTTGTGCCCCAGTAAATTCTTTTGAAATTCGGGGACGTCCATGTCGAGCATCGGAAACACCGTGTGCGCGCCGTGCATGGGCGGCAGATCAAGCCTGGCAATCTGTGGCGACAGCAGGTTTTCTGGGGTGGGATCTTTGGCGCCGTTCAGCAGTTTTTCGCGGTCGACGATTTGCAACACGCCTTCGGTGTTGGTGCCATAGCCAAAAAACACGCGGTTGCCTTTGGGGCCGGTGGAAATGGGGCCATGCAGTTGCATGGGGACGTCGCCGCCTGCGCCGGGTTGCTGTCCAACCAAACCGAAGTCGCGAATAAACACGGGTTTGGCGGGGTCCGACAAGTCATAAATCTGCGTCATGCGGGTGGTGCGCCATTGCGGATTGCCGGAGACCAGATAGGCGATGCCGGTGTCGCATTCCCAGAAGTTTTTGTGCGTGCCTTTCAGCCCCTTGCCGATGGTGGTGAGGAGCGTTGGCTTGGCCGGCTCGCTGACGTCCCAGACCTCGTGCGACTGGTTGCCGAAGACCCGCAGCATGTAGAACTTGCTCTTGTCGGCCTTGGGCAAATCAGCGCCGCTGCAGATCCGCACCATCTGCGCGCCGCCTTGTTCAGCCTTGCCTTCTTCGCCAGGAATATGGGCCAGGTACGTGGGATGTTTGGGGTCGGTCACGTCAAGAATGGATGTGCCGTTATCCTCCTGCTTACCGCTCAGCGGGTTGAGTTTTTTGTCGCCATGGTGGCCGACATACGCAATCCAGCGATTGCCCTGTTTTTGAATCGTCGGCTGATAGGCTGTGCGGCCTTGCAAGTCGCTGTAGCCCACGAGTTTCATGTTGCGCGACTCGGGCTTGGTGGTGTCTGCTGCAGGTCCGGCGGCCGTCGCCGTGATGGTAATGGTTGCGAGAGACAGTAGCAGCGAAAGCCGAGTGAAGCCAAAGCGGATCATGAATTACCCCAGAGAAGTGACCGGTTACAAAGTGAGCCGCTGCATTGTTGTGTCATGTGCGGACTTGATGGCCTAGGGTTTTCCATCGGTCCGGAGATATTTATTAGGACTTCTTTTAAAGGGTATTTTTTCAGGGTTGTTTGGAGACATGGCGAGCCGCTAGATAGGCGAAGGTCAGCGCCGGACCCAGCGTGATGCCGGGCCCCGGGTAGGCACCCTCCATCACTGAGGCCATGTCATTACCGCAGGCGTACAAGCCAGGGATGGGTTTGTCGCCAGGGCCAAGCACGCGCGCTTGGTCATCCGTGACGATGCCGGCGGACATCCCTAGGTCGGCAGGCCACACCTTCACGGCATAAAAAGGCCCGGTTTGCAATGGGGCTACACACGGATTGGGGGACTGATCTGCATCGCCCAAATGGCGTTGGTAGGCGTTGCAACCACGGCCAAACTCTGGGTCATCACCTTGGCGTGCGTGCGTGTTGTAGTGGTCGACCGTCAAGCGCAGTGCATCGGGCGCAATCCCAAGTTGCACAGCCAGTTCATCAAGGCTGGATGCGCGTGTGAGGTAGCCGTCATTGACCGCGGCCGTGACAGACCAAGAGAAGGAGAAGGGCTTGATGCGCCCGAGCCCGTACTTCCAAAGGAACCGGCTGTCACACAGCAGGAATGCAGGTACAGCCGTCGCTGCGTTGGCGAGTTGGGCGCGCACAAACTCATGGTACGAAACGGCTTCATTCACGAAGCGCTTACCGTTTGAGTCAACGGCAATCAACCCCGGCTTAGAGCGGTCTGTGACGGTGTGAGGAAAAACGCCCTGACTGCCATCGCGCCTAGTGAAGCTGGAAGCGGGCACCCAAAAGGCCCCGGCCTCGGTCAACTCGCTCAGCCGGCCACCCGCATTCAGTGCCAGCTGCGCTCCGCGAGCAGATGTGCCGGGCTTCACGGTGGCCGATAACGTGCCCGCAGCGGTGGGCACAAAGCGGGCCCGTAAGTCACCGCCGTGCGAAAGTCCACCCGTGCAAAGGATGACGCCCTGCCGCGCTCGAATCAAGGTTGTCACACCCAAGGCGCAA
Organism: Comamonadaceae bacterium; assembly: GCA_947449895.1. GTDB lineage: Bacteria > Pseudomonadota > Gammaproteobacteria > Burkholderiales > Burkholderiaceae_C > Polaromonas. Next base: position 36,440 of record CANFSO010000007.1, read on the forward strand.
ATCTCCACTCCACTGAGGCGCCCATCCTTTTGCATGAGCTTCTCTACCGAGATCCCGGTGCGCACGCTCACACCGAGCTGCCGTGTCGACTGCAGCAGGCGTCCAGCCAACGCATTGCCGAGGTAAAGCGTGGTTCCTCTGCGAGCCCTCAGGCGCTGAAGGGCATAGCGCGACAGCAAGCCCGCCACATGCCGCGCGGAGCGCCAGGAGCGTGCCATGCGCCGCAGGTGGGGAATGTCTTGCCGGCTGATCATCATGCCGCCGAACAGCGTGAATTCTGGCAACGGGCCCCGCAGGATATTGAATTCGGCCCCCAGTACGCTGGCGTCAAAGGGTTCTGGTTCCAACACGCGGCCGCCCAGTGTGGCGCCGGGTAAATCGGGGTAATAGTCGGGATAGGTGGTGACCGGCTGCAGACGGAGTGCGGTGTGGGCTTCCAGATAACGCACGGCCTCATCGCCATGCGCCAGAAAGGCATGCAGTCGCTCAGGCGCGACGCTTGGCACGGTGGCCGCCAGGTAGGCGCGTGCTGCTTCTAAGCTGTCGGGTCGGCTGCCCGTGGCGGCTTTATGGTTCGCCGGAATCCAGACCATACCGCCCGATATAGCGGTGGTCCCGCCGACAACAGAGGCTTGCTCAAGCAGCAGCACCGAGCAGCCTTCTGCGGCCGCTACGCAAGCCGCAGTCATGCCGGCTGCACCCGCACCCACAACGATGACATCCCAAGTTTCCACGTCAGTCCTTTTGTACGGCTTCGTTTAAGCTGGTGCCGGTTTTATAGCAGATTCACCCCTTGCCAAACACCTGACTGCGTCAACTCAACAACGGTTTCGCGCAGTTCTGTGCGAACAGCCGCCGCCGCAGGAGAGAGTCGCCCAGGATCGACCGAGTACAGGTAGTTTGAGCGTTTCATGTTGGCATCCGAAAATGCGAGGGTACGCCATCCTTCGCGCATTTGACCTTCAAGGATGGCGGCTGACATGGGCTTGATCGTGACGCCCATACCGTCGCGCACACAACTCATCAACAGCGAAAGCGAATCAATTTCGGCCACGATATTCATCGGCAGGTTGCGTTGCTCGAACTCGGCCGTGATGCGGCGGCGAAGGCCGTGAATACCGGTGGGGAGAATCAGCGGTAACTTGGAGACTTCGGCGCAATTCAGGTTTTTTCGAAATCGTGGGATCAACTCGCTGGAGTCTGGCAGCATCACGAACAGCTCTTCTTCAACCAGTGGCTCAGAGGGCATGTCCGGGATGGCGTCATGGCCGAACAAGATCGCTAAGTCGAGCTGTGCCTGACGCATCATTTCACCCAAATGACCGCTCATGCCTTCGACAACATTCAGCACGATGCCGGGGAATTTTTCACGGACACGTCTCATCAAGGGGGCGCCCACAGCGCAGACCGTGGTCGACGCCAGCCCGACCGAGACCATGCCATGTATGGAGCCGGGTTCTTGGCGCGCAATTGAAAGTGCTTGGTCAAGTTGACGCAGCATGAAGCGTGCATGTTGATGCAGCGCCGCGCCGTTGGCCGTCGGGGTCACGCCTTTGGCGGTCCGAATCAGTAGGGGTTTTCCCACCTCTGCCTCAAGCTTGGCAATGTGCTGACTCAAGGAGGGCTGGGCAATGAACAGCTGCCGCGATGCCTTGGCCAAGCTGCCGCACTCGACGATTCGAACAAAATATTTGAGTTGCCTTAGATCCACGCGCGACTCCAACCGGTTGGTTTTGTAGGGCTATAAGAAATTCCTATAGCCAGTCTCTGAAAATAGTATTTTACCTTTTGCTCTCAAAGCCATAGGATGCGGCAAATTGGCTCAAAAACTAAATCTCAGGAGACGATATGAAACATGCCACTCTTCAAATTGCAGATGATTCCTTGAATCAGCGTCGCAAGCTGCTCAAGACCGGTGCGCTCATGGCGGGTGGCGCGGTGTTGGGTTTGCCGGGCGTGGTTGGGGCACAAACTGAAAAAATCAAAATTGGACATCTGACGCCGCTGACTGGATTTTTGGGTGCACTTGGCGAGTACGCCGTGATGGGCATCAAGATGGCTGAAGAGGAAATCAACGCCAGCGGCGGCGTGATGGGTCGACAGATTGATGTGAAGAGCGAGGACTCGGTGAATCCGCAGGTCGCATCGACTAAGGCGCAGCGCATGATCGAGCGTGATGGCGTGGCCGTGTTGATGGGTGAGATCAACTCGGCATCGGCGTTGACCATCTCCCAAGTCGCCGCACGCAACAAGAAGTTGTTCATGAGCATTGGCGCACGTTCCGATGCACTGCGCGGCAAGGACTGTAATCGCTATACCTTCCACGTCGATATTCCCGTCACGGTGATGGTCAACGCAGCTGGCGAAGCGCTGGTGCGACAAGGTTTGGTCAAGGGCAAAAAGATTTACAGCCTGACCGCCGATTACCTGTTTGGGCACGACCTGTCGCGCCAGGCCAAGCGCTTCTTTGCCGCCAACGGCGGCAACCAAATCGGTGACGAATTAGTCGCAACTGATGTGACCGACTTCAGCCCTTACCTGCTGAAGATTCGCCAAGCTAAGCCTGACCTGGTGGCCACCAACTTGGCGGGTAATCAAGTCACCATTTTCGTCAAGCAGTACGCCGAGTTTGGCCTGCCATATCCGGTCGCCGGCTTCAACCTCAACACGGCTGACGCATGGGCTACCGGCGAAGGGAATTTGGGCGGTATCTGGCCGACGGTCTGGCACCATGAAATCAAGACGCCGGGCACACAAGCCTTTGTTGCCAAATTCATCAAAAAGTACGGCAAGACACCTGAGAACCATGCGTGGATCGAGTACGTCTCGCTGAAGATGATGGCGCAGGCTATGAACGCCACCAAGTCAACTGACAGCGAGAAATTGATCGCCTACTTTGAGTCGCAGGCCGAGTTCGACATTCTCAAATCGCGTAAGGCTTACTTCCGTTCATGGGACCACCAGTTGATGCAGGAGGCCTATCCATTCACGGTCAAGCCCAAGGGCCAGTCTAAGAACAAGGAGGACTTCTTGTTGTTCGGAGAGGCTGTGCCCGGCCCGAGCCAGCCGCTTGAACTGTTGGCGCCGACCAAGGCCGACAACACCTGCAAGATGTAAATCGGCAGGGCGGTCGCTGGGGTCATTGCGCTCCCCGGCGGCCTTTTTTTGGTTTTTTGTCACCAGCTTCGGCAGCGCTTGCGCGCCTATTTTTCCCTTTGGATGGCTATGGAACTCGTGTTTTTGCTGGAGCAAGTGATCAATGGTCTGGTGCTGGGCGGTTATTACCTGTTGTTGGCTCTCGGGCTTTCGCTGATATTCAGCGTCGGCGGCATTGTCAATCTGGCGCACGGTGCGTTTTACGCGCTCGGTGCCTACGTGTCGCTCGAAGTCATCAAGCATGTGGGCTTTGGCGCCAGCATCTTCATCACGCCGTTAGCGGTCGGGCTGTTGGGCATTCTGTTTGAGCGCTTTTTGCTGCGGCGCTTTTATTCTGCCGATCCGATCCTCAGCTTGCTCGTGACTTTTGGCTTGGCCTTGGTGGCCGAGCAGTTCATCCGCATGGTCTGGGGTGCTGCACCGCTTCAATCCACCATGCCGCCGGAGTTCAAGGGCCAACTCATTGTTGGCGACATGATGTTTTCGAGGTACCGGCTCTTTATCTTGGGCGTGGTGATTGTTGTCATGAGCGGCATCTGGCTGTTGCTGCACAAGACCGCCTTCGGCCGCGTGGTGCGCGCGGGTGTTCAAAAACCTGACATGGTGGCGGTGTTAGGTATCAAGTTGCAGCCTTATATGACCGCGATTGTCATGTTGGGCGTGGCCACCGCCGCGCTGGGTGGCGTGTTGTTCGGGCCCATTGCGGTGGTGCATCCAGCCATGGGTACGGAGATCATGACCGTCGCCTTCGTGGTGGTGGTGATCGGCGGCCTTGGCAGCTTCTGGGGTGTGGTGTTGGCAGCGCTGTTGGTGGGCGTGGTGCGCGGCATCACCATCCATTTCCAGCCGGCCGCTGGCGAAGCATCGATGTACGTGCTGATGTTTCTCGTGTTGATGTTCCGGCCACGTGGCTTGTTGGGTGAGCGCATCGAGCGTTTTGAATGATGAGTCATCTCGTGAATAAAAAATACCAACCCTTTTGGATTGCTGCTGTCAGCTTGGTGCTGTTGCCTTTGGTGTTTCATGGCATCGGCCTGACACTGGATGCCGCGACCGTGGTGGTGATTCTGGCGATGGCGGCCATGGGCTTGAATCTGCTGGTGGGCTATACCGGACTGGTGTCTTTCGGGCACAGCGCCTGGTTCGGTATTGGGGGCTATGCCGCCGCACTGGCACAGCTGCACTTTTTTCCTGGCCAGATGTGGCTGCCCTTGCTTTTCTCGATAGGCTTCACGGCAGCGCTGTCTCTGGTGGTGGGTTTCCTGATCCTGCGCCGGCGCGGAGTCTACTTCTCATTGTTGACACTGGCGCTGTGCGCCTTGACCTTTGCGATTGCTTTTCGTTGGACGGCTTTGACGGGTGGTGAAGGCGGGCTCGGTGGTATCGAGCGTGGCACGCTGGGCCCCTGGAGTCTGGACGGGCATTTGGCGTTTTACCTTGTCGTCGCTGTCATCGGCTTGATGGTTATCTACGGTCTGCTACGCGTGGTGCGCTCGCCCTTCGGACACGTGCTGGTGGCCATTCGCGAGAACGAGCAGCGCGCGACCTTCCAGGGTTACGACACCAACAAGTACAAGCTGCAGGCCTTCGTGCTCTCGGCCTGCGTCACCGGACTGGCAGGTGCGTTGCTGGTCTTTTTGCACCGGCTGGCAGCTGCCGAGTCGAGCACTGTCGCGTTTTCTGGTGAGTTGCTGGCGATGGTGGTGATTGGCGGTATGCACAGTTTTTTGGGGCCGGTTATCGGTGCGCTGTTCTTTCTGTTGTTTCGCGAACTGTTCTCGATGTACACGGACAACTGGCTGCTTTGGTTCGGCCTGATCTTCGTTGGCTTCATTCTGTTCTCGCCCGCGGGCCTGACAAGCATTTGGGAGAAGGTATGCCGTCGTTTCAAGCCGCTGCCGGAGGACGATGCAGCGATGAGTCGGCGCAAGATTTATAGCGGTTTGCCGCTGCCGACTTTCTTGCGTCCAGTGGCCCATCAGGGCGCGGTACTTGAAGCCAAAGCCATCAGCAAAAGTTTTGGTGGCATTCAGGCGGTGCAAGAGACCGGCATCACCGTCGGTGCCGGGCAGATTCATGCCTTGATTGGACCCAACGGAGCAGGTAAAACCACCACGTTCAATTTGATTTCAGGCATGTTTGAGTCAGACCACGGCACGGTGACGCTGCATGGGCAAGACATTCAAAACTTGCCACCTGATCAGATCTGCCAAAAGGGATTGGCGCGCTCGTTTCAGATCACTAATTTGTTCAAGGGTTTGTCGATCTACGAAAACCTGCGCTTGTCATTGCAAGCCCAACACACGGCACGCTTTGGCTGCTGGCGTGATGTCGATGACTACCCTGAAATTCATGCCGAAACGGCGGAGCTCATGAAGTTTCTGGGGCTCGAGGGCATGGAAGATGTCAGCGGCGGAGATCTGTCTTACGGCGGTCAACGGCTGGTGGACTTGGGCATTGCACTGGGTTCGAAGCCGAAAATTTTGTTGATGGACGAACCGCTGGCGGGGCTGGCTGCTGCCGAGCGCGAGCGCGTGTCGAACCTGATCAGCACCATCGCGAGCAATATTCCAGTCCTCATTGTTGAGCACGACATTGATCGCGTGCTGGCTTTTTCGCACCGCGTGACGGTGATGAACCAAGGCGAGGTGCTGATGAGTGGCACACCCGATGAAGTGCGGAACGACCGCCGTGTGCAAGAGATTTACACCGGCACGGGCACGCCGCCCGTCACCGGCCGTGTGCCGGGAGTCGCCACCGATCGGCCACTGGTGCTTGACTTTCAAAAGGTGAATGCGTTTTACGGCAAGAGCCATATCCTCAACGATGCCAGCTTGCAGGTGCGTGAAGGCGAGATCGTCGCGCTGCTCGGCCGCAATGGCGCGGGCAAGTCCACCTTGCTCAAGTCTTTGGTCGGCTTGGTGCCCCCACGCAGCGGGCGTGTGAACTTTGCGGGGCAGGAAATTGCCGGCATGAGCGCGCCCGACATTGCTCGCATGGGCATTGGTTATGTACCGCAGGGACGCGGCCTATTTGCGGGCATGACGGTGGCTGAGAACCTGAGTTTGGGCCGACTCGCACGCCTAACCGATGGCAGCACCGGTGTGGTCTGGGATGAGGCTCAAATCCTTGACTATTTCCCTCGTCTGAAGGCTCGGATGCACGTTGCGGCTGACTACCTCTCGGGCGGTGAGCAACAAATGGTGGCGGTGGCGCGCGCGCTTTCCGGCAACGTCAGGCTGCTGCTGCTCGATGAGCCGTTTGAAGGCTTGGCGCCATCGGTAGTGCAAGAGTTGTTCACGGTGTTTGATCGACTGCGCCAGCACGTTCCGATCATCATCGTGGAGCACAACCTGGACCTGGTGTTGGCGTTGGCTGACCGGGTTTATGCCCTCGAACGCGGGGCTGTTTTTCACCAGGGCCCCGCCGAGCCGTTGTTGACCGACTTGGACTACCGCAAGCAAATTCTGTGGCTCTGAGGACGGGCGCGGCATCAGTTCATCAACCCCATTTTTAACGCCTCAAATCTTAAACACCATGAAACAAAAAAAAGCACCTCAGGCCTTGGTCGAAAAAATGGCCAATATCGCGTGGCGAGAATATCCCGGTCACTTTGGCGGTGCCCTGTCGAAAGCGTTGGCGGCTCCGGAGAATGTCGGCAGCGCCCGCATCGACTTTCGTATCTCGCGTTATGCGCCTGCTGCTTACGTGCAAGAACACGTGCACAAAGTCCAGGAGCAGGTTTATTACGTGCTCGAAGGCGAGGGCGTTTTGACCTTGGACGATGAACGCCATTTGATGCGCCCGAACGACTATGTTTATGTGCCGCCCGGTATTCGCCATAGCTTCACCAACACCGGTACCAATGGATTGGTGTTTCTCGTGATCACCACGCCAGCCATGGACGACGAGGAGACGCATTGATGGACCGACACGCTTCTTCTGTGGCGGATGCCTCGCAACAGTTTTTGGCTCGACTCCTGATCAACGGTGAGTGGGTTGACGGTGCTGGCCCAGGCGTCACGCTACAAGACAAATTCAAGCTGCAGCCGCTGACGACGATTGGCGCGGCCGATGCAGCGCAAGTGCGGCAGAC
>CANFSO010000008.1 GCA_947449895.1 Comamonadaceae bacterium
GCGGACCAAGCTGACGGTGATTTTTGTGACCCATGCGGTGGAAGAAGCCGTGTTGCTATCCGACCGCGTGGTAGTGATGACCGCTGGCCCGGGACGCATTGAAGAAGACGTGCCGCTGACGCTGCAACGGCCCCGCGATATTGTCGGCGTAGAGTTCAATCAGGTCAGGCGAGACATCACGCAGCTGTTGTCCAGCCATGTGTCCGTGCGGGTGGCAGCATGACCGAGCTCTACCGAGGCATGGACCAAGCCAGCCTAGACGCTGGTTACAACAACAGCGCTGCAGTCAAGAACAGTGCCGCACTGACCGCTGAATTCGACGCCCTCAGCGAAGGCTTGCGCCAGCTACCCGCAGCACGCATAGGATTGCGTTATGGGCCGGCAACTCGTCAACTGATCGACTACTTTCCGGCGAACCAGCCAGGCCCATTGGTGGTGTTTATCCATGGCGGCTATTGGCAGATGCGGGCCAAAGAAAATTTCAGTTTCATTGCCAAAGGCTTGATAGACCAAGGCCTCCATGTGGCCCTCGTCGGCTACACGCTGGCACCCGACATCAGTCTGGCGGGCATTGTGGATGAAGTTCGGGCCAGCATCGCCTGGCTTGGCCAACATGCTGCTGAATTCGGCGGCGACCCGACGCGCATGCTGCTGTCGGGCTGGTCTGCTGGCGCCCATTTGGTGGCCATGTGCATGGACGAAGCGGGCGTCATCGGCGGCTTGGCCATCAGCGGTATCTACGATCTTGAGCCTGTGCGCCTGAGCTACGTCAATGACAAGCTGGGACTGACGCATGAAGATGTGGCAACGCTGAGCCCCCTGAACTTGGCACAAAGCCCAAGACCCGTGTTGATTGCTTACGGACAGTCAGAGCTTCCAGAGTTACAGAGGCAGTCGGAAGCGTTTTATGCGCTGCGCAAAGCCGCAGGCCTGCCGGGTCAATTGCTGGCGCTGCCGGGCTTGAACCATTTCACGATCCTCCACCAGCTGTCCGAAACGCAGGGTACGCTTGCAGTTGCGGCCAAAGCACTTTGTGCATCTCAAGAGATTTAGTGGCAAATTGGAAAGCTAACTCACCTTGGACACTGGCGCTGAAGAAGAAGCACTCACCACCAGACTGACACCCAGCGCCGTCAGCACAGTACCCACGATGGTGGCGGCGGTGATGCCCTCACCAAACAGAGCCCAAGCCATCAAGGCTGTGGTCGGCGGCACCAAGTACAGCAAGCTGGTCACCGCCATGGCCGCGCCGCGTTGCAACAACAAATACAACAGAGAGCTACCTCCCAAGGTCAATACCAGCACCGACCAAGCCATCGCCCCAATGAACTCAGCATTCCATTTGATGGCTTCGGTTTCAAGCAGCGTCAGCGGCAAGGTCAGGAGCAAGGCCGCCAAGAGCTGAATCACATTCGCCGTACGCACATCGTTGGATTTCACAAAATTCTTTTGGTACAGGGTCCCAGCGGTGATGCTCAGCAAAGCAAACACCGCGGCGGCCAGTGTGAATCCGCTCACCTCCGTACCGACCCCCAACTTGCGCCAAACCACCAGCAGCAAGCCGGCCAAACCGAGTGTCAAACCAAGCCATTGCAGGCGACTGATCTTCAGACCCGCCCACTGTGAAATCCAAACTGCGGTGAGCACCGGTTGCAATCCGACGATCAACGCCACCAAGCCAGAGCCCATGCCGGCCTTGACAGCCACCCAGACGCCGCCCAAATAGCCAGCATGCATGAACAAGCCGGTGACGGCGAGGTGACCCCACTGGCGGCGACACGTCGGCCAAGGAGCGCTCGACAGCTGAATCCAGACCAGGAAGCAGAGGATGGAAAGAACGTAACGAATGACCAAAAAGGTCAGCGGCGGTGCGTAGGGCAACCCGAACTTGGCGACGATGAAGCCGGTGCTCCAAATCAGCACAAAGACCACCGGCATGGCGCGCAGCCAAAAGCTCATGCGGCCGCCGTCGCCCTGCCCGTTGCCACCTGATGCGTCGCTCATTTGGCGCGAGCGCGAATTTCCGGAATGGCTTTTTTCAGGTAGTAGACCATCGACCAGACCGTCAGCACGGCCGACAGCCAGATCAACCAAGTACCCCAAAGATGCGTGTCCAGCGTGCCAAACAGCGTGCCGTGATAAAGCAAGAAAGGGATCGCCACCATTTGGACCGATGTCTTCACTTTACCAATCATGTGCACAGCCACGCTTTTGGTCGCGCCGATCATGGCCATCCATTCACGCAAGGCTGATATCGCAATTTCGCGGCCAATGATGATCAGGGCCACAAAAACGTCAGCACGTTGTAAATCCACCAGCACCAGCAAGGAAGCACAGACCAAAAACTTGTCGGCCACCGGGTCCAGGAACGCGCCAAAAGACGACATCTGATTCAGCTTACGGGCCAGATAACCGTCCAGCCAATCCGTCGCGGCGAAAACGACGAACATCACGGTCGCGATCAAATTCTTGCTGGTGGGAGAAATATCGATGTAAAAAATACCCACGATCAGCGGAATCGCCATGATGCGAGTCCAAGTCATGAGGGTCGGTATGGTTAGAAACATGCTCGGATTTTGGCACGAGCGGCGGGGTTGCGCTGGCACGCTCAGTGCAAGGCCCGATAAATTTCCTCGGACAGTTCCTTCGAAATGCCCTCCACCGTCGCAATATCTTCCGCGCTGGCCGAGGTCACGCCGCGAATCCCGCCGAAGCGTTGCAACAAGTTGGCGCGCTTCTTGGGACCAATGCCAGCGATGTCTTCGAGCTTGCTGCCGCCGACCCGCACCTTGGCCCGCCGAGCCCGCATGCCGGTGATAGCAAAGCGGTGCGCCTCGTCGCGGATCTGCGCGATCAGCATCAAAGCGGCTGAGTCACGCCCGAGGTAAACCTTCTCGCGGCCATCGGCAAACACCAGTTCCTCCAAGCCCACTTTTCGGCCTTCGCCTTTTTCAACGCCAGCGATCAGGCCCAAATCGAGGCCCAATTCTTCAAACACCTCTCGCGCCATGGACACCTGACCCTTACCGCCGTCAATCAGCACCAGATCAGGCATTTTGGCTTCATTGTTGCGTGCTGCCTCGGCCAACTTGGTGTAACGGCGCAGCAGCACCTGACGCATAGCCGCGTAGTCGTCACCCGGCGTGATGCCATCGATGTTGTAGCGACGGTATTCGGCGCTTTGCATCTTGTGGTCATGGAACACCACGCATGAAGCCTGCGTCGCCTCGCCCGCCGTGTGCGACACGTCAAAGCACTCAATGCGCAGCAAATCAAGCTTGTCAGTCGGCAGTTCAAGCGCCTCGGCCAGCGCCCGCGTGCGCGCCTGTTGCGACCCCTGCTCAGCCAACAAACGGGCCAACTGGAGATCGGCATTTTTCTGTGCCATCTCAAGCCAGATACGGCGTTGCTCACGCGGCTGGTGAATGGCGCTGATGCGTACCCCCGTCTGCGCCGACAGCGCCCGGATCAGGTCTTTGTCCACCGGCGCGCAGCACACCAACGTGGGCGGCACCAGCACGTCAATGTAGTGCTGGGCGATGAAGGCTTCGAGGATCAGGGACTCGACCGACTTCGGTGCTTTAAGCTTGACTGGCTTGACGGCTGCGGATGGTGCTGCGTCAGTGATTGCTTCCGTTGTTGCCTCGGCGCTCGCGTCCAACTCTAAAGCGTCGGCAGCGATGGCTTCCGGCAACTCGACATCCAGCGCCGCCATGTCTGTCGCGTCTTGCACATGGCTGGGAAAGTAAGGCCGGTCGCCCAAATGACGACCGCCACGCACCATCGCCAGGTTGACACAGGCTTTGCCGCCGTGCACCTTGACGGCCAGAATATCCACATCTTTGTCGCCGCCTGTTTCCATCGCCTGCTGGTGCAGGATGTTCGACAGCGCCGCGATCTGGTTGCGCAACTCGGCGGCCTGCTCAAACTCAAGCAGCTCTGCATGATGCTGCATTTTTCGCTCCAGATCGGTCACGATGTCCTGCGTCTGACCGCGCAAAAACCGCGCCGCATTCGCTGTGTCCAAGGCATATTGCTCAGCACTGATGTGCCCCACACAAGGGGCCGTGCAACGCTTGATCTGGTACAGCAGGCAAGGTCGGGTGCGGTTATTGAAAACCGTGTCTTCACAGGTGCGCAAGCGGAACACTTTTTGCAGCAGCAAGATGCTTTCTTTCACCGCCCAGGCGCTCGGGTACGGGCCAAAGTAATGGTGCTTTTTTTCAATCGCGCCGCGGTAATAAGCCATGCGCGGGAAAGCTGTGGCGGGGAGCTGTGCCGCGCTTTTTTCCGTGGCTCGTTCCGGAATTTGCGCCGCCGTGAGCTTCAAATAAGGGTAACTTTTATCGTCACGAAACAGGATGTTGAAGCGCGGATTCAGCGTCTTGATCAGGTTGTTTTCAAGCAGCAACGCCTCAGCCTCAGAGCGCACCACCGTGGTTTCCATGCGCACGATGCGCGTGACCATCAGGCCAATGCGGGTGCCGCCATGGTTCTTTTGGAAATAACTGGTGACGCGCTTTTTCAGGTTGCGGGCCTTGCCCACATACAACACGCCGCCTTCCGCGTCAAAGTAACGGTACACGCCGGGCATCGCGGGCAGTGCAGCCACTTCGCTGAGCAGTTGAGGGTCAAATTCGTGAGGCTGGGTCATGGTGTGGGAACGGAAGGTCAGTTTGCGGCAGCACTGCCGTATTGTGGACAATCCTTGCATGAATCGCCGCCGCCAATGGGACATTTTTTGCAAAGTCATCGACAACTTTGGGGACATTGGCGTCTGCTGGCGGCTCAGCGCCGACTTGGCCGCGCGCGGGGAACGGGTGCGCTTGTGGGTTGACGACGCCTCGGCCTTGAGCTGGATGGCACCGGCGGGTGCTGCCGGCGTCGAGGTGTTGCCGTGGACAGAGTCGATTGAGTCCACGGCAGTGGCCGCCCACCTCGCCAAGCAGCCCGGGGACGTGTTGATAGAGGCCTTTGGCTGCGACATTCCGTCTGAATTTCTGACCCTCTGGGTGGCTCAGTCAGTGCAAAGTCAGCCCGCGCGCTGTTGGTTGAATCTCGAATACCTGTCGGCTGAAAGCTATGTCGAACGCTGCCACGCCATGCCGTCGCTGGTCGGCCACGGGCCGGCAGCGGGCTGGACCAAATGGTTTTTTTACCCCGGTTTCACACCCCAAACCGGCGGTTTGCTGCGAGAACCCGAACTGCTCCATCGCATGGCGGTTGTCAAAGCCGAGACGCCACAACATGACATGAACCGGCTGCGGGTATCGCTTTTTTGCTACGAACCGCCTGCCCTCGCCGCACTGCTGGCCGAGTGGTCGCTCCACGGGCTGGCCGGTCAGCCGGTAGAGCTGCTGGTGACGGCGGGCCGCACCGCGCAAGCGGTCAAGACGGTTCTCAGCCAATGGAAATCAGAATCCGAGCTGCTCCACATCACCTGGCTGCCGTGGCTGAGCCAGACCGAGTTTGACCATTTGCTCTGGCGTTGCGACTTGAATTTCGTGCGCGGTGAAGACTCGGTGCTGCGCGCGCTGTGGGCTGGCAAGCCCTTCATTTGGAGTATTTACCCGCAGGACGACGGCGCGCATCTCCCGAAACTAGAGGCTTTTTTGAAGCAGTTGGACCTGCCTGCCTCTCTCAAAGTCTTTCACCAGGCATGGAACACGGCTGGTGAAAAGCTGACCGCCCCCAGCGCCGCTGTCCTGACCGACTGGCGTCTTCACGTTGAAGCCGCGCGGACAGCACTGCTCAACCAAGAAGACATGGCAAGTCGTCTGCTTCAGTTTGTGGATAAAAACCGCTAAAATCAGAGGCTTTTGGGGAATTAGCGGTCTGGACTTCCAGCTTCTTTGCGCCCCGCTAACTTGCCGCATCACGCCAGCACCAACCCGCTCCGGCTGCGGCCCTTACCTTCACATTCCTATGAAAATCGCTCAAGAAATCCGCGCCGGCAACGTCATCATGCACGGCAAAGACCCGATGGTCGTGCTGAAAACTGAATACAGCCGCGGCGGTCGCAACTCCGCCACGGTGCGCATGAAATTGAAAAGCCTGATCGCCAACTTCAACACCGAACAAGTCTTCAAGGCCGACGACAAGGTTGACCAAGTCATCCTCGACAAAAAGGACTGCACCTATTCCTACTTCGCCGACCCGATGTACATCTGCATGGACGCCGAGTACAACCAGTACGAAGTTGAAGCCGAAAACATGGGCGACGCCCTGCACTACCTGCAAGACGGCATGGAACTCGAAGTCGTGTTTTATGACGGCAAGGCCATTTCTGTTGAAGTGCCGACCAGCGTGCAACGCGAAATCACTTGGACCGAGCCAGCCGTCAAAGGCGACACCTCAGGAAAAGTGCTAAAACCTGCCAAGATCGCCACCGGTTTTGACCTCGGCGTGCCAATCTTCGTCGCACAAGGTGATGTCGTCGAGATCGACACCCGCACGGGCGAATACCGCAAGCGCGTTTAAGGCTTGAGTTCAACTGGCGGTGCCATGCCGTCAGTGCTCATCCGTGGGGGCTGACAGACAATGGGGTCATGAAATCCACTCAAGACCTCTCCGAAAGTCCCCTCGCCGATGCATGGGCTGAACTGCAAGCCCATTCCAATCAAGGCTATGCGCTGAACCCAGATGCTTATCGGCTGGCATTTGCCGACCCCGAATTTTTGTTGCGCCGCGAAACCCGTGGCTTGCGCATGCAGCTTGAAATGCTCAAGCCCGAATCAGAGCAGCAGGCGCAAGGCGTTGAAAACACCATCGTGGTGTTTGGCAGCGCACGCTTTCCAGCGCCAGAGCAAGCCAATGCAGCCCTCGTAGCCGCCCAAAAGTCAGCTGACGCTGCCGCTATCCTGTTGGCTGAACGGCATGTCCGAAATTCAAAATACTACGACCAAGCGCGCCTCTTCAGCAGACTCGTGGCGGCTCATAGCAAAGCCAGCTCACCCCAAGAGCAATTGTTTATCTGCACCGGCGGCGGCCCCGGCATCATGGAAGCGGCGAATCGCGGCGCGCACGAGTTGGGTATGCTGAATGTCGGCTTGAACATCGCCCTGCCGCACGAGCAAAATGCCAACCCCTATGTGTCGCCGTCGCTGAACTTCAAGTTCCATTACTTCGCGATGCGAAAGATGCATTTCATGATGCGCGCCAAAGCACTGGTGGCTTTTCCGGGCGGCTTTGGTACCCTCGACGAGTTGTTTGAAGTCATCACGTTGGTACAAACAAAAAAAGCCAAACCGGTACCGATCATTTTGTTTGGCAGCAGCTACTGGAAACGTCTGTTGAACTTTGACGTGCTCATCGAAGAAGGTGCGATCTCACCGGAAGACTTGGAGCTGTTGACTTACGTGGACGATCCGCAAGACGCTTGGGACGCCATCAAGAGCTTCTACGAGCTGTAAAATCTAAGACCCGCTCGAGCTGTGCGGGCTGGCCGGCAAACTGTCTTTCAGCAACCACGCCGCACGTGCCCCCGTCCCCACCACCGCCCCGGTGATCCAGAACACGCCGGCAACGCCGATGATGGCCCCTGCCGTGCCGAACAACAGAGGCATGATCACGCTAGAGGCGTTGATCGCCATCAGGCGCAAGCCCAGCGCTTCGCCATGCCGCGCCTCGGGCGTGATCTGATGCAGCATGCTCATCACCATCGGCTGCACCATGCCAAGCGTCAAGCCCAGCAAGACCGAACACACACCCATGGCCAGCGCTGTTGTTGTCAACGGATAAACACCGAACAGCAGCCCGGTGATCAGCATCGCTATGCACAACACCGCCCATTCGCGAACGCGGTTGGCGACCAAAGGCAAAAGCATGCGCACAGCCGCAGCAGCCATGGCGAAGGCACCCAAAATCGTCCCAATCACCGAAGCCGAAATACCGCGCTCAAAACCCAGTACAGGCACCACAAAGGTGTGTACATCCCAGCACGACGACAAAAACCAGTTGACCAACATCAGCTGCCTGAACTTTGGGTCGCCCATCAAGTCCCAGGTTTTGGGAGCTGCGCTGCCCGGCGTGGCAATGATGGGCGGCAATTCCTGCACGCGCCGGAGCAACCACCAGCTGGCCAGCGGCAGTATCGCCATCATCAAAAAAGCCGCCCGATAACCCATCACGCTGCCCGGGTCTGTACCCACATGGTCAATCAAAATGCCCGCCGAAAACGGGCCGATGAAGTTCGAAATCGCCGGGCCAATAGACAGCCAGCTGAAGACCTGACGCAGCTGCAATGCGCCATGGGCTGCACGACCTACGTGGCGTTGCAGTGCAATCACCGCTGCGCCGGTCGCACCACCCGTCATCAGGGCTGCGAAGCACAACACCGGAAACACAGGAAAAGCCATGGCAGAACCCGCCCCCGTCATGGCAGCGACCATGCTGAAGATCATCGGTTTTCTGAGCCCGTGGCGGTCGGCATAACGGCCAGCCGGCATGGCCAAAAAAACCTGCGTCAAGGCGAACAAGGCCAACAACACACCCACCGCTGCCGGGCTGTAGCCCTCGCGCAAAGCCAGCAGCGGCGCCGCCATGCGCGTGCCCGCCATGCAGGCGTGCAGACAGATCTGCGCTAGGATGATACGGGCCAGTTCGCGGTTCATCGGCAGCAGCTCATGAGGCCCGGTTAATCAGCATCGCGGTCTAAGGAGTCCATTGGAATCAACCGGGAAGACTCGGCTTCAGGCAAAGCCTCTACCTGCCGCAGCGCCTTGCCCATGACGCGGCTGCGTTGCTCGGCGCTGTTCAAGGTGTTCAGCACCGTCTCGGTCTGCGACTTGACCTTGGCCAGCACATCACCGAACTTGCCAAACTCAGTTTTGACCGCGCCCAGCACTTGCCAGACTTCGCTTGAGCGCTTCTCCAATGCCAAAGTTCTGAACCCCATTTGCAGAGAGTTGAGCATGGCCAGCAACGTGGTCGGGCCCGCCAGCACGACGCGGTGATCACGCTGCAGCGACTCCATCAACCCCGGACGCCGCAGCACTTCGGCGTACAGGCCTTCGGTCGGCAAAAACAAAATCGCAAAGTCTGTGGTGTACGGCGGCTCGATGTATTTGTCGCTGATGGATTTGGCTTCTAGCCGAATGCGCACCTCGAGTGCCTTGCCAGCGACTTCGGCGCCGGTGGCGTCAGCGCGTTGCTGGGCGTCCAGCAAGCGTTCGTAATCTTCATTTGGAAACTTAGCGTCAATCGGCAACCACAGCGGCTCGCCGGAATCACTGCGGCCGGGCAGCTTGATGGCGAAGTCCACCGTGTTTTTGCCGCCGGGGCGAGTGGCAATTTGGGCCGCGTATTGGTCGACCGTGAAAACCTGTTCGAGCAAGGCAGCGAGCTGGGCTTCGCCAAAAATACCGCGCGTTTTGACGTTGGTCAGCAGGTGCTTGAGGTCACCCACACCCTGCGCCAGGCTTTGCATTTCACCCAGACCTTTGTGCACTTGCTCCAGCCGGTCAGCGACTTGCTTGAAGCTTTCGCTCAGCCGGGTTTCGAGGGTGGCTTGGAGTTTTTCGTCCACCGTCGCGCGCATCTGGTCGAGCTTTTTCTCATTGCCTTCCTGCAAGGCAGTGAGCCGCTGCTCAACCACCAGACGCACTTCGCCGAGCTTGCGCTCGTTGCCCTCTGCAACCTGCCGCAATTGTTCGTTCAAGCCATCAGAAAAGCGCTGCAGCGTCTCAGACACATGCTGCTGCATGGCGCCCAGTTGCATGCGAAAAGAGTCAATCTGCTCGTTCTGCGTGCGCGCCACATCGCTAGACTGGGCCAGCAACGCTTGCTGAAAAAGCGACAGCCCTTGCGTCAGCTCAGCACGGGTGCCTCGCGCACTGGTCTGCACCTCCGTGCGCAGCTCTCGCTCCAGCCGCTCGTTAGCCGAGGCCAGACTCGCCAGCTCGTTCAATACTTTTTGCGGGTCTTCAGTCCGCCTGCGAAGCTGAATGACCAGCAATGCAAGCAGCAGCAACACACTGACAACGGCCAGCACCAACAACAACCACGCGAACACATCCGACATGAAGGCCCTTATCAACGGTCTAACGCGCTAGCGCTGAAACGTGCTCACTAAAAAAGTAACTTACCGACGCTCAAGCACTGCGGCATTGAGTGGCGTGAGGGGTGGCTTACCGCTCAAAAAGGCGATCAAGTTGTCTGCCGCCAAAGCCGCCATGGCAAGCCGGGTCGGGATCGTCGAGCTGGCGATGTGCGGGGTCAGCACCACGTTCGGCACTGTCAGCAAATCTGGGTGCACCTTCGGCTCGCCTTCAAACACATCCAAACCAGCAGCCGCGATGACCTTGTTTTTCAGCGCTTTGGCCAACGCCGCGTCATCCACAATGCCACCGCGAGCGATGTTCACCAGCGTTGCCGTTGGCTTCATCAACGCCAGTTCCGCCGCACCAATGGTGTGATGAGACGCAGCAGAATAAGGCACCACCAACACCACATGGTCCGCGGTCTTCAGCAACTCTTCCTTGCTGACATAACGGGCCTTGCAGTCAGCTTCAAGCGCACTATCGAGTCGTGAACGGTTGTGATAAATCACCTTCATACCGAAGCCATGTGCGCCGCGCTTGGCAATGCCTTGGCCAATCCGGCCCATGCCCAAAATGCCGAGCGTCGAGCCATGAATATCGGAGCCAGCAAACATGTCAAAGCTCCACTTGGTCCATTGGCCAGCGCGTAAATAATGCTCACTTTCGCTGATCCGGCGGGCCGTCGCCATCAACAGGGCAAAGCCAAAATCAGCAGTGGTTTCAGTCAGGACATCGGGCGCATTGGTGGCCAGCACACCTGCTGCAGTCATGGCGTCAATATCAAAGTTGTTGTAACCCACCGCCATGTTGGCGCAGATCTTGAGCTCGGGGCAAGCGGCCAGAACCTCGCCGTCAATCCGTTCGCCACCGGTTGTGAAAACACCCTGCTTGCCTTTCAAGCGCTCAATCAGTTCAGCCTTTGACCAGACCACGTCGGTCTGATTCGATTCAACTTCGAAATGCTGCGACAGGCGCTCGATGATTTCAGGAAAAACGGCTCGTGCGACAAGAATTCGATGTTTCATATTTCTTCCTTAGTGAGTCAAGTTGTATTGCAGTATGTAGAGAAATGCACCTGAAAAATAACCGAGCAGTGCATAGAGACTTATCTTCTTCATGTACCAGATGAAGTCAATTTTTTCGATACCCATGGCGGCCACGCCAGCAGCCGAACCGATGATCAAAATCGAACCCCCGGTGCCAGCGCAATAGGCCATAAACTCCCACAGAAAGCTGTCCGGAGGGTATTGGGTCAAGCTGTACATGCCCATTGACGCCGCCACCAAAGGAACGTTGTCAACCACGGCGCTGACCACCCCGATCAGCATGACGATGATGTCTTGGCGCCCGATTTCTTTGTCCAGCCAGACAGCAATCGACGTCAAGATGTGGGTGTGCTCCAGCGCAGCAACCGCGAGCAGAATGCCGATGAAAAAGGTGACAGAACTCATGTCGATGCGCGACAACGCACTGACAAGGGTCAGGCGCTCTTTTTGATCGTCCTGCTTATGTCGATGCAACAAATCGCCAACCATCCAAAGAATTCCCAGTCCCAACAAAATTCCCATAAAAGGCGGCAGTTGAGTCCAAGTCTTAAAAATGGGCACGGCCACCAACACGCCAAGCCCCAAACAAAACATTAAATTTCTCTCGAGAGCCGTAGTTTGCGCAAAGCCCTCGCTGCTCGCTAAACGCACAGGCGCCTCCACAACCTTGCCGCGCAACACCCACGCGACAGCGAACAAAGGCACCAGCAAGTTAGCCATGGAGGCAATGAACACGCTCTTCATGATGGCCAATGTGGTGATTTGTCCGCCAACCCACAACATGGT
This sequence comes from Comamonadaceae bacterium, assembly GCA_947449895.1. Lineage (GTDB taxonomy): Bacteria > Pseudomonadota > Gammaproteobacteria > Burkholderiales > Burkholderiaceae_C > Polaromonas. The sequence continues at coordinate 11,873 of CANFSO010000008.1, forward strand.
CGTGGTCACATCGCCGATCGGAGTCCAAGCGCCACCAGCATTCGCGGCAATGATGATGATGCCGGCGAAGAACAGTCGATCCTCGCGCTTGTCGAGCAACTTTTTCATCAGTGAGACCATGACGATCGTCGTGGTCAAGTTGTCCAAAATCGAGCTCAGGAAAAACGTAACAAAACCGACCAGCCACATCAGGCTAGACAGCTTGGACGTCCTGATGCGCGAGGTGATGACCTCAAACCCATTGTGTGAATCGACCACTTCAACGATGGTCATGGCGCCGATCAAGAAAAAAACAATCTGCGCCGTAGCCATCAGTGATTCGCCGAGCTCCGCGCTGACGACTTGGCCATCGCCCCCCGTCGAGACGGCATAAATAGTCCATAACAGACCGGCCCCTATCAAGGCCGAAGCTGACTTGTTTATTTTGAGCGGGTGCTCAAAAACAATGGCCGCATAAACCAGAACAAAAACAATGATCAGAGCTGTCAACATGATAAAAACCCATCATTCAGTCGTTGCGCTAACAGTGCGTAAAACCTCTGGTGCGCTATTCAATCTCAAACACCTGACGCAAATAATCCAAATACTTCACGTCATCGCACATATTTTTGGACGGTGTGTCCGACACCTTGGCCACTGGTTGCCCATTGCACTGAACCATCTTGATGACAATCTGCAGCGGCTCGTAGCCCAAATCGTTGCTCAGGTTGGTGCCAATGCCGAAGGCCAGTTGGCAACGCCCCTTGAACTGGCGGTACAGCTCAATGGTTTTAGGCACGGTCAGGCCATCGCTGAAGATGAGGATCTTGGTGCGAGGGTCAACGCGGTTGAGCAAGTAATGTTGAATCAGTCGTTCGCCCCAAGCGGATGGATCGCCGCTGTCATGTCGGGCGCCGTCAAAAAGCTTGCAAAAGTACATGTCGAAGTCGCGCAAAAATGCGCTCATGCCGTAAACGTCGCTCAGCGCGATTCCGAGGTCGCCGCGGTACTCTTTCGCCCATGACTCAAAGGCAAACACCTGACTGTCGCGCAATCTTGGACCCAACGCTTGGCAGGCCTGCAAAAATTCGTGCGCCATGGTCCCCAACGGCGTCAAGCCCAACTTCATGGCAAAAAGCACATTGCTGGTGCCAGCAAACTGCCCGGCCGTGCCAGCCCCTAGGCGGGCTGTCAGCGTGCGCAAGACCTCTTCGTGCCAAGCACGGCTGTAGCGTCTGCGCGTCCCATAGTCGGCAATTTTGAGTGCACTCAGGCCCTCACCTTTGAGCTGCTCAATCTTCACATCCAGACGGCGACGACCTTCCGAGAGATCGGGCAACTTCTGGGTATTGCGAAAGTAAACCTCATTGATGATGGCCAGTATCGGAATTTCAAACGGGATGGTGTGCAGCCAAGGGCCTTTGATCGCCACATCAATTTCGCCTGACGGCAAGGCCGTGACCGTGACATATTTTTCGTTCAGACGGAACAAGCCCAAGAAATCCACGAAGTCGCTCTTGATGAAGCGCATAGATTGCAAATAGGCCAACTCAGCATCTTGAAAGCGCAAGCTGCAGAGTGCCCGAATTTCTTCGCGTATTTCACTCACCATCGGCGCCAGCGGGCTGACACCCGGACTGGCTGCGTTACGGCACTTGAAACGGTATTCGACCTGAGCACCAGGGAATTGGTGCAACACCACCTGCATCATGGTGAACTTGTACAGATCGGTGTCGAGCAGGCTGGTGATGATCATGTCTGGGGCAGTGCCGCGGGCGAGCGCCGCGTTGTCTGCAAAAGTGGGCCTTGAGTCGGTGACGCAGTGAGACGATCAACCGAGAAAGTCAACTTCAAACAACAGGGTTGCGTTTGGCGGAATCACACCGCCAGCACCGCGTGCGCCATAGCCCAACGCAGCAGGAATGACCAAGCGACGCGTGCCGCCGACCGACATACCCTGAACGCCTTCATCCCAGCCGCGGATGACTTGACCGGCACCGAGCGAAAAGCCAAAGGGCTGGCCACGGTCTTTGCTAGAGTCGAACTTAGCGCCCTGAACGCCGTCGTTGAACAGCCAACCGGTGTAATGAACGCTGACCTCTTGGCCAGCCTTGGCAATCGCGCCAGTGCCAAGCACGGTGTCTTCATATTGGAGGCCTGATGGAGTAGTGGTCATGGTCATGAAAACGCTTTCAAAAGAAAATAAAAAAGGCAACCCCTGACTTTACCCGCAACCAGGGCACGTCAAGGCTCAGTCCGGACTCACGCCACCCAAGTGGTGAATTCTTCTGCGCTGACGCGGGGCGTGTGGAAAGTGTTCACCAAGGCCGACTCGTCGGCATAGCCCAGCGCCATACCGCAGACCAGCATTTCATCTGGGCCAGCGCCAATGTGCGGCAGGATGATTTTAGAAAAACCATTCCAGGCGGCTTGTGGGCAGCTGTGCAAGCCATGGCCACGGGCGGCCACCATGATGTTTTGCAGAAACATCCCGTAGTCAACCAAGCTGCCGCGATTCAAAACGCGGTCAATCGTGAACATGAGACCGACTGGTGCATCAAAAAATCGGTAGTTGCGCTGGTGCTGGGCGTGCATCTTGTCTTTGTCGCCCTTGCCGATGCCGAGCAGTCCATACAGGCCCCAGCCGTTTTCGCGGCGCCGCTCGATGTAGGGCGAGACCCATTTTTCCGGGTAGTAGGCGTACTCTTCCTTGTACTCAGACGCAAGCTCCGGATTGGCACGGATCGCATCATGCGCATTGCAGACTTTGTCGACCAACGTGTCACGGGTCGCGCCTTGCAATACGTACACCTTCCAGGGCTGGGTATTGGTGCCCGACGGCGCGCGGCTAGAGACCTCCAACAAATGCATGATGATTGCCCGGTCAACAGCTTGGGGCAAAAATGCCCGTGCAGACATGCGGCTGATGATGGCTTGATCGACCGGATTCACGGCATTCGTCGTATTTGCAGGGCTGTTACTCACTTGAGGCTGTCCAATCTTGATGGCTTGATTCAATGCAAAGTTCAACGCAAACGGATTTCCATAATTTCGAACTCCAGTGCGTCCCGGTATGTCCGCAATTCTCGCTGCGCGAGATACAGCAAAATTTTTGGTGCATGTGCTTTGACCACACGGGGCAGCAAGAAACCGATGGCGATGAGCGGCAAACCGGCCCAGGTGTAACCAGACCAGCTCAACGCGGTGCCAAGGCCGATGATCGGCAGCGCAATACCGACGATGAAGAGTCGGTGCTTGATGTACTTTTGCGCCTTCTCGGGGTTCACAATCAGATGAAAACGACCGGCCGCTAGACCCGCACAAAACTCTGGGTGAGACACCTCGACCTGATGACCCGATGCAGAGGTAGTTTCATTTGAAATATCGGGCATGTTTGTATTTGTCTCACTGGCTTATGGATCGTTAGGCGTCTGTTGCGCACTTTGAATGTGCCCTCATCTTATGCGGTGCTGCCTTGCCACTTCTCCCAATACGCCAAGGCGACACGATAAGTGTTCATTTGCACCTGCACGGTTTCATCGATATCGACCCCGTAGCCACCTGCCATTGCCATGGCCAAAGGGATGCGACGCTGCCAAGCCCAGTCAAAAACCCGCCGGTCGCGCGCCTCCAGACCGTCGAAACTCAGACTCAAACGCCCCAGCCGATCGCCCTCAAACGGATCGGCACCCGCCAGATAAATCACCAGCCCCGGCTGAAAGCGCCTGTCTATGTCGTCAAGCGCGTGCTCAAGCGCCTGCAAGTAATTGGCATCGTTGCAACCGTCCGGCAAGTCAACATCTAAGTCACTGGCTTCCTTGCGAAAAGGAAAGTTGCGCAGGCCGTGCATTGACAGCGTAAAAACGCTGTCATCCTCACGAAAAATGCTGGCCGTCCCATTGCCTTGGTGCACATCCAGATCAATGATCGCAACATCAAGTGGCGCACGCGGCCGGCCATGTCGTCTTGCCCATTCAGCCTGCATCAAACGGGCCGCCACCGCTGCGTCATTGAAAACGCAAAAACCGCCGCCCTTGTCTGCGCTCGCGTGGTGCGTGCCGCCGGCCATGTTGGCCGCCACGCCCTCTGGCTTGGTTTGCACACCACCGTACAGACCCAGTGCCGCCCGTGCAGCCGCGATAGTGGCGCCGGCCGATCGGCGGGAGCGTTCGACCATTTCAAGGCTCCATGGAAAGCCAATTTCACGCATGGCAACTACCGACAATTCGCCCTTGGCCACCGCGCTGATGTATGCGGGTGCGTGCACCAGCGCTAATTCGCCATCCGTGGCACTGGGGGCTTCATGCATAACCACCGCGAGCAACTCGGCACCGACACGCTGGCGCAGGCGTGCGTACTTCGCCATGGGAAAGCGATGCCCGTCAGGCAAGGGCAATACAAAGTGGTCAGAGTAATAAGCTTGCAAAATAAACCAGCAATAGCTTGTCAAAAAATAGAGGCTTTCGCAGATCAAAATCTATCCGCGACAGCTCAACATTGTGGCCTGAAGCCACCGCTCTGAGAGCCCTCAGAACGAGATTAAAACGCTCAAAAAGACCGGTCGGAGCGGCCTAGAGGCGCACATCTAAAATGGTGCGATGCAGCAAAAACCGCTTGTAATCGTCATTTGACCCCCTATACTTTCGGTCATGTTGCAGTGCAGCAATTGGTGCCACTGATGGTCCACTGATTCAGCAGCAACTATTTTTTTAACTCACAGGAGATTTGAATATGTTGACCGCTGAACAAGTTATGACATCGCAAAAAGCTACATTCGAGACCCTTTTTGGTCTGACCAACAAAGCCTTTGAAGGTGTTGAAAAATTGGTCGAGTTGAATGTGCAGGCTTCCAAAGCCGCTTTGGCTGAAACCGCCAACCAAACCCAAGCGCTGATGAGCGTCAAAGACGCGCAAGAACTGCTGGCTATGCAGGCAGGCCTGATGCAACCCTTGGCTGAGAAATCAGCCGCTTACAGCCGTCATCTCTACGACATCGCCACCAGCACCAGCGCAGAGCTCAGCAAAGCCCTTGAAGGCCAAGCCACAGAAGCCCAATCCAAATTCATGGGCTTGGTTGACGGTGCCGCTAAAAATGCGCCTGCCGGTTCTGAGACCGCCATGGCCGTCATGAAAAGCGCCGTCGCCGCTGCCAACAATGCATTTGAGTCCGTCCAAAAAGCCGTCAAACAAGCCACCGACATGGCTGAAGCCAACTTCACCGCAGTGAGCAACACCGCTGTCAACGCAGCTAAAGCACCGGTTGCCAAAAAACGTTAATTTTCATTGAGTTGTCTCCTCGGGTCCTCGGCAAACCTCGCGTTTCCAGACCCGTTTAAAGCCCGCCTTGGCGGGCTTTTTTTGTGCCTGTTTTTTGTGACGGCAGTAGGTCAGTAGGTGTTAGCGCAGCGCCACAGAAGCTGCTTCGAGCTTTAACCGGAGTGCCGGCAGCGCAGCGAGCATGGCCGCTCTACCCGCCTCAATGGCTTTCAGTCGGGCGGAAAAATCAGCGCTTTTGAGTCCGACCAGCGAGGGCCTGATGATGATGTCTGCGTCTCTGAGTTCGTGCTGGTTGATGCTTCTGCCCATGATCGAAAAAGTCTGCAGCAAAATTTGCAAGGTATCGTTGGCGTTGTTGTCTTCGGGCACTGTCGAAATGTCAACCGCAATCACCAGCTCCGCCCCCATTTGTCGGGCAAAACGCACCGGCACCGGCGCCACCAAGCCGCCATCAACGTAATCACGGCCACTGATTCGAACCGGCACAAAAACGCCTGGGACGGCGCTTGACGCTCGCACAGCCGTGCCCGTGTCACCGCGCCGAAACAGCATGGCTTGGCCGTTGCCAAGGTCGGTCGCCACCACGCCCAGCGGAATAGTCATTTGGTCGATCAACCTACCGCCCACCGCCTCATTCACATAGCGGCCCAGCGCGTCGCCGCGAAACATACCGCGCCCGACCAAGGGCAGCATCCAGTCAGTGATAGCGACTTCATCAATGGCCAAGGCGGCTTTTTGCAATTCAGCGCTGGATTTGCCGCTGGCATACAGTGCCGCGACCAAGCTGCCGGCCGACGTACCCACGATGTAGGAAGGACGCAAGCCGGCTTCTTCCAGCACGGCGATGACGCCAACGTGCGCAAAGCCCTTGGCTGCACCACCGCCCAGCGCCAAGCCGATACGCGGCATACGCTTGGCGACGACGGGTGACGCCTCTGGCAATGCTGGCGCGCCACCCAAACCGGCACAGCCCGCCAGCAACAGCATGGCGCCAACAACAGCGCCACCAAGCAAACTGCGCAGAACGACTTCTATCTTAAGAGTAGCGTTTGCAGGCAAAGCATCAGGGCGCACACGCTCTGCGCAAATGGACTGCATTGGTTCCAGAATCGAGCACATTAACCCTAGGCCAGCGCTTTCCCTTTTGGGGTTATTGAGAATTATTCGCGTTTGCATTAAACTAAATTCCATCGCAACTTTCTCACATCAAACCCATGCCTAAAAAACAGATCCTTGCCTGCCTTGTCACCGCCGCCCTGCTGAGCGTCACGGGCAGCGTTGTAGCTCAAGAGCAAGTGCTGAACCTGTATTCTGCCCGTCACTACCAAACAGATGAGGCGCTTTACGGGAATTTCACCAAAGCCACCGGCATCAAGATCAACCGTGTCGATGCCGATGACGCCGGTATCCTGGCACGCTTGAAGGCCGAGGGCGCTGCCTCGCCAGCGGATGTCGTCTTGCTGGTCGATGCCGCCCGGCTCGGCAAAGCCGACATGGACGGACTGTTTCGCCCCATCAAATCTGCCGTGTTGGAGGCAGCGATTCCAGCCCAGCTGCGCGCCAAGCCGAGCGCCGACGGCACCACTTGGTTCGGCTTTTCCACCCGCGCCCGCATCATCGTGTACAACAAAATGCGGGTCAAAAAGGCCGACGTCGACACCTATGAAGCGCTGGCAGACCCCAAAAACAAAGGCTTGCTGTGCACCCGCTCAGGCGCGCACCCTTACAACCTGTCACTCTTCGGCGCTGTCACCGAGCACCTCGGCGAAGTCAAAACAGAGGCGTGGCTGAAAGGCTTGGTCGCCAACATGGCACGTGCCCCCAAAGGTGGCGACACCGACCAAATCAAGGGGGTGGCCAGCGGCGAGTGCGGCGTGGCCTTGACCAACAGCTATTACTTGGCGCGCATGATGCGCTCGACAGACCCTGAAGACAAGGCCATCGTCGAGAAAATCGGCGTGGTCTTTCCGAACCAGCAAACTTGGGGCACGCACGTCAACGTGGCCGGCGCAGGTGTGGCCAAAAGCGCCAAAAACCTCGCTAATGCGGTGAAGTTCATGGAATACCTGGCCAGCCCGGCCGCGCAAAACTACTTTGCCGACGGCAACAACGAATGGCCAGCCGTGGCCAGCGTAAAAGTCAACAACCCAGCCTTGCAAGCCATGACCGGCGGCAGTTTCAAGTCAGAAACCATTCCGATCAGCGCCGTGGCCAACAACCAGACCAAGGTGCAGCAAATGCTGGACCGCGTCGGTTACAAATAAGGAATTGGGCTCAGCCGATGCGTGATAATTGACTTGACGTAAACGTCAAGTCAGGTCCATCAAGGCGTCTGGCTTTTCATTCCCTCTCACCCCTTTAGGATCACTCATGGACATCGCAGGCAAGGTTTTCATCGTCACAGGCGGCGCATCAGGACTCGGCGAGGGCACAGCACGCATGCTGGCCGCCAACGGCGCCACGGTGGTGATTGCCGACATGCAAACTGAAAAAGGCGAAGCCATCGCCAAAGACATCGGCGGTGCGTTTGTGCGCTGCGATGTGAGCCAAGAAGCTGACGGCCAAGCCGTCGTCGCCAAAGCTGTGTCGCTCGGCAAGCTGATGGGCCTGATCAATTGCGCCGGCATTGCACCGGCCGAAAAAACCGTCGGTAAAAACGGCGCGCATTCGCTGGCCTTGTTCAGCAAAACCATCACGGTCAACCTGATTGGCAGCTTCAACATGATTCGCTTGGCGGCTGAAGCCATGAGCCAGAACGAACCAGAGTCAACCGGCGAGCGCGGCGTGATGATCTCGACCGCATCGGTTGCCGCCTACGACGGCCAAATTGGCCAAGCTGCGTACAGCGCGTCCAAAGGCGGCGTGGTCGGCATGACCTTGCCGATTGCCCGTGACTTGGCGCGCAACGGCATCCGCAACATGACCATCGCCCCCGGCATTTTTGGCACGCCGATGATGTTCGGCATGCCGCAAGAAGTGCAAGACTCGTTGGCCGCCAGCGTGCCCTTTCCTTCGCGCCTAGGCACACCACAAGACTACGCCAAGCTGGCCCGTCACATCATTGAAAACGAGATGCTCAACGGCGAAGTGATTCGTCTGGATGGCGCCATCCGCCTGGCACCGCGTTAAGACTCTCTGTCGCCACTCTGCCACTGAACCATTTGACATCGCCTGTGAAGTTTCTGGTCGCAGCGGGGCTAACTGCCCTGCTTGCGGCCTGTGCAGCATCACCTACAGCACAAGACGAGATTCAAACCGCGCCCCTGCAACCGGAAGAGGCGTCGGGCTACACCGACAAACCCGGCTGGGCGACCCAGCACTTTGCCGTGGCAGCGGCCCATCCGTTGGCCACCGACGCGGGTTACAACATCCTCAACGCCGGTGGCTCAGCAGTCGACGCCGCCATCGCAGTGCAAATGGTGCTGAGTCTGGTCGAGCCGCAATCGAGCGGCATCGGCGGCGGTTCTTTCTTGTTGCATCACGATGGCCAGCGCATGATCACTGAGGCCTTTGACGGTCGCGAGACGGCTCCGGCCGCAGCCAACGAGACGCTTTTTTTGAACACCGCAGGCAAGCCGCTGGGTTTTTATGAAGGTGTTGTCGGTGGCCGCGCCGTCGGTGTGCCGGGCACCGTGCAGATGCTGGAAGCAGCACACCGCCAGCACGGCAAACTGCCGTGGGCGCAACTTTTCGCTCCCGCGATTGCGCTTGCAGAGCAAGGTTTCAAAGTGAGTGAACGCCTGCACAGCTTGCTGGTCAGCGACGTGCACCTTCAAAAAGACCCCGTCGCCGCAGCGTATTTTTATGACACTGCTGGCCAGCCTTGGCCTGTCGGTCACTTGCTGAAAAACCCTGAACTGGCGAGCGTTTTCAAGCGTATCGCCAACGAGGGATCAAAAGCATTGATGACCGGCGACATTGCCCAAGCCATCGTCGACAAAGTCCGGCAGCACCCGACGAATCCCGGGCAACTGGCGCTGGCAGACTTGGCAGGTTACCGAGCGATTCAACGTCAACCGCTGTGCCACGACTATCGGGCAGTCGCCCGCGATTACCGCATCTGCGGTATGCCACCGCCCAGTTCCGGCGCCATCGCCGTTGGCCAAATCTTGGGGCTTCTGGCCCACACCCCAGCCGCAGCCATACCGTTGATGAACAGCTTACCAGACGCGCGCTGGCTGCACCTTTACACCGAAGCCTCGCGACTGGCCTTCGCCGACCGCGACCAATACATCGCCGACCCGGACTTTGTGCAAGCGCCCGGTGGCAGCTGGATGAGCCTGCTCGAGCCTCGCTACTTGGCTGATCGGGCGCGGCTGATCGGCCCAGTGCGAATGACAACGGTGCTGGCCGGCACGCCAGGCGCGGTCAAAACAAGTTACGCACCCATGCCTGAGCAGCCCGAACACGGCACCAGCCACATCAGCATCGTCGATGCCTATGGCAATGCGCTGGCGATGACCAGCAGCATCGAAAACGCGTTTGGCTCGCGCCAGATGGTCCAAGGTTTTCTGCTCAACAACGAGCTCACCGACTTCAGCTTCACACCCAGTGACGCCCAAGGCCGACCGATTGCCAACCGGGTCGAGCCGGGTAAGCGACCGCGCTCGTCGATGGCGCCCACACTGGTGTTTGACAAGCCGACGGGGGAGTTGCTGATGAGCGGCGGCAGTCCGGGTGGCGCATTTATCATTCATTACGCTGCCAAGCTGCTGTACGGCACGCTCAACTGGGAGTTGGATGCGCAGCAGGCCATCAACTTGCCCAACTTTGCCAACCTCAACGGCTTAACGCTGCTGGAAGCCAAGCGTTTTCCGGCCACCACCGTTGAATCGATGAAACGAACGGGCGCACAGGTTCGCGAAGTACCCATGACCAGCGGTTTGCAAGCCATTCAGAAAACCCCGTCTGGCTGGTTTGGTGGGGCCGACCCGCGCCGCGAAGGCGTCGTTCAAGGCGACTGACCAGCCGCCGATCAACCGACGTTTCAAGGCTTGCGATTAAAATCATCCCTCGACTTTTGCACCCATGGCCATCCCACAATCATTCATCCAAGAGCTCCTGTCCCGCACTGACGTGGTGGACATCGTTGGGCGCTACGTTCAGCTGAAAAAGGGTGGCGCCAATTTCATGGGGCTGTGCCCCTTCCACGGCGAAAAGTCGCCCTCCTTCTCCGTCAGCCCGGCCAAGCAGTTCTATCACTGCTTTGGTTGCGGCAAAAATGGCAACGCCATCAGCTTCTTGATGGAGCATGCCGGCATGACCTTCGTCGAAGCGGTTAAAGACTTGGCGCAGCAATACGGCTTGCAGGTGCCTGAAGACGACGTCAGCCCGCAAGACCGGGCTCGGGCCGCACAGGTCCGCGAGCAGCAAGCCACACTCACCAGCGTGCTCGAAAAAGCCGCCACGGCCTACGCTAAGCAATTGAAAATCTCACCGCGCGCCGTCGATTACTTCAAAGGACGCGGTTTGTCGGGCGACATCGCCAAAACCTTTGGCCTCGGCTACGCCCCCGAAGGCTGGCGCAGTTTGGCGAGTATTTTTGCCGACTACAACGACCCATTGTTGGTCGACAGTGGCCTCGTCATCACCGGTGAGCCGGGTGAAGAAAATCAGGCCGGCGAAGCCAAACGCTACGACCGTTTTCGAGATCGGGTCATGTTCCCGATCCGCAACGTCAAGGGAGAATGCATTGGCTTTGGCGGCCGCGTGCTCGGCGACGACAAACCCAAATACCTGAACTCGCCAGAGACGCCCGTGTTCAGCAAAGGGCGCGAACTCTACGGCCTGTTTGAAGCCCGCACCGCCTTGCGCGAACACGGCTACGCCTTGGTAACAGAAGGCTATATGGATGTCGTGGCGCTGGCCCAGCTCGGCTTCGCCAACACCGTGGCCACGCTGGGCACCGCCTGCACCGCCGACCACATCCAAAAACTATTTCGCTTCACCGACGCCGTGGTCTTCAGTTTTGACGGTGACAGCGCCGGGCGCCGCGCCGCCCGCAAAGCGCTAGAGGCCGCCCTGCCGTTTGCCAGCGATGTGCGCAGCGTGAAGTTTCTGTTTTTGCCGGCCGAACACGATCCCGACAGCTACATCCGCGAGCACGGCCAAGAAGGTTTTGCCACCATGGTCAAGCAGGCCGTGCCGCTCAGCCGCTTCATGATCGAAGCCGCCAGCGACGCCTGCGACATGAGCACCGCCGAAGGGCGCGCCCACATGGCCAGCAATGCGCGCGTGCTGTGGAGCTTGCTGCCCGACGGCGCACTGAAGCGCCAGTTGCTGGCCGAGATCGCCGACCAAGTGCAAATCGACAGCCGTGAATTGTTGCAACTCTGGCAGCCTGCCGCACCCTACAAAAGCGGCTCGCGCAATCCCAACGCCAGCGGCAAAAGCTTCAAAGCCGGCGCTAAAAATGCCGGCGACCGCACCCCGCAACCTGAAGCGCCAGACTACAGCTATGCGTATGGTCCAGCAGGCGATGACGCCGACTACAACAGCTCCGAGCCCGACTCGTATGGCTCGAACGACTCACACGGCTCCAGCAGTCCCAGCAACTCGACATTCAAACCTTCTGACGGGCAATTTTCCAACCGCTTCCCCAGCAAAAAAGGCAGCGCATCAGGCACTTACAGCAACTATGGCGAGCGGGCTTCAGCAGCACGCCCTCGCCGGATAGCCGGCCGCATTTTGTCGGCCAGCCGTGAAGACCGCGTACTGCGCGCCTTGCTGACCGAGTCCCAAGCGTGGGACAAACTCAACCACGACGAGCACGCTTTACTCTCCGGCTTGCCCGCACCACACGGCCCGCTCTTCATCTGGCTTGAAAGCCAGTTGCACGAGCATGGGCCGCAGCCTTGGGCCGCGCTGCGTGAAGGTTTGCGCGAGCATGCCCATGAGAACTACGCGCTCAACCAACTGGCGCAAATTCCGGAAGGCATCGAGTCCGATTGGAGCGAGGTGCGCAGCATTCTGGACCAGTTGAGCCGGCTGGCGCGGCAAGTTGAAATGCAGGACTTGGCCCTGCGCGCCAACACCGACCCAGCGGCCTTGGCGCGTTATCGCGAACTCTCCGCCCTGCAAAAACCCGTCTAAAGACATGGTTTCGAGGGACTTGAAGGTGCCTCAAAAATAAGCATCTGGGTATAATCCAATACTTACGCTATGGCAAGCGCGACAGCAGCACCTCCGGCACCGGCTCCCCGCACAACGGGACCTCTTTGGTACAGAGCCATTTTTCCCGCAAGGACTGCATCCCAAATGTTCGCCCAAACAACTTGCCACCATGCCCAGCCATCCGGTTTGGGCATTTTTTGCGCCCGCATGGATTTCTGCTCAGTTTCAACGCATCTTTGCTGATGTGGCGGAACTTTGTGCAAAGTCTGTCGTCAGGCGCTTTGTTGTGAAAAAGTTTTTAAAGACACCTGGAGCTCGCCATGCCTGTTCAAAAGTCCAAGAAGCCCGTCAAACCTGTCGCCCAAACGGCTGTCAAGAAACCAGTTGTTAAAACAGCGGTGAATTCAACCAAGCCCAGCGCCAAGGTTGAAATCGCCAAAAAGGCCGTCATATCCAACAAAGCGACTGACCGACCTGCCCCAGCGGGCAAAGCGTCTGTCAAATCCGAGAAGATCCTGAAGAAAGAAACGTCCGTGCCGTCCAAGACCAGCCCTACAGCCAAACCCGTCGCCGTCAGAGTGACCGCCAAAGAAGCCGCACTCAAGGCCGCGCCTGTTGCTGCCGTTGCAGAAGCACCGGCCAAGAAAAAACCAGGTCGTCCGCCCAAGAGTCCAGCCGCCGAAGGCGACTCGCCAGCCACAGGCGCCAAACGCGGCCGCAAGCCAAAGGCCTCATCCAAGGGTGACGGCGATGAAGACATGTCGGACATCGAAGACGACTTGGTCGGTGAACCGGTGCCCGAGACGACTGAAAAGGTCAAGCCGCTGCGGATGAAAATCAGCAAGTCCAAAGAACGCGCCTTGATGAAAGAGTTCGGACTCGACGAAGCCGTGCTGTCTGAAGAAGACATGCTGAAGCGCCGCCAGCGTCTGAAAATCCTCATCAAGCTCGGCAAGACGCGCGGTTACCTGACGCATGGCGAAATTTCCGATCACCTTCCCGACAAACTGGTCGACGCCGAAACGCTGGAAGTGGTTGTCAACATGCTCAGCGACATGGACGTTGCCGTGTTCGAGCAAGCGCCTGACGCTGAAACCTTGCTGCTGAACAACACCGGCTCGACTGTCGCCACCGAAGAAGAAGCCGAAGAACAAGCAGAAGCAGCACTCTCCACCGTCGACAGTGAGTTTGGCCGCACCACCGACCCAGTCCGCATGTACATGCGCGAAATGGGCACGGTCGAGTTGCTGACCCGCGAAGGCGAGATCGAGATTGCCAAGCGCATCGAGGGTGGCCTCATGCGCATGATGGAAGCCATCTCCGAGAGTCCGGCCACGATTGCAGAAATCTTGCGCTTGGCCGATGAAATTCGCGAAGGCAAGATCGTCATTTCCACCGTTGTCGACGGTTTTTCGAACCCCAATGAAGCCGACGATTACGTGGCCGAGGAAGACTTCGACGAATTCGATGAAGAAGACGATGATGACGGCAAGGGCGGCTCCAAAGCGCTGACCAAAAAACTCGAAGAGCTGAAGAAAGAAGCCCTCAGCCGCTTCGAAAAAATTGCCCAACACTTTGAAAAAGTCCACAAGACCTACGACAAAGAAGGCTACGGCACGCCGACCTACTTGAAGTCGCAAAAAGCCCTCAGCGATGAGCTGATGACGGTTCGCTTCACGGCCAAGTCAATTGAAAAACTGTGCGACCTGCTGCGCGGGCAAGTGCTCGACGTTCGCAAAAAAGAACGCGAACTGCGCCGCATCATTGTGGACAAGTGCGGTATGCCGCAAGAAACCTTCGTCAAAGATTTCCCACCCAATTTGCTCAACCTGAAATGGGTTGAAAAACAAGTCGCGGCGAACAAGCCTTGGTCCGTGGTGATGGCCCGTAACATCCCGCCAATCCAGGAACTGCAAACCAACTTGGCTGAGCTGCAGTCGCGCGTGGTCGTGCCTTTGACCCACCTCAAAGACATCAACAAGCGCATGAACGAAGGCGAGACCAACTCGCGTGACGCCAAGAAAGAAATGATCGAGGCCAACTTGCGGCTGGTCATCTCGATCGCCAAAAAATACACCAACCGGGGTCTGCAGTTCTTGGACTTGATCCAGGAAGGCAACATCGGCCTGATGAAAGCGGTCGACAAGTTTGAATACCGCCGCGGCTACAAATTCTCGACCTATGCCACTTGGTGGATTCGCCAGGCCATCACGCGTTCGATCGCCGATCAAGCCCGCACCATCCGTATTCCGGTGCACATGATCGAGACCATCAACAAGATGAACCGCCTATCACGCCAGCACTTGCAAGAGTTCGGCTTTGAGCCAGACGCCAGCGTTTTGGCAGAGAAGATGGAGATTCCGGAAGAGAAAATCCGCAAGATCATGAAGATCGCCAAAGAGCCGATCTCGATGGAAACGCCGATCGGTGACGACGACGATTCACATCTGGGCGACTTCATCGAAGACGCGGCTAACACCGCCCCCCTCGAAGCGGCGATGCAAGCGGGTCTGCGCGATGTCGTCAAGGACATCCTCGACAGCCTGACACCACGCGAAGCCAAAGTGCTGCGCATGCGCTTCGGCATCGAAATGTCAACCGACCACACGCTGGAAGAGGTCGGTAAGCAGTTCGACGTGACCCGCGAGCGGATTCGTCAAATCGAAGCCAAGGCTTTGCGCAAGCTCAAGCACCCAAGTCGCAGCGACAAACTGCGCAGTTTCATCGACACGATGTAACTGACCACAGTCTTCACCGCGCCTAAAGCGCCTGCTGCCAATACGGTAGCAGGCGCTTTTTTTTTGGGGCGTCTATTTATCCAGATGAGCGAGATGTAGGTTGGCGCGGACATCAGAATTCCCACGCAGGCAGTAGGCCTGCGCTGACAGCTTTTGCTCAAAGAAAATCGAAAATCGATGCTTATCGTATTTAAAAAAGCGTCCTGGACTCGTGGGCGGCATCAATTTCATCAAAGGACTCTTACTCATGCGCCGGGTACTGCTTACCGTGACCACTGCCGGCATCTTGACAGCAGTCACCGCAACCGACTTGCCAGCACACACGGCTCAAATCCCTAGCGCAACTCAAAGGATGCAAGGTGGCGATCTGATGAAAGTCAACAGCACCCCACCTAGCCCCGCCGTCATCTCCAACACACCCGCATCTGTGAGTCCCACAAAACTCAAGCCCGAACTTGAAGATGAAGGCAGCTTGAATACGTTCAGCACGCTGCTCACGAGCTTGATCGTGATGGCGACGATTGCGTTTCGTCGTACCCGCTCCCGAAAGTTATGAGTATGAGCGGACTAGGCCACTCTGGCGTGGCGGCAGTGAAGTGGGGAACCGCCTCGACGCTCTTCCGTTTTATTCTTCAGCTGTTCGGGCAGGTGATGCTGGCACGGATCTTGGGGCCAGAGGTTTTTGGTGTCTTCGCCATCGGCATGGTGGTGCTGACCTTCGCTGGTTTTATGACCAGCTTCGGTTTCAGCTGGAGCCTCTTGCAACGCCCCACCGTGCAGCATGAAGACATTCGATTTGCGTTGACATGGCAAGTCATCGTCGGCCTATTGACCATGGCCGGTGTTTATTTTCTAGCCCCTGGGTTGGCTGCCTATTTTAGGGAACCACGGGCGCAATTCGTCATTCAATGGCTGTCTTTGGCTTGCGCGCTGACTGCCGCGGCAGGGCCTTCAACTTATCTGTTGCAACGTGATCTCAACTTTCGGGCCATCGGAATGATTCAGGTCGGTAGCTACGGCGCTGGCTACTTACTGGTCGGCGTTCCGACGGCCTTGCTGGGCGGGGGTGAGGCATCCTTAGTGGCTGCTTGGCTGGTCCAGGCAGGTGTCGTGCTCATCGCTAGCTACGCGTTAAAACCACACCCATTACGGCCCCTGTTTTGGTGTGCCGGTGCCGCCACGGCCATTCGCACGGGGCGCACAGTGTTCGTCACCAACATCGTTAATTGGGTGCTCAACAACATGGACCGTGTTTTGATTGGCCGCCTGCTGAACACCCAAGCGCTGGGCCTTTATAACGTGGCCTACAACATGGCTACTTTGCCCAACTCGCTGTTGCTTGGCGCACTGCAACCCGCATTCTTGGCGGCGGGTGCACAACTTCAAAATCAGCTACCGCGCATGGGCCGTATTTACCAGACCATGTTGGCGACAGTGCTTGTGCTGGTCTTACCGGCGTTTGTTTTTCTGGCCTTGATTTCCGATGATTTGGTGCGCTTGTTGTACGGCACGGCATGGCATGGCGCCAGTTGGGTACTTCAAATATTATTTGTCTGTATGCCGGCTTATGTGGTGTGGGGTTTGTCGACACCCGTGCTTTGGAATTCCGGCCGCCAGCACTTAGAGTTTGCACTTCAAGTGCCACTGGTGCTACTCGGCGCTGCCGGTTTTTATGCCCTCGCTGGCCAAGGGTTGCGCAGTGCGGCAGGGGTTGCTGCGGCCTTGCTGGTGTCGCGGGCTTTGGTGATGAGTCTGGCTGCCATGCGGGTACTGCAACTGCGTTGGTCTAGTTTATTGACGCATACCTGCCGCGGATTGCTGCTTAGCGGTCTCTGCGGCCTAGGCGTTTGGTCAGGGCATCACGCTACGATTGGTTTTGACAGTGCGTGGCTGTCACTGCTGGTCAGCGGCCTGCTGAGCCTGTGCGCAGTCAGCATTCCAATCATGCTGAAACCTCAGCTGCTGGGCGCAGCCACGATCGACATGGTGCTTCGATTTCTGCCGCAATTCAGCACATTTTTTTACCGTCACGGCTTGCCGCCACGCACCGATAGCATCGGCGAGCAGCGAATTTAAAACGCCACACAATCGCCATGAACAACACACTGAGCACTCTGGTTCTGATCGGCGGCGCCATATTGGCGGCGCTGATCGCCGCGATCAGCATGGCGAGTACCGTTCACTTCAGTTCTCGGCGCGAACAGGGGTTCATGCATTTTATTTTTTACGCCATGCTTGTCGCTGTGGCCGCCGGCAGTCTGCTGTCGGGACGTGACATGAGCAGTAACTTCCTGATGGAGGAACATGCTGTTTCCAGCGTCACCCACCCGCTGATGAGCATCCTGCAACCGCTTATTTCGCTGTTGATTCTGGCGGTCTGTGGCGAGCGCATCATCGCGCACTGGCAGCAGCGCCTCACGAAGCCGCCGCCATGGCTACTGCTCATCGCTTTTCTTGTCTTTTGGGCTTGCACGGTTGCAGCGCCAGCCCTGTTCAGTGCTCACCCACAACTGTCGCATGATGACGTTTACCCACTGGTGATCGGGGTCGCTGCAACTCTCGCGTCAAGCTTGGAGCGTGATCAAGCGCTCAAGGCCACGCGCGATGCCATTTTCATATTTATGTTGCTGGGTTTACTCTTGGTGCCAATCAGTCCGAACATCGTGTTGGATCGCTCTTACATGCAAGGCCTGTTGCCCGGCCTACCGCGCTTGGCCGGGCTGTCGCAGCATCCCGTCGGCATGGGCTTGCTGTCACAGTTGGGCTTACTGTGCTTGATGGCGCGCCCCTACCAGCATCTCTGGCTGAAAAGGCTGGCCTGGACGGTCGGACTGACCAGCCTTTTCGTCGCCCAATCCAAAACGGCTTGGCTGGCGTTCTTCATCTGTGTGGGTACGCTGCTGGTCGTCCAGCGTGGCCCTGCGTTATGGCGCAGGCTGTCCGACCCCATGCGCCCCGCTGTCGGCATGACGACACTGGTTGGCTTCATGCTCAGCGTGCTCATGCTGGCTGGCGTACTGATGTTCGGTGACTTGGGCGCACGCATCGACGCCTTCATCAATACACCGGAGGGCGCGCAGCTGACCTCTCTCACCGGACGCGACCGCATCTGGGCGATTGCCCTCGACGAATGGCAGCGCAACCCTGTATTTGGCTACGGTCCGCGCATTTGGGATGAGGCCTTTCGGGCCAGCATTGGCATGTCAAATGCCACGCATGCGCACAACCAATTCATGGACACGCTGTCCCGGGCCGGCACGGTGGGGGGGGTCGGTTTGGTGCTTTATTCGATCCTCTTACTCATCTTGTCGCTGCGTTTCACACGCACGACACAGGGCTTGTCTTTGGCACTTTTTTTGGCCTTGGTGTTGCGTTCCATCAGCGAGGTTCCACTGCTGATGTTCGGTTATTCAACGGAGATGTTTATTCATGTGCTGCTGTTGCTGGTGCTAGCGGCTGCAAGCAAAGAAGCGCGTGCAGCCAGACCCCTTGCTGCGCACGCGAAGGCCACCTCAAACAGGGCCATGTCAACGCCCAAGCTCTCAACACCTTTGAACAGACCGCAACGTGGCCCCTTGGCAACAGCGCGGTTCCGCCCATGAAATTCACTGTCCTGATACCGCTTTACAACAAAGCTCACTACATCCGCAACACCATCGCATCGGTGTTGGCGCAGTCCTTCACCGATTTTGAAATTTTGGTGATTGATGATGGCTCCACTGACGTTGGCGCCCAAGTTGTGAAAGATTTTTCGAATGACCGGATACGACTCATCCATCAGGTCAATGCCGGGGTTTCGGCCGCACGCAACCGAGGCATTACAGAGGCACGCGGAGATTGGGTGGCTTTTTTAGATGCCGATGATTTACAACATCCCGATTTTTTGGCCGCCTTGGTGCGAGCTCAAAGAGCCTGTCCAGAAGCCGGAGCTGTGGCCACTGATTTTTTGCGGTTCCCACACACCGAAGGCGCATGGCCAGTCCGTTGGCCCATACTGAACGGTGAACCCGAGATCGAGCTTATCGTCGATCTTCCGACGCGCTGGATGCGCGGCCCTTCACTGTGCAGCAGCTCAGTGGCGGTGCGGCGCGACTGGCTGCAAGCCATGCAGCCGTGTTTTCCTGTGGGTGAGTCAGTCGGAGAAGATTTGGATCTGTGGTTTCGTCTGAGCGCAAAAACACCGATCGCTTTGGTCTGCGCACAACTAGTAGCCTACCGCGAACTGGTTCCGGGAAGCCTCAGTTCCCAACACAACATTTCTAACGTACCGCCATTTTTTGACCGCATCCGAAAGCGCGCCCTGTCGGGACAAATGACAACGGCTCAGCGACGCTCGGCCCTGTGGCTGGTGGCCCAGCATGAAGTCACGCTGGCACGGATGGCAGTCACCGAAGGAAACCGCAAACTCGGTCTGCGCTGGCTGATACGCGGACGCCATGCAGCGCTCGGACGGCGCTGGTGGCTGACGCTGGCCATGACACTTTTTTTTCCGGACCACTTGGTCAGCCGCTGGCAAGCGTGGCGTATCCAACGAAGCAGACCCGCCACCACGAACCAGACGAGTTGAAACCATGAGACATGACCCCCTTACAGACACTGTCAGTGGCGGGCAGCCCCCACCCAACGCCGGCCATCCTTGTCAGGTGTCCATCATCATCAAAGCGCTTAACGAGGAAGAGTGCATCGCTGCCACCCTTGAAAGCGCGCTGCGTGCCGTCCAAGTCGTCGGCGGAGAAGTGATTTTGGCCGACTCATGCTCGACCGACCGAACGGTGGACATAGCCCGCAACTATCCCGTCCGTATTGTTCAACTGGTGCATGCTGACGAGCGTTGTTGTGGCGTCGGCCCGCAACTGGGTTATCAATCGGCATGCGGCGAATTTCTGTACTTGGTCGACGGCGACATGCAGCTCGTTGACGGTTTTTTAGAGCAAGCCTTGACGTTCATGCGCAGCCACCCCGACATCGCTGGCGTCGGTGGTCGTGTGCTGGAAATGAACCTCGACGGCCCCGAATACCAGAGGCGCCATGAACAATGGACGCAAGAGAAGTCCGGCGCTTCGGGTCGGCTCGACTGCGGTGGCCTCTACCGGCGCAGCGCCATTGAGGCCGTCGGCTATTTCTCTGACCGCAATTTGCACAGCTATGAAGAGTTTGATTTGGCCGCTCGCCTGCGCACACGGGGCTGGGGCCTGTGGCGCCTGCCGCTCGATGCGGTCAGCCACTACGGCCATGACACCCCGCCTTACCAGCTGCTGCTCAGGCGTTGGCGCAGCCGTTACCTCTGTGGACTCGGTGAGTTGCTACGAGCCAGCGCACGTGGGCCCCGGCAACGGCTGCTATTGGCTGTTCAGGAGATCCGCGAAATCCGTCTCTACACCGCAGTGTTGATGTGGTGGGCGGTCTTGTTGGCACTGCTCTGGTTGCCGGCATCCGCCACTTCTCGCGCCTTCGCTGTGACCACCCTGCTGCTGGCACCGCTGGCACTCATGACCTGGCGTAAGCGCTCGCTGTCGTGCGGAGTGTATGCCGTGATCGCCTGGTGCTTCAATGCGGCCGGCATGGTCCGCGGCTTGCTGAAAAAGCCCCGCTTTTCACAACCCATCGCCGACAGCCGCCTGTTGCAGGATGCGAGACCCATTCAGCCACGCCCAAGCACCACATCAACGACTGCATCGACAACCTGACCAGAAAGCTGACATGCCCACTGACGCCTTACCGCACCCTGCAATGCCCCAACATCAGCGACGCATCATCTTCATCGCCGGCCCATCCACACCCAAAGGCGGCGGTATGTTCAAGGTCGCAGACTATTTGGTGCAGTCGCAGGTCCAGCCCTTGTCGCCCAACACTGAAGCGGCTGAATTGCGCCTACTGGACACCCGTGGTGACGGCAGTGCGCTGACCTCGCTATGGGTGCTGACGCAGGCGCTTGGCAAGCTGCTGATGTACCGACTGAAAGGCGAGTTAGCCGGCGTGCACGTGAACATGGCAGAACGGCTCAGCCTGTTCCGCAAAGGCGTTGTGATCGTCACCAGCCGGGCGCTGGGGGTGCCGGTCGTGCTGCATTTACACGCGGCCCAATTGCATCATTTTTACCCTAGCCTACCCCGGCCGTTGCAGGCGCTGACGCGCTGGGTTTTCTCACTGCCGCAAAGTTGTGTGGTGCTGGGACCGGTCAGCCGGCAGTTTGTCATTGAGCAACTCGGTGTGCCAGTGCAGCGTGTGGAGATCATCAACAACGGTGTGCCGGAACCAACTGAAACCAGACGCCGGTCAGACCCTGATGCCGTGCAACGCGTCTTGTTCGTCGGCAATCTGTCCGAAAGAAAAGGGGTGTCTGACTTGCTGGCGGCATTGGCCCTGCCCGGCTTCGACAGACGCCAAGTGGAAGTTCAGATAGTCGGTGGCGGTGATGTGGCGAGCTATCAGGCACGAGCCAATGCTTTGGGGCTGAAGCACTTGGTGCATTTTTCAGGTTGGGTCGGCCAGCCCGAGGTAGCGCGCCTGATGGCTGCCGCTGACGTACTGGTGCTGCCCTCCTATGACGAAGGCCTGCCACTGGTCATTCTGGAAGCGCTGGCCAACGGTGTCGCCGTGGTGTGTAGCCCGGTCGGTGAAATCGACGCTGTTCTCACCGATGGCGTCAACGCAGTTTTGGTGCAGCCGGGTGATCAACGCGGCTTGGCAGCAGGATTGCAGCGCGTTCTCAGAAACCCCGTTTTCCGACAGACTCTAGAAAACAATGGTCGGCGACTGTATGCTCAAAATTTTTCTGTGCAACGGTTTTTCTCACAAGTGGCCCGTCTGCACCAACGCCATTTCGGCACCTCGGCCCAGAGTCAGTCAAGCGACTACAACTCCGTAACGGTCAGCGCTGTTGAGCCCATCTGAGTCGCAAAGCGCGAAGCAGAAAAATAGGATTCCCCAGGACGTAGCGCCGAAACAAGCGCGTCGGCTCTTGCGCAAGCCGATACAGCCACTCAAAGCCAAGGCGGCGCATCCAGACCGGTGCACGCGGGGTCTTACCACCCAAGAAGTCGATGATCGCACCGCCACACACAATCAGACACGGCTGGGTCAGAGCATCACGCAAAACACAGGCCACTTCTTCTTGCCGCGGCATGCCCATGCCCAACACAATCAGATGGCTTTCATGCGCCCGAACCAAAGCCAAATAGTAGTTCGCACCCATAAAACCGTGCGCTTTGGCAGCGCGCCTGTCATGATCAAAGTCATCCTGCAATGCACCTGCAGCCCGCGTCAGATACGGCTCTTGGGTGCCCAATAATGCAATTGCGCGACCATTGAATTGACGAATCAGTCGCGGGATCAGATCGGTGCCGTTGAGGTTCTGCCCTGGCGCCATGCCCAGCATTTTAAAAAGTGCCGACATGCCAGAGCCGTCGCGCAGCAACATGTCTGCAGCGATCAGCGAGTCAAAAAAATCCGCATCGTGTGCAGCCGAATTCATGGCGTGCGCGTTAACAAAAGCCAGCACGGTAGGCCGTGTCGGCTGAGCAAGCTGTCGCAGTAAGCGGGCCTCATCAGCGTCCACAGGTACACGCAGAATTTTGTCCAGCAAGGCCTGCCAACGGTTGGGCCATGCATCGCCATCGGCCAAACGGTAGAGCATCCCTAAACAAAAAACACCCAGAGAGCCACCCAGTACATCAGCGAGCAGGTCGTCCCAGCCAGCGTGTCGACCCGGCAAGCGCAACTGGTGTAATTCGTCCATCGAACCCACCGCCAGCGCTCCCAACAAGCCGAACAACAGCAAGCGCCAACCACGCGCGCCCGAAGCCACGCCCATCGTCGCCGCAACAACGGAAAACAAGGTGGCATGTGCCAACAGATCCCACGGTGGGGTGAACAAGTCAACGGCCACGGGCAGGGCACCGCCAAAATACAAGCCCAACGCGATAACCACCACACCCACCGTGGCCCACCATCGCAGGCTGGCAGGTGGGTGAAACACCGCACTGTTTGATTCAGACATCGTTGAGCACTGAACCCAGCACCGTCACGCCAAACTCGCGCAGACCCTGTGTCAGCTGAGTCATCTGCGGTACGGAACTACGGCCTTGGCGAGCCACCAACAAAGCGGCACCCGCTCGCACAGCAACAGTGTGCCCATCAGCGTAAGCACTGGCAGCGGGGGTGTCGATGATGATGACATCAAAAATTTCGCCCATCGACTGCAACAAGGTCGAAAAATGATTGCGCCCCAGTAATTCCTGTGGGTTCGGTGGAATCACGCCGGCAGGTAACACCGACAAATCATGCAGCTCAGGGATGCTGACAACGGCATCAGAACCAGCTCGACCCACCAGCATGTCAGACAAACCGGCGCGCGCACCGAGGTTGAACAACTTGTGCTGCCTGGGTCCGCGCAAGTCAGCGTCTATCAGCAAGGTTCGTAGACCCAATTGTGAAAATACGATGGCTAAATTCGCGGCCAAATAGCTTCGTCCCTCGCCCTGACTGGCACTCGAAATTGCCAAACCACGGCGATCAGAACTGGTGTCGAACCATCGCAACATCAGCTGGCTACGCAACGCACGCAGATCCTCCACGACCTGACTGGCCGGTTCATAAGCCGCCAGCAGTTCACGACTGAGCTTGCAGTCTTCAGTCAAATACGAGTAATCGAACTGCACCGACAAGGCATAGCGCACATCGTCATCCGTCAGCAGTCCCAAGGCTTGGCCGGCATCACCAAACCGCACATGGGTGCTGTGCTGAAACGACAATATCCGGTCGACATCGACGCACGACAAACGCTCAGCTTCGACCAAAATATCGCCAATACATCGGCCTGAGCCGGTGGCCGGTTTACTGGGGACTGACAGCGGAACTGACCGAACAAATAGAGGGTGCTTGAGGGTCATATCGTTTTTCCATCTCCAAGCTTGACCGCACCAAGTGCCAGTCGACCCGGTCCCGGTAAGCGCAGATTTCCAGACTTAGACATCACCATTCGCGCACTGCTGATCCGTCCCAAAACCGGCAGTTCCAATATGGCCGTGATGTCTTCAACTGAACGCACTCGGCGATTTTTAAACTCCAAAAACAACACGCAAGCGATGCCTAACAGCGTCCCGCAAAAGGCTGCAATCAACAAGTTCAAAACCGTTTTTGGGCTGGATGGGTTCAGCGGCTCAATGGCGGTGTTAAGCCTGACGACATTGGTCTGATTGGTCAGACTCTGCAGCCGCGTTTGAGACGCGTTTTTACTCACCTCTTCGTAAGCGCGTTGGGCCGCCTCGACATCGCGACGGTAGACGTTGAGTTCATCGCGATCTTTGTTGAACTTCAAAACGCGCGATTTCTGGGATGCAACGGCGCCCATTAGTTCGCGCTCTCTGTCTTTACCGACTTGATAAGCGGTGTTGATAGACGCATTGATGCTGCGGGTTTCTGCGACGAGCCGCTGCCGCAACGCCGCCAGTTCTGACTGCATACGCTGCAACTGCGGATGGTTGGGCCCGAGATTGACGCTGGTCTCCTGAACTTTCGCATCCATGCGCCCTATATCGGTTTTCAAGCTATTGATCAGCGTACTGTCCATCACCTCGGCCACACTGTCGCTTCGTGCATTGCGCTTGCTTTGGCTGTCCGTCGTCGCCACCTGCACGCCCGTGAGTTGTGCCGAAATAGCGCCGAGCTTGGCGGTTTCATAATCCAGCCGCTCATCGCTGGTAACAATGCCGGCTTTTTGCTGGTAGTCGGACAGGCGCGACTGGGCGTCTTCAAGCTTGCTGCGCGACGCCTTGGCCTGCTCGTCAAACCATTCTGCGTAAATGCGCGCAGGCTCGGTCTTAAGAGCCAAATTGGTGTCCATGTAAGCCTGTGCAAACGCATTGGCAATCTGCGCGGTACTGTGAGCATCGCCACCTTTGTAGCTGATATTGATGACATTGCTCTCACGCGCAGGGCGTACATCCAGCCGCTTTTGCAGTGAGTCCGCCAACCACACTTGCAAGGAACCGCGACCCTCCGTCGCTGCCAACCAACGTTGACGTAGTTCAGCCTTTTCGTCGAGCTTGAGCATGCTGACCACGCGCTGGGCAACTCGATCGCCGGTGATGATGTCGACTTGCGTGGCCAAGTAGCTGGGGGCCACCACACCGGCCAACGACCCGCCGGCCACAGGGTCTGGCGTGCGCATGTCAACCAGCACGGCGGTCTGTGCGGTGTATTGCCGCGGCAGCAAAAAACTCACTACCAACGCCAATAAAACAGAACCTACCGCGATGAGCAGCGCCAGACGATATCGCGCCCGCAATATGAGAAAAAATTGATGAAGTGACATGCGTCACACTTTCTAAAAAATGCTTTCGCGCACATAAATAACGTCTTCAGGACGCACCACATCCGTGAGCCTCGGATCGGTTTCAATCACCTGACCGGCTGCATCTCGGCGATGCAATTTAAGGCGGTTTTGACTACCCCGCGCCGTTGGCCCACCGCCTTGTGCCAAAGCCTGCATCACCGTCATGCCACGCTCAATGCGATACGGACCAGGGCGTTGCGCCTCGCCGTAGATGTAGAACATCGGCGCCTTGCTAACGTACAGCGTGTCACCGCCAGCCAACACGATGTCATCTTCAGGTTTTTGATTCAGGAACAGGCCGGGTATGTCAATCACCCGGCGAAATGCCTGCCCCTGCCGATGGCCGGTGAGGATCAGCACATCGTCACCGGTGGGCGTTACGCCGCCTGCCGTAGCCAACATGTCACTGACCCGTGTGTTGCCCGTCTCTAACGGAAAACGTCCAGGCCGATTCACCTGACCGAGCACCGCCACCTGATTGCCGCGCACTTGCTTCAGGATGATGTTGACTTGCGGTGAACGCACGAACCCGCCAGAAAGTAGCGCATCAGCGATTTTTTTTTCCGCATCGGCCAAGCTCAAACCGCCAATCTGAACATTGCCAATCAATGGATAACTGATGATCCCGCTCTCAGATACCCGCGCCTCGACCGCTAAATCCGGATTCTGAAAAACCTGCACCCCGATCGAATCGCCGGCTCCGAGCCGATAGTCCTGCGCAATCACGACCGGCGCACTGATTTGCGCATCAGCAGCAACTCCAGCGCAGAAACAAAAAGCCATCAACGTATGACGAATCAGATATTTC
Organism: Comamonadaceae bacterium; assembly: GCA_947449895.1. GTDB lineage: Bacteria > Pseudomonadota > Gammaproteobacteria > Burkholderiales > Burkholderiaceae_C > Polaromonas. Next base: position 38,124 of record CANFSO010000008.1, read on the forward strand.
ATCAAGTCACCTCATCCCAGTCATCGAGTCAGTCAAAATTTAAAAAAGCACCAGTCCCCTGCGCATGAGGCGCCATCAGAATTTCACAAGCGCTGAAAGTCCCAGTAAATTGGCTTTGTAATCAAGGTTCTGAATCGTCGAGCTACGTTTGTCGTAGGCCAATGACGCCACGAGTTTGACGTTCCGACGTGGCTCCCATTCGACACTCAAGCCGTCCTGACTCAGGGTGTCGCGTCGCCCACTGAAACCTGGCTCCAAGGTTCCTTTGTAGTACCGCAAGCCCTGGTCTAACCGCAGGCGAATAGCTGTTTTCTCCGTAGGATTCCAAACCGGGCTGATGTAGACACGCCCGCCGACAAAGTAGCTGGGAATAATGGCGCTGGGCTGATAGCTGGAAATTTCACGGATCACCCCCGCCTCGATGCGGGTCTTGCCAGTGACGACCCAATTGACGTTAACGCGACCAACAACACCCGAAAACTCACTGCCCGCAGTTTCGTCACGCTTGCGTTCTATGTGCGCCACGCGCCCCTGCACAGCTGTGCTCCCTGATGGGATCCAGTCAAAACTGAACTCATGCTCCACGTCAGAAAAATGTCTGGATGGCAAGGTTGTGACGGGCAAGCCACCGTATTCGCCATTGCCTTTTCTGTATCGGTAGGCCAATGCGTTGCCAGTGAGAAAGACATACTTGGCACCGACTTCACCCCCGGCCACTGTTGTGTTGGAAACAGCACTCGCCGCCCCGCTGTTTTTAACGCTTCTGTCAAATACGCCGCCCAACAAGCGAACAGCGCTGCCTAATTCATACTCACCATCGACGCGCTGGGTATCCTCGCTACGGTGATTAACAACACCCGTGCTTTGCACCAACGATGAGTTGTCAATGTACTCACTCCTGTCAGCTGTCACGTTACCAACGAACCTCGGCGTGAGATTCCAACGCCAAGCTGCTGCGTAATTGATCGCAGTGAAGTCGAGCGATGAATTATTTTTATAGCGGTAGTCCTGCGCGTTCACATCCAGTTCAACGCGCTGCAAACCGTAGCGCTTGTCAAGCTTCATTCCAAGCGTCGTCACACCATAAGTGTCTGCCTGCCGAGTCGAACTGTCGGGCAGCCTGAAAATATTACTGTCATGCTCAAGTGTTTGCCCAAGACGGAACTGCATCGTCTCGGGCAGCTGTGACTGATTTCTCAACGGCGGTAGATCGGGCAGCCGCGGCTGCTGCACCCAGTTTGGATCAATCGGACTCTGCTGCGCCAGCGCTAGCGTCGGTGTGGCAACAGACAACAGGAGGCCCAGCAGGCTGAGTGGAAATGAAAATGACGGCTGAGTGATAGACGCTGAACTGGCTACTGGTGACATGGGAGTATTCCTCACTGTGGTTCAAGTTGAGTGGCTGTGTGAATCAAATAAATCGGTGGCTCAATAAGCCGTGCTGTCTTTAAAGACGAGCCGAATCGTTTTCAAAATGATGTAAAGATCTAACTGCAAAGACCAGTTGCGCAAGTAGTCCATGTCAAAGTCAATGCGTGCCTGCATCTTGTCCAAGGTGTCTGTTTCGCCTCGCTGACCGTTCACTTGGGCCCAGCCAGTGATGCCGGGTCTGACCTTGTGCCGAACCATGTAGCCCTTGATCAGGGTTCGATAAAGTTCGTTGTGCGCTACCGCATGTGGACGCGGACCCACCACACTCATGCGGCCTTGCAAGACATTCAAAAACTGCGGTAATTCATCGAGCGAGGTACGACGAAGAAAAGCCCCGAGGCAGGTGACCCGTGCATCATTTTTTTTCGCCTGTACGATCTGATCACTGTCCTCCGTGACCACCATCGAACGAAATTTGTAGACCACAATTTCCTCACCATCCAGCCCGTAACGCCGCTGCTTGAAGAAAACCGGACCAGGCGAGTCGAGCTTCACAAGGATGGCAACGAGCGCCAACAAGGGAGAGATCAGCAGCAAGATCAGTGATGCCAACAACACATCACTGGCTCTTTTGAGAAATCCGTTGTATCCCCTGAACGGCGTGTCACAAACCGAGATCACCGCGACACCGCAGACTGAATCACTGCGTCCCTGAATCAGATCAGTGATGAACATATCTGGCACAAAGTAGATCGATGCCGTGGTGTCTTTCAGTCCATCAAGCACCTGCAAAATGCGTGGTCGGGACGTCATGGGGAGTGACAGATAAATAGACTGCACCCTGTTTCTTTTAACGAAATCGGGTAACTCGTTGATTTTCCCGACCAACTTGAATTCATCCGGATGGGCGCACCGCTCATCGCCTCGGTCGTCGATAAAACCAAGTAATGTGATACCGGCGTACTCAGACACCGTGATGCCACGCGCCAAAGCCTCTCCCTGTGGATTCATCCCCACAATCACGGCTCGCGGCAACGCCCCTTGCATGCGAATCAACTGCGGCGCAAGACGGCGCAATGTCAGGTGCGCAAACACCTGGCTCAAGGGTGCCAGCCACATCCAGTGGCCTACGACGTTCATTGAAAATGAGGTGATGTAGCCGGTCAAAAAACCTGTCGTCAGCAGCAGTCCGGCCACCCAGAGCCAGTTAAAAAAGACATTGAAAATCATTCTCTTAACGGGCATACGCAATTGCGATGCGCCTGGAAATGACAAGGAGAAAACAATCACCCCGACGATCAGATACGCCGATGTCATGCGGCCATTCCAATAGATCGCCAACATCCACAGCGTGAGCACCAGAATGAGAGGATCTAAAACCGCTTCAATGACACGAAATACATGACTTCGTCCCAAACCAGCGTCGCGTGGTTTGCGTCCTTCTAGCCAAGCTGCAGCCCCATTGACTGATGAACCTGTTGTCATCAATCCTCAGCCTCGTAAACGCAACGCAAGCAACATAGTCAAGCGACCGGCAAGTCTGCGTCTCTCCTGTTCAGCCTGAAGTGAAGGTTCATGCCATTGTGCGAACCATGGCAGTGTTCGGACCACGCGAGATGGATTTTCGGCTTGCGGATTGATTAACATGCTCTGCCTTCTCGCGCTCTTATGTTTGTCAAATGTCAGATTATTCCGACGCCAAAACTCAGCAGATGTAGGACAAAAACAGCTGCGACTGACAGGCAGACGCACGCTTAACAAAATACGTCATCAATAGCCGGGGTCACGCCTTGCCGCTACAATTTAAATGTCAGGAGAGAGTTCTAAACTGAGAACCGCCGAAGGCGCAACCGAACCCTTTATGGTTCGCTGAACGCTCAGGCCAAAGGACTGACAACCGTCACCGCGCAGCCCAGCTGTTCTGTGGCGTTCCCATCTGGAGAGAGGCCGTTGTTCGAGACGGTCCACCGAAGGAGCAAGCCTGCATCGCCGGGCGAATCTCTCAGGTAAAGTGGACAGAAGGGGCAGCCCATGATGCGTCATGGATTCCGCGCCATGCCGCGCTTTGCCCCCCGGAGAACCGCCTGTGACCGCCTCTGTTTCTGAAACCCTGTTGAACACCCCACTGCACGCCTTGCATGCAGAACTCGGTGCCCGCATGGTGCCGTTCGCCGGCTACAGCATGCCGGTGCAATACCCGGCCGGACTGATGGCCGAGCACCTGCACACGCGCACTGCCGCCGGCCTGTTTGACGTCTCCCACATGGGCCAGCTGCGCTTGGTCGGCACAGACGCCGCCACCGCGTTGGAGAGCCTGATCCCCATGGATGTGATGGGCTTAGCGGCCGGCAAACAACGCTATGGACTCTTGCTGAACGACGCGGGCGGCATCATCGATGACCTGATGTTTGTCAACCGGGATGTAGGCCACGGCGGGGACCTTTTCCTGATCGTCAATGGTGCCTGCAAGCTTGGCGACATCGCTCACATTCAACAAAAAATCGGCAACCTTTGCGAGATCATCCCCATGCCGGAGATGGCGCTGCTGGCCTTGCAGGGGCCGCAAGCAGTGAGCGCTTTGGCGCGGCTGGCCCCTGGCGTGA
>CANFSO010000009.1 GCA_947449895.1 Comamonadaceae bacterium
ACGGCCGTGTCAACGACTTGCGCCGCGCGCTGGCCGACTACGCCGGCATGCCCGACGGCTTTGACATCATGCTGGGCAATGGCTCGGACGAATTGATCTCGCTGCTGTCGCTGGCCTGCAATGTGCCCGGTGCTTGCGTGCTGGCGCCCGTGCCCGGCTTTGTGATGTACGCCATGAGCGCTCAGTTGCAAGGTCTGGCTTTCGTTGGCGTGCCACTCACCGCTGATTTCGAACTCGACGAAGCGGCCATGCTGGCGGCCATCGCCGAGCACAAGCCGTCCATCGTCTACTTGGCTTATCCGAACAACCCGACCGCTAATTTGTGGGACGACGCGGTGATTGAAAAAATCATCACCGCCGTTGGTGAGCAAGGTGGTCTGGTCGTCATGGACGAGGCTTACCAGCCATTTTCGAGCAAGAGTTACATCGGTCGCATCAGCCGCCACAGCCATGTGCTGTTGATGCGCACGCTCAGCAAGTTTGGCTTGGCCGGTGTGCGTCTGGGCTACATGATGGGGCCGAAGGCGCTGATCGCCGAGATCGACAAGGTGCGGCCGCCCTACAACATCAGCGTGCTCAATTACGAGTGCGCGCTGTTCGCCTTAGAGCACCAAGAAGTCTTCGCCGCGCAGGCCGCCGATCTGGTGCAGCAACGCGAGCGTTTGCTCAAGGCGCTGCGCGCCATGCCGGGCCTGACGGTCTGGAACAGCGACGCCAACATGATCCTTGTCCGTGTGCCTGGTGACGCTGACGCAGCCGGACTGGTTTTCGAGCGACTGAAGGCCGGCGGCGTGCTGGTCAAAAATATTTCTAAAATGCACCCATTGCTGAGCAACTGTCTGCGCCTGACAGTTGGCACGGCCGATGAAAATACGCAACTGCTGGCCACCCTTCAAAAAGCCCTATGACCTCCACCGCTACGCCTCCAATCGCTTTCGTACCGCGCACCGCTGAAGTCACGCGCAACACGGCTGAAACCAAAATCACCGCCAAGGTAAATCTTGATGGCAGCGGTGCGTCAAATCTCAACACCGGCATCGGTTTTTTTGACCACATGCTGGACCAGATCGCCCGCCACGGGCTGATCGACCTCGACATCCAAGCCGAAGGCGACTTGCACATTGACGGCCACCACACGGTCGAAGACGTAGGCATCACCTTGGGCCAAGCGGTGGCGCTGGCCGTCGGTGACAAAAAAGGTCTGCGTCGTTACGGCCACGCCTATGTGCCGCTGGACGAGGCTTTGAGCCGCGTGGTCATCGACTTTTCTGGCCGTCCCGGTTTGGTGATGAACGTGCCTTTCACCAGCGGCATGATCGGCACCTTTGACTCGCAACTGGCCTACGAATTTTTCCAGGGCTTTGCGAATCACGCCTTCGTCACCTTGCACATCGACAATCTGCGCGGCGACAACGCTCACCACCAAGCCGAAACGGTGTTCAAAGCCTTCGCCCGCGCCCTGCGCATGGCGCTGGAGCTAGACCCCCGCATGGCCGGTGTGATTCCTTCGACCAAGGGTTCTCTGTAACCCGCCTGATGCCGTCATGACTGTTCTGAAAAAAGTAGCCGTGGTTGACTACGGCATGGGTAACTTGCGATCGGTGTCGCAGGCGGTGGCACATGTTGCCCAAGGGGCGGGTTTTGAGGTGATCGTCACCTCCCGCGCGCAAGACGTGCTGGACGCTGACCGCGTGGTGCTGCCCGGCCAAGGCGCCATGCCTGACTGCATGCGTGAGCTGGACGAGTCTGGACTGCGCCAAGCTGTGCTGCATGCGGCCGCACACAAACCTTTGTTTGGCGTCTGCGTCGGCATGCAGATGCTGCTGGACCGCAGCGAAGAAGGCCCTGCCGGAGTCGGCACGCCCGGACTCGGGCTGATCGGTGGAGAAGTCATCAAGTTTGATCTGGCTGGCCGGCTGCAGCCAGATGGCAGCCGCTTCAAAGTGCCGCAAATGGGCTGGAACCAAGTTTATCAAGGCAGCTCAGCTTTGCCGGCTGGCAGCCAGCCACGGCATGCGCTGTGGGCCGACATTCCAGACGGCGCTTATTTCTACTTTGTTCACAGTTTCTACGCCAAGCCGTCTGATGCGCGCAACACTGCAGGCGAAGCCGACTACGGTGGACGCTTCACAGCGGCGGTTGCGCGGGATAATATTTTTGCGACGCAGTTTCACCCCGAAAAGAGCGCAGATCAAGGACTGGCCCTGTACCGTAACTTTCTGCACTGGAATCCTTGATTTTTTCAACCCTCAACAGCTTCATTCTTTAAAGCAACATGCAACTTATCCCCGCGATTGACCTGAAAGACGGTCACTGCGTTCGCCTCAAACAGGGCGACATGGACCAGTCCACCACCTTCGGCGAAGACCCTGCGGCCATGGCGCGCAGCTGGGTCGACAAAGGCGCGCGTCGCCTGCATCTGGTCGACCTGAACGGCGCCTTTGCCGGCAAGCCCAAAAACGAGGCCGCTATTCGCAAGATCTTGCTCGAAGTCGGTAGCGAGGTGGATGTGCAACTCGGCGGCGGTATTCGAGACCTAGACACCATCGAACGCTATCTGGATGCGGGTCTGCGCTACGTCATCATTGGCACGGCGGCCGTTAAAAATCCCGGTTTTCTGCAAGACGCCTGCACTGCTTTTGGCGGCCACATCATTGTGGGTTTGGACGCCAAAGATGGCAAAGTCGCCACCGACGGCTGGAGCAAACTCACCGGCCACGAAGTCATTGATCTGGCCAAGAAGTTTGAAGATTACGGCGTCGAATCCATCATTTACACCGACATTGGCCGTGACGGCATGCTCAGCGGCATCAATATCGAGGCAACCGTCAAGTTGGCGCAGGCCTTGCGGATTCCGGTCATCGCTTCGGGCGGACTCTCCAACATGGCTGATATCGATGCCTTGTGCCAAGTCGAGAGCGAGGGCGTCGAGGGCGTGATTTGCGGCCGCTCGATCTACAGCGGCGATCTTGATTTTGCGCTGGCTCAGACGCGCGCTGATGAGCTTAACGGCTAGTCAGTAGCCCGATGCTCGCTAAAAGAATCATTCCTTGCCTAGACGTCACCGGCGGTCGGGTTGTCAAAGGCGTCAATTTTCTGGAGCTGCGCGATGCGGGTGACCCGGTGGAAATTGCGGCGCGCTATAACGACCAAGGCGCAGACGAGCTGACTTTTCTGGACATCACGGCGACCAGCGATGGCCGCGATTTGATCTTGCACATCATCGAAGCGGTGGCTTCGCAGGTCTTTATTCCTCTGACGGTGGGTGGCGGTGTGCGCACGGTGGACGATGTGCGGCGGCTGCTCAATGCCGGTGCCGACAAAACCAGTTTCAACTCGGCTGCGCTGGCCAATCCGCAGATCATTGACGACGTCTCGGCGCGCTACGGTGCGCAATGCATCGTCGTCGCCATTGATGCCAAGCGCCGTTCTGATGCTGAAGCTTTGACGCGCGGGCCGGGTTGGGATGTCTACAGCCATGGCGGCCGGAAAAACACCGGCCTTGACGCGGTGGTCTGGGCCACTGAAATGGCGCGTCGTGGTGCCGGCGAAATTTTGCTCACCAGCATGGACCGCGACGGCACCAAGGCCGGCTTTGACTTGGCGCTGACCCGCGCCGTCAGCGACGCCGTGAGTGTGCCGGTCATCGCCTCTGGCGGCGTTGGCAACCTCGACCATCTGGCCGATGGCATCCAGATCGGCGGCGCTGACGCCGTGCTGGCCGCGAGCATTTTTCATTACGGCGAATACACCGTGCAGCAGGCCAAGCAGCGCATGGCTGAGCGCGGCATCCCGGTTCGTCTTTGAGCCCTGGCCAATCACCGACAATACCCCGTATGAACTGGTTAGATGAAGTCCGATGGGACGAGCGGGGCCTGATCCCCGTGATCGCGCAAGAAGCCGCCAGCGGCGACGTGCTGATGTTTGCCTGGATGAACCGCGAGGCGTTGCAGGAAACGGCCGACTCCGGTCGGGCCGTGTACTTCAGCCGCTCACGCGCGCGGCTGTGGCGCAAGGGCGAGGAGTCCGGCCATGTGCAGACCGTGCACGACATCCGGCTGGACTGCGACAACGACGTGATTTTGTTGAAAATCACGCAACTCGGGCAAGAAACCGGCCCGTCGATCGCTTGTCACACCGGACGTCACAGTTGCTTTTTTCACCGCTATGAAAGCGGCCAATGGGTCGCGGCAGAGCCGGTGCTCAAAGACCCGAAACACATCTACAAATAAGCAAAGCGCACGTTTTCATGTCCACGACAACGACCACGACCACGACCTCGACCTCGACCTCGACCTCGACCTCGAATGACTCCCTCGCGCGCCTAGCTCAAGTGATTGAAAGCCGCAAGGTGCGCAACGGTGGCGACCCCAGTCAAAGCTACGTCGCCCGCCTGCTGCACCAAGGCCCCGACGCTTTCTTGAAAAAAATCGGTGAAGAAGCCACCGAAACCGTCATGGCAGCCAAAGACTTGGACCACGGCGGCGCCACGCCAGAGCTGCAAGGCAAATTGATTGGCGAAGTGGCCGATCTGTGGTTTCACAGCTTGATCGCCTTAGCCCATTACGACTTGACGCCGGCCGATGTGATTGCCGAGTTGGAACGCCGCGAAGGCACCAGCGGTATTGAGGAAAAAGCCCTGCGTAAAGCGCTGCTGCGTGCCGATGCTGAGAAATAAGCCCGCCTTCAATTCACTAACACCGCGCCTATGAACTTCCCTGATCTTTCCGACAACGCTGAGAAGACATCGAGTGACCGGCTGGTCATGCAAATTCTGTACGGCCTGCACACCATGGCCTGGTTCAGCGGCGGCGTGTTCGCTGTTGTCGCGCTGATCATCAATTACCTGCGTCGCGCAGATGAAGTCACTCCCTTGTACGTCGCACATCACGATTTCATGATCTCGACCTTTTGGTGGACGCTGGTCTGGCTGCTGCTGCTGTCGCCGCTGTGGTTGTTTTTTATTTTTCCGGGCATGCTGGCTTATGGCCTTGTTTGGCTCTGGTACCTGTACCGTTGCATCAAAGGCTGGTTGCGTTTTAATGCCGACCGGCTGCCGCAAACGGTGGCTTCCTTATGAACAGCACAGTCTCACACCCCCACGCACCCGGCGCAGCCGAAGAAAACTGTCTTTTCTGTAAAATCGCCGCAGGAAAAATTCCGAGTCGCAAGGTCTTTGAGGACGGCGAGTTGTTGGCGTTTCACGACATCAATCCGTGGGCGCCGGTGCACTTTCTCATCATCCCGAAAGTCCATATTGCCTCCATGGCTCAGCTCGGGCCTGAGCACGAGTCGCTGATAGGCCGCATGATGGTACTGGCACCTCGCTTGGCGCTGGAGCAAGGTTGTAGGCCGTATCCTGACGGTGGTTATCGCATCGTCACCAACACCGGTGCTGAGGGTGGTCAAGAGGTGCAACACTTGCATATTCACGTGATGGGTGGGCCACGACCTTGGCTGCGGGGTTGAAGGCTGCGCTCGTCTGGCATTCATCTTGCATCAGACTCTGGTAACGGTTTAAAACACAGTGGCTGAGGTCAATGTGGCATAAGCTTTCTAGAGTGCATACAAGCGCTTTAGAATCACAACCATTCGTACACGTCGGCCGTTGAGGTCGGCATCAAAGTTTAGGAGAAAAACATGGGTGGATTTTCCATTTGGCATTGGTTGATCGTTTTGCTGATCGTGGTCATGGTGTTTGGCACCAAGAAGCTGAGGAACATGGGCGGCGACCTCGGTGGTGCGGTCAAGGGGTTTAAAGACGGCATGAAAGAAGGCAATCAACCGGCTGCTGATGAAGCAGCGGCTTCGACGCCTCCCGCGCAGGTCACTGCTGCCACAGCGGCACCTGTTGATGACAAAAACACCATTGACGTGCAAGCACGTCAAAAACCCTGATCAGGTCCACATTGAGTTTTCAAGCCGACTGGGTGCTTTGCGCCTACGTGAACTGACGTGATCGATCTCGGTATCTCCAAAATTGCGTTGATCGGTGCGGTCGCGCTCATCGTCATCGGCCCCGAAAAGCTACCGCGGCTGGCGCGCACTGTTGGCACCTTGCTGGGCAAGGCGCAGCGCTACGTGGCCGACGTCAAAAGCGAAGTCAGTCGGTCGATGGAGCTGGACGAGCTCAAGAAGATGAAAGACACGGTCGAAGGTGCTGCCCGGGATGTCGAAAGCTCGATGCAGACCAGCGCCAGCGATTTCGAAAAAACATGGGCCGAAACTACCGGCATGGCTGGTGATAACAGCTATTCCAGCGATGTACCCGGCATGATCAGTTTTCCGGAATACAAAAATCCGCGAAAAAACTGGCGACTCAAGCAGGGCGCCACCCCGCAATGGTTCAAGGCGCGTTCTGGCGTTCGAACCAAAGCGTTGTCGGGTGCGGCCCGAGTGGCGCGTTACCGGCCGAAGACGCGCGCTATTCCCCATGTCTAGCCGAGGCTTTCCTTTTTTTGTGACCGGACTATGAGCGATTCGCAAACCGACAAACCTGACGAACTCGCAGGCACCGAACAACCTTTTGTACAGCACCTGATGGAGCTGCGCGACCGGATGATCAAGGCTGTTATTGCGATTGGTGTTGCCGCTGCCGTGCTAGCCCTGTTTCCTGGCCCGGGTGCGCTGTATGACTTGATGGCGGCGCCCCTGATTGCCAGCCTGCCCAAGGGTGCCACGCTGATCGCCACCAATGTGATCTCGCCTTTCGTTGTGCCCATCAAAATCATGTTCATGGCGGCGTTCATGATCGCCTTGCCGGTGGTGCTGTACCAAGTCTGGGCTTTTGTAGCCCCTGGGCTTTATGCGCATGAAAAAAAGCTGGTGATGCCGCTGGTTATTTCGAGCACCTTGTTGTTTTTTATCGGCGTCGCGTTTTGCTACTACTTTGTCTTCGGGCAGGTGTTTTCTTTCATCCAAAGCTTTGCACCCAAATCCATCACCGCTGCGCCTGACATCGAGGAATACCTCAATTTTGTCATCGGAATGTTCATGGCTTTCGGATTGGCATTTGAAGTGCCAATTGCGGTGATTCTGCTGGTTCGGATGGGGATTCTCACGGTGGCCCAGTTGCGTGAGTACCGTGGTTACTTTTGGGTGTTAGCGGCGGTCGGTACGGCGCTGGTAACACCGCCTGACGCCGGTTCGATGATCATGTTGCTGGGCGTTGTGGGTGGCTTGTACGAGGTTGGTATTCTGGCCGCACAAATGTTCGTTAAACATACCAAAGCGCCCGCCGCAGAATAACCCTTTATCGCGGCAAGGCTTGCCGTTGGCGCTTGCTTGGTGTCACTGCGACGTCTAGGCTGAAATCGCGACGATGAACCTTCAGAACCGCACTCACCCCGGGCTTCAGAGCGGCCACCGCGCTGAGTAATTCGTTGACATTGCTAACCGGTTTGTCTGTCACTGCGGTGATCACATCGCCAGGGCGAATACCCGCAGCAGCTGCAGGGCCGTTTTGCAAGACACCCGTGATGATGACGCCACTTTTGGCCGAGATGTTGAAGGTCTGTGCCAGTTCAGCATTCAGCTCTTGGGGTTCGACGCCGATCCAGCCGCGTGTCACCTGACCGTCTCTGACAATGCTCTCCAGCACTAGGCGTGCGGTCGACACTGGAATGGCAAAGCCGATGCCCATAGAGCCTCCTGAGCGTGAATAAATCGCCGTGTTGATGCCAAGCAAGCGGCCTTGTGTGTCGACCAGCGCACCGCCAGAATTACCCGGGTTGATGGCCGCGTCAGTTTGGATGAAATTCTCAAACACATTGATGCCAAGTTGGCTGCGGCCCAGCGCGCTGATGATGCCGCTGGTGACGGTTTGTCCAACTCCGAAGGGGTTGCCGATCGCTAGCACCTGGTCGCCAATTTCAATCGACTCGGAACTGCCCAGCACAATGACCGGCAGCTTGTCCAGCTCAATCTTGAGGATCGCGAGGTCGGTTTCTGGATCGGTGCCGATGACTTTGGCCTTGGCTTTGCGCGCATCAATCAAAATAACTTCGATGTCGTCTGCGCCTTCGACCACATGGTTATTGGTGAGGATGTAGCCGTTCGGGCTGACGATAACGCCACTCCCCAGTCCGACTTGTGCTTCATTGCGCACCTGGTCACCGAAAAAGAAGCGAAACCATGGGTCTTCGGTGTTCGGTGGGCGGGCGGCCGCTTTGCTGGCAATGATGCTGACGACAGCGCCCGAGGCGGCTTTTGCAGCCGTACTGAAGCTGCCAGGTGCACCGCCTGAAATTTTCCCGGTGCTGCCTGCAGGTGCCTCAATCACGGTGAGAGCACCTAGGTTGCGGCCGTGTTGAAGCCACTCAGGTTTCAGGCTGACGAGCACAAAATAAACCGCAAGCAAGACGGTTACCAGCTGTGAAAACAAGAGCCAAGATCTGCGCATGGTGGTGATTGCCAAAAAACAAAAAAGTGAAAGAAGAAGCCAGCTCAACAATCCGAGCCTGAAAGGCTGGCAGTTGATTTTGACTGATTGGCTGCGCAATGAGTCGGGAGGTAGCGCAATAGCCATCTGAGGGTGGGCACGCAAGATGAAAGGTGCGCGATAGCCCTGATAATCCAAACATTGGCCCGGACAGGTTGAAGGATGTGAATAAATGGTATTTTTCAGCGACCTCATCAAAGGAAAAACGTCGTGACAGCACTCAATGATGCGATGCTGGGTGGCATCTCCAGAATTGAGCTGCTGAAAGTTTTCAACTGTTTGCTGCAGCCAGAGCGGTTCAAGGATTACGGCCCCAACGGACTGCAGGTCGAAGGTAGGGCAAGGGTACAGCGCGTTGTCTCAGGTGTGACGGCCAGTTTGGCGCTGATTGAGGCTGCGGTGGCTTGGCGAGCAGATGCGATTTTTGTCCATCACGGTCTTTTTTGGCGTGGGCAGGAAGGTTGCGTCACAGGTTGGATGAAGCAGCGGCTGGCTTTGTTGCTGGCGCATGACATCAATCTTTATGCGTATCACCTGCCGCTCGACGCGCACCCGGAGTTAGGCAATAACGCGCAGCTTGGGCGGCTGCTCGGTTTGGTTCCCTACGAAGCGCAAGCTGGTCGCTTCGGTGAGTCGGGATTGGGCTTTATGGGCTGCCGTTTGGGTGGTGAAGCGTTCGACAGCGCCGCCAATTTGGCCAGCCATATTTCAGCTGTTTTGGGACGACAGGTGGTACTTATTGATCGGGCAGTCGGACACACTGCCCCGATTCAAAATATCGCTTGGTGTACAGGCGGTGCTCAAAGCTATTTCGAAGCGGCAATCGAGGCCGGCGCTGACGTCTTCATCACGGGCGAAATTTCCGAGCCGCAAGCCCACTACGCGCGTGAAATGGGCGTGGCCTACATCGCCTGCGGTCACCACGCATCTGAGCGCTACGGTGCCCCAGCAGTAGCGGGTCATGTGGCGTCGCAATACGGGCTACTCCATCAGTTCATCGACATCGACAATCCAGCCTGAATTGAATCAACCGAATGAACTCAGAACTTCCATTCCTTGTCACCATGGGCGATGCCGCGGGCATCGGCCCCGAAATCATTGCAAAGGCTTTTTTAGAAGCGCCCGAAGACGTGACCGGTTGTGTCGTGGTGGGCGACGTGGCGGTGATGCGCCGGGCCGCGCAGTTGGCCGCTACTTGGGGTCATAAAAAGGCCGAGTTTTGTGGCGATAAAAAATTCAAAGGAACCGCATTGGCGGTTGCCGAACTGGCCAGTCTGGCCGATGTCAGGTGCGTCCCGCCGCATTGCATAGGCGTGTGGCAGGGCTGCACACTGGCGGCGCTGCCGAAATACGGCCAAATAAGCCCTGAGTCTGGTCAGGCTGCGGCCGAGTGCATCGTGGCCGCCGCGCGTGCCGTGCTGTCGGGTCAGGCGCGCGGCATGGTCACCGCGCCGATTCACAAAGAAGCGCTGGCCGCAGCAGGGGGTGAGTTTGCGTGCTTTCCGGGGCACACCGAAATGCTTCAAGCGCAAGCCGCTGCTTTTCTCGGCAAGCCTGTCGCCGACATGCCGGTGCGCATGATGCTCGCCAATCCCGAGCTGAAAACTGTGCTGGTCAGCATTCATCTGTCCCTGCGTGAGGCGATCTCGGCGGTGCGTTTTGAGACAGTCCTTGAAACATTGCAGATCACGCACACGGCGTTGAGCCAGGTTCTGGGCCGCGCGCCGAAGATTGGTGTCGCCGGCCTGAATCCACACGCCGGCGAGGGCGGTCTTTTTGGGCGTGAAGAAATAGAGATCATTGCGCCCGCCATCGCTGCGGCACGCGCCGTCGGCATCCAGGCCAGCGGGCCGTTCGCACCTGACACGGTGTTCATGCGTGCACGTACAAAAGAAGGGCAGGCGGGCGAGTTCGATGTGGTGCTGGCGATGTATCACGACCAAGGACTGATCCCAGTGAAATACATGGGCGTTGAGCAAGGCGTTAACGTCACGCTGGGTTTGCCGCTGCTGCGCACCAGCCCCGACCATGGGACGGCTTTTGACATCGCAGGCACGGGTCAAGCGGATGCCGCCAGTTTGCTGGCAGCGATCCGCATGGCACGTGCCATGGCCCAGTGAGTCCTGGGTCGCCACAGATGAGACATTTGTTCACGGGGCTTAAAGTCACGTTCGCTGCTCCGCTACAATGCCGGGTTGATCACAATAAGCCTTTTTCAAGCGAGTTCTTGAAGGAATCTCATGACCCAAGCCAGCGTTAAATCAAGCGTTGTTGCGCCACCCGGTGCAGCAGTCGACCATCAAAAAAGAAATTGGATTGTTGCCACATGTGCCGTTGGTGGCGCAGGTGTTGCCGCTGTAGCCGTCCCTTTTGTGAGTACTTTTCAGCCGTCCGAGCGCGCTAAAGCCGCCGGTGCTGCGGTCGAGGTGGATATTTCTGCCATCAAGCCGGGCGAGAAATTGACTGTCGAATGGCGCGGTAAGCCGGTCTGGATCTTCAGGCGCACGCCTGAGCAACTGGACGCTTTGACAAAAGCTGAAGACCAGCTGGCCGACCCGAAATCCGAGCGCAAGCAGAGCGAATTGACACCGGTCTACGCACGCAATATCAATCGCTCCATCAAGCCTGAAGTCATGGTTGCAGTGGGTATTTGCACGCACCTTGGCTGCTCGCCGGTCGATAAGTTCCAGCCGGGGGCTCAGCCTTCGGTGCCGGACGATTGGCATGGTGGCTTTTTGTGCCCTTGCCACGGTTCGACCTTCGACATGGCCGGACGCGTCTACAAAAACAAGCCCGCACCCGACAATCTGGAGGTGCCTCCCCACATGTACTTGTCAGAAACCCGGTTGCTGATTGGCGAAGATAAAAAGGCCTGAAGCTTGTCAGAGCCTTTTCACGTATCGTCGTGGACTGGCTCGTAACTGAGTAGGAACTGTTATGGCTGAATTCAAAGAAATTTCCCCCGACGCGCCCGCAGGCGCCAAGCTGCTGAACTGGGTCGACAATCGTTTCCCCGCCAGCAAGCTTTACAACGAGCACATGGGCGAGTACTACGCACCGAAGAACTTCAACTTCTGGTACGTTTTCGGCTCCCTAGCGCTCTTG
Organism: Comamonadaceae bacterium; assembly: GCA_947449895.1. Taxonomy (GTDB): domain Bacteria; phylum Pseudomonadota; class Gammaproteobacteria; order Burkholderiales; family Burkholderiaceae_C; genus Polaromonas. Next base: position 11,546 of record CANFSO010000009.1, read on the forward strand.
ATTCTGGTAATTCAGATCGTCACCGGCATCTTTTTGACGATGCACTACAAGCCGGATGCCGCTTTGGCCTTTGGTTCGGTTGAATACATCATGCGCGACGTCCCTTGGGGCTGGCTCATTCGCTACATGCACTCGACAGGCGCTAGCGCGTTCTTCATCGTGGTGTATCTGCATATGTTCCGCGGTCTGATGTATGGCAGCTACCGCAAACCGCGCGAGCTGATATGGATTTTTGGCTGTGCCATTTTCTTGGCGCTGATGGCTGAAGCCTTCATGGGTTACCTGCTGCCTTGGGGCCAGATGAGTTACTGGGGCGCTCAGGTGATCGTGAATTTGTTCGCGGCCATTCCGTTCATTGGCCCTGATCTCGCGCTGCTGATTCGCGGCGACTTCGTGGTGGGCGATGCTACATTGAACCGCTTCTTTGCTTTTCACGTGATTGCTGTGCCGCTGGTGCTGCTAGGCTTGGTGGTGGCGCACTTGATCGCGCTGCATGAAGTCGGCTCGAACAACCCCGACGGCGTTGAAATCAAGGCCCACAAAGATGCCAAAGGCAACCCGCTCGACGGGATTCCATTTCATCCTTACTATACGGTGCACGACATTTTTGCTGTCAGCGTCTTTCTGATGATCTTCACGGCCGTCATCTTCTTCGCGCCCGAAGCGGGTGGTTACTTCTTGGAATACAACAACTTCATACCGGCCGACTCCCTGAAGACGCCGTTGCACATCGCCCCAGTCTGGTATTTCACGCCGTTCTACTCGATGTTGCGCGCCATCACTGGCGAAATGATGTACGCCTTGGTGGCTTGCGTCGCTGCAGCGGCCGCTTTCACAGTGCTCAAAGGTCGTCTTGGCGCGTTCCTCAAGGCTGCGATTGCGCTGGTGGCTTTGTTGCTGGTCGCGTCTATGCTGGTGATCGACGCTAAATTCTGGGGTGTCGTGGTCATGGGTGGTGCTGTCATCATCTTGTTCTTCCTGCCTTGGCTGGACAACAGCGAAGTCAAGTCGATTCGTTACCGTCCCGATTGGCACAAATACCTCTATGCCGTGTTCGTGATTAATTTCATAGTTCTGGGATACCTCGGCATCAAGCCACCGTCGCCTGTCAACGAGCGCGTCTCGCAAATCGGCACTTTGTTCTATTTTGGATTTTTCTTCCTGATGCCTTGGTGGAGCCGTCTTGGCACGTTCAAGCCCGTGCCTGATCGCGTGACCTTTGCTGCCCACTGAGCCGGAGACTAAGACCATGAATAAATTCAAACATTTGGCGCTGGGTCTCCTGGCATCCTTGCTGCTTGTCACCGGTGTACAGGCAAACACAGTGGGTATTGCCTGGGACAAAGCACCCGACAAAACCAACGACTTGGGAGCCTTGCAAAACGGTTCCAAGATCTTTGTTAACTACTGCCTGAATTGTCATGCAGCAGCTTTCATGCGCTACAACCGGTTGACCGACATCGGACTGACTGAGCAGCAGATCAAGGACAATTTGCTGTTCGCCACAGACAAAGTCGGCGAAACCATGAAGATCGCCATGAGCCCCAAGCAGGGCAAAGACTGGTTCGGCGGTAACCCGCCTGACCTGACCGTCATTGCGCGTTCGCGTGCAGGCTCACAAGGCTCGGGTGCCGACTATCTTTACACCTATCTGCGTACGTACTACCGCGATGACACCAAGGCCACAGGCTGGAACAACTTAGCATTCCCGGGCGTGGCCATGCCGCATGTGCTGTGGGAAATGCAAGGCGTGCGTGAGCCGCAATACGAAACCCATGCCAGCCACGGACATGACATTGAGGTTTTCAAAGGTTGGAAACAGGTCAGTCCGGGCACCATGACGCCGTTGCAATACGACCAGTCGGTGTCTGACTTGGTCGGTTATTTGCAGTGGATGGGAGAGCCAGCCCAAAACACCCGAGTGCGCGTTGGCGTCTGGGTGCTCCTGTTTCTGTGTATGTTTACCTTTGTCGCCTGGCGTTTGAACGCAGCGTTCTGGAAAGACATCAAGTAATTTTTTCGCTGGGCAGTAATGCCTTGCACCTTATGGAGTGGCAGGCCCAAGTCTTTGTGACTTGACGTCTCCCACTCCTTTTGCACCCAGGAGTCCCCCACCATGATGGTCCTTTATTCAGGCACAACCTGCCCCTTCTCCCATCGTTGCCGTTTTGTATTGTTTGAAAAAGGCATGGACTTTGAAATCCGCGACGTTGACTTGTACAACAAGCCGGAAGATATCAATGTCATGAACCCGTACGGCCAAGTGCCAATTCTGGTCGAACGCGACCTGATCTTGTATGAGTCAAACATCATCAATGAATACATTGACGAGCGTTTCCCGCACCCGCAACTCATGCCCGGCGACCCAGTCGACCGCGCCCGCGTGCGTCTGTTCTTGCTGAACTTCGAAAAAGAACTGTTCGTTCACGTTGGCACACTCGAATCGCGCGCCACCAAAGGCAATGAGAAAGTGCTTGAAAAAGCACGTTCGCATGTACGTGATCGTTTGACGCAGTTGGCCCCCGTGTTCTTGAAAAACAAGTTCATGCTCGGCGACAACTTCTCCATGCTCGACGTGGCGATTGCACCGCTGCTCTGGCGTCTGGACTACTACGGTATTGACCTCTCGAAAAACGCGGCGCCACTGCTCAAGTACGCTGAACGCATCTTCTCGCGTCCGGCCTACATTGAAGCGCTGACGCCGTCCGAAAAAGTCATGCGCAAGTAATTGCAGAAGTAGACGCTTTGGCTGAATTCATGAATGCGCTAGACGCTACCTCGACACGCCCGTATCTGATACGGGCGCTCTATGAATGGTGCACTGACAATGGCTTCACGCCTTATGTGGCCGTGCTTGTTGACGACACCGTGCAAGTGCCGCGTGAATACGTCAAGAACAACGAGATCGTTTTGAACATCAGCTTTGGCGCGACCAGTTCGCTCAAGCTGGGCAATGACTTCATTGAGTTCAAAGCGCGCTTTGGCGGCAGCGCCCGTGAAATACAGGTACCCATCGGCCGCGTGATCGCCATCTATGCCCGTGAAAACGGACAAGGCATGGCTTTCCCTGCGCCGGTGGCATTCAAGACGGGTGATGACTCATCGACGGTGGCCGAAGCCGATGGCAGTAAGACAGAAACTTCGCTAACATTAGCACCGTCTACTGTTGCACAAGACGGCCACAACCCGTTTCAACTGGTGCCTGACGCTGTGCCGCCTAAAAGTGTTGATAAAGATGGTAGCGGCCCGGCCGAACCACCAAAAAAACCTGCAGTAAAGCGGCCAACACTCAAGAGCGTGAAGTAAACTATGCACCGTGCCGCTTTAGCTCAGTTGGTAGAGCAACCGCCTTGTAAGCGGTAGGTCGTCAGTTCGACTCCGACAAGCGGCACCATTAGACAGTACAAAGGCCTTCAAGGAGCGATTCTTGAGGGCCTTTTTCATTGGTGAATCAGGGGCTTGCTAATAGTTTCGCCGTGATCCTCATTTGCCCCGCATGCCAAATAAGTGGAGGTCGATGGACATACCCATCGCCTGATAGCCTAAACGGTTCGGATGAAGTTTGTCACCGGGGCCGCCGACTGTGTTGTCAGGGACAAACTCGGCTTTCATGCCACCGGTCTGGGTATCGATAGTGGCTCGATCAAAATCGGCCACGCCATCAAAAACGCCACTCTGACGGATGAATTCATTGAGCTTTTTGCGCTTTTCGTCTTGTAGTTCAAAGCCATGAGCCGCGCTGGAGCTGCCCAATGCGGATGTGAGCGTTGCGCCAATCACTTTCACACTTGGAATCTTGGCGCGAATTCGCTGCACACCCTCACGCATGCCGGCGATGACAGCATCAGCTTCAGCGTTGCCATTTTTGCTGAAGTCGTTGGTGCCTTCAAGCCAGATCACCGCCTTGACACCGGAAAGTGAGAGGACATCGCGGTCCAAGCGTTGTAATGCGGACGGTCCGCCAGGGAACGGTTTTTGCGGTGAATAGTTTTTAGGCCCTATCACTTGGTTACCGCCAATGCCCGCATTGACCACAGACCAGCGACCGTCAAGCCGACGAGCGAGTACGTCAGGCCAGCGGTCATCACCATTCATCGTCGAAGCGGTGCCGTCAGTGATCGAATCACCGAACGCGACGATGGCGCCAGCCCCCATGGGTGCGGACATATCAAGCGCATCGAGGAAGTACCAGGAAGCCACGGCAAAAGGGAATGCGGATTCAGAGATATCACCGCCCTTGGCGCCAGCGCCGGGGTGTGTGACATAGGACGATTGCAGTGCCTTGGCGTGCCAAGTCATCGGGCCACTGTTGCCCACAACATGAAAACTCACTGCGAGCTTGCGTCCGCGCAACGCCTGCCACTTCTTCACAAAGGGCAGTGCCACGGCATCACTCCACACTGATTCACCTGGAGCGACCGTGACGGTTTGTTTCCCGTCAAACATCACCGCACGGTTGGTCCCTGGCATCACGGCAGAGCCTGACCATTGCATGCCAACGAACACACCGTCAAATGTCACCGGTTGAGTACCGAGTGCGTTGGAAAAACGAAAGCGCGACTGGGTGCCCCAAAGCTCAGGTTTGACGATCAGCCTGAAAGATTGATCGCGCGCGCCAGTAGCCGCAGACGGAAACAGCAAGGAGAGATCAGGCTGAGCAGAGGGGTTGCCCACCGGATAGGGCCCCTGCACGGATGCGGCCCAACTGGTCACCCAGTTGGCTTGACCTGCAGCAGATGCCGCGGCTGAAGCGCAAACCATAAACAACAGTACTACACGCTTTGCAAAACTCGACATAGATGTCTCCTTCTTAAATGGGCTTTAGCCTTTGGCGGACTATAAACGAAGGATTCTCAGCAGCTGCAGATGGTTAAGACAGTCGCGAAACAGAAGGAGAACGACTAACGTTGCGAATTACCAATCAGCAGTTTCAAGCGAATGGAGGTGATGTTGTGGCCGTTGGCTTGCAGCCTAGCTTGTAGCGACGGCAGCAGCTGCCGCAACTTGGCGGCGGCGGCGTTGCTTGATATCAACAAACACCAAGTTTCGCCATCGATGGGGCCAGCCTTGACCGACGCGCGCATCGCAGCCGGCAGCAGCAATTCAACGCTTTTAAGTAAATCACTGGACTCGCGCACCATTCCCGCAAGCCTTGCCAAAGACGGTGAGTTCTCAATCGCTTGGCTGAAGGTGACAGACTTAGATTGGCGGTGCGATGAATACATGACGGGGAAGTTCGAGGCTAAGTTAGATGTGCATTGTTGAGTTTTGCCAGCATTTCAATTATCGCGGATAGGGGACGTGGAAGGGATAAAAACCACTCCTGACGGCGCTCCATGAGACGGGCGCGGAGCGGAGGTAAAATCAGGGGTTTGCGCACAGTTGAACTGGATAACCGGCTTCTGGCGTCATCTCTCAAGTTGCAATCAATAAAGGTTTCGGCCGTTTTAACAGCTGCTGGTGCTGGTAAAGGGCTTCGTATCTATGGCTTTCAATCCTCTGACAAAACTCTTCGGTAGCCGCAACGACCGGTTGATGAAAACCTACCGCAAAACCGTTGATCGCATCACCGCCTTGGAAGGGCAGTTTGAACAACTCAGCGACGAGGAACTGCGCAACAAGACGCAAGAGTTCAAAGACCGCGTTGTCGCTGGCGAGACGCTGGATGACTTGATGGTTGAAGCCTTTGCAGTCGTGCGTGAAGGCGGCAAACGTGTCATGAAGATGCGGCACTTTGATGTGCAGATGCTGGGCGGCATGTCCTTGCACTATTGCAAAATTTCTGAAATGGGCACGGGCGAGGGCAAAACCCTCACGGCAACCTTGCCGGTGTATCTGAACGCGTTGGCTTGCAAGGGCGTTCACGTGGTGACGGTGAATGACTACTTGGCCAATCGCGATGCGCGCTGGATGGGCAAGCTCTACAACTTCCTCGGTCTGACGGTCGGCATCAATTTGCCGAACATGTCGCGCGAAGAAAAACAGGCCGCTTACGCCGCCGACATCACCTACGGCACCAACAACGAATACGGCTTTGATTACTTGCGTGACAACATGGTCTATGAAGTGGGCGACCGCGTACAACGCGGTTTGAACTTCGCCATCGTCGACGAAGTTGACTCGATCCTGATTGACGAAGCGCGCACGCCACTCATCATCAGCGGTCAGGCGGAAGACCACACCGCTATGTATTTGGCTATGAATCAAGTTGTGCCACTGATGACGCGGCAAGAAGGCGAAGCCGATCCACGCACAGGCGAGGGCATCATCACCCCCGGCGATTTCACAGTAGACGAAAAAACCCATCAGGTGTTTTTGACCGAGCAGGGCCACGAGAACGCCGAACGCATTCTGTTTGGCATGGGCCTGATCCCGGAAGGCGCTACGCTGTACGATCCGGCCAACATTGCTTTGGTGCATCACTTGTACGCAGCGCTGCGCGCCAAGCACATTTATCACCGTGACCAGCACTATGTAGTGCAAGACGGTGAAGTGGTGATCGTTGATGAATTCACCGGTCGCTTGATGTCGGGGCGTCGCTGGAGCGATGGCCTGCACCAAGCTGTTGAGGCCAAGGAAGGCGCCGCCATTCAGGCGGAGAACCAGACCTTGGCGTCGATCACTTTCCAGAACTATTTCCGCCTCTACAACAAGCTGGCTGGCATGACCGGCACGGCCGACACTGAGGCTTATGAATTCCAAGAAATTTACGGCCTAGAAACCACCGTGATTCCGCCGAATCGGCGCAGTCAGCGTGATGACCAACTCGACCGCGTTTACAAAACCACGCGTGAGAAATACGAAGCGGCCATCAAGGACATTCGTGAATGCTACGAGCGCGGTCAACCCGTGCTGGTCGGCACGACCTCGATTGAGAATTCGGAAATCATTGACCAGCTGCTGGAAAAAGAAAAGCTGCCGCACCAAGTACTGAATGCCAAGCAACACGCCCGTGAAGCTGACATCGTGGCGCAGGCCGGTCGCTCCGGCATGATCACCATCGCCACCAACATGGCGGGCCGCGGCACCGACATCGTGCTGGGCGGTAACCTTGAAAAATTGACCGAAGCGGTCGAAGCCGATGAGACTCTGGACGCCAGCGCCAAAGCTGCTGAAGTCGTCCGTCTGCGTACGCAATGGCAAACCGAGCATGACAAGGTCACCGCCTTAGGTGGCTTGCGCATCATCGCGACCGAGCGGCATGAGTCGCGCCGCATTGACAACCAGCTGCGCGGTCGTTCCGGCCGTCAGGGTGACCCTGGGTCTTCGCGTTTTTACCTGAGTCTGGATGACCCGCTAATGCGCATCTTCGCGGGTGATCGCGTGCGTTCCATCATGGAGCGTTTGAAGATGCCCGACGGCGAGGCGATTGAAGCTGGCATCGTGACGCGCAGCATTGAGTCGGCGCAGCGCAAAGTGGAAGCCCGCAACTTTGATGTCCGCAAGCAATTGCTCGAGTACGACGATGTGTCGAACGACCAGCGTAAAGTGATCTATCAACAACGCAACGACATCATGGACGCGCCGAGTTTGCAGGGCCAGATCACCTCGCTGCGCGAAGGCTGTTTCACCGATTTGACGCGGCAGTATGTGCCCGCCGAAAGCGTTGAAGAGCAGTGGGATATTCCTGTCCTTGAGCGCGTCTTGCGCGACGAATGGCAACTCGATGTGCCGTTGCAAGATGAGATCTCTGCCGCCTCGGCCATCACCGACGATGACGTGCTCGAAAAAATTGTCTCAGCCGCCAATACGGCGTTTAACGCCAAGGTGGAGCCCATTGGCGAAGAAAGTTTGATTCAGTTCGAGCGCATGGTGCTGCTGCAAAGCATTGACACCCACTGGCGGGAGCATTTGAGCTCTTTGGACTATTTGCGGCAAGGCATTCATTTGCGCGGCTATGCGCAAAAGCAGCCCAAGCAGGAATACAAACGCGAGGCCTTTGAGCTGTTTGCCCAGTTGCTCGACAGCGTTAAAAACGACGTCACCAAAGTCTTGATGACAGTCAAAATCCAGTCGGCTGAGCAGCTCGGTCAGGCTGCTGAGGACATGGAAAGCCGCGCCGAAAACATCAGCAACGTCACCTACACCGCACCGACTGAATCCGGTGAGGCAGAGGTCATTGCAGTCACGGACGAGCAACGTCAGCGCATGACGGGTGACTATGTGCCGCGCGTTGGTCGGAACGACGCTTGTCCGTGCGGTTCTGGCAAAAAATACAAGGCCTGCCACGGTAAGCTGGTCTGATCGGGCGCACCTGATGCGGGCCCAGCCCAAGGGCCTGATGTTCTTGAACTTTGGAGACTTCCCATGCCTGTGAACCTGGTTGCTACGCCTGCCGCTGAACTTCATCCCGTTCCCGGTATTCGCTGGGGGATTGCCGAAGCTGGTATCCGCAAAGTCGGTCGCAAAGACCTAGCTGTTCTCTTGCTCGACGAAGGCTGCGCGGTCGGCGCGGTGTTCACGCAAAACCGTTTTTGCGCGGCCCCCGTGCAAATTTGCCGTGACAACCTAGCCTTGAACGCTGGCGCTTCCCATGGCATTCGCGCCATGCTGATCAACACCGGCAATGCGAACGCCGGCACGGGTTCTGATGGCTTGATGCGCGCGCGCGCCAGTTGCATCGCGCTGGCCCGTGACCTCAACGTGTCGCCGGAGCAGATCTTGCCGTTCTCGACCGGCGTCATCATGGAGCCTCTGCCTTATGAGCGCATCGCCGCTGGCTTACCGACTGCGCTGGCAAATGCTCGGCCAGACAACTGGGCCAGTGCCGCCGAAGCCATCATGACCACCGACATCGTGGCCAAGGCGTTTTCCACGCGCATCACACTGGGCGGTGCCACCATCACCATCACCGGCATCAGCAAAGGGTCGGGCATGATCCGCCCGAACATGGCGACCATGCTCGGTTTCTTGGCGACTGACGCTTGCGTGTCGCCGACCCTGATGTCGCAACTGGCCCGTGAGCTGGCAGACGCTTCTTTCAACCGTGTCACGGTTGATGGCGACACCTCTACCAATGACTCCTTCGTGATCGTGGCGACGCAACAAGCCAAACACACGCCAATTACCTCGCTGGACAGCGCTGACGGCCGTGCTCTCCAAGCGGCGATGCTGGGAATTTCCCAGAAGTTGGCGCAGGCGATCGTGCGTGACGGTGAAGGCGCCACCAAATTCATCACCATCCGCGTCGAAGGCGGCAACACCGGTGACGAATGCCGCAAAGTGGCTTACGCCATCGCGCATTCACCGCTGGTCAAAACAGCTTTCTTTGCGAGTGATCCCAACCTCGGCCGCATTTTGGCCGCAGTCGGTTATGCCGGTATCGATGACCTGGACCAGACGCTGATTGATTTGTACTTGGACGACGTGCTGGTGGCCAAAAACGGTGGCCGCCACATCGACTATGTCGAAGCCGATGGCCAACGCGTGATGCAGCAAAGCGAGATTGTGGTTCGCGTGGTGTTGGGCCGCGGTGACGCGGCCGACACCGTCTGGACCTGTGACCTCTCCTACGATTACGTCAAAATCAACGCAGATTACAGAAGTTAAACCGCCCCATGAACGAGTCCTTTGAACGCCTGATGGCGCGTGTTGAATCCTTGGTCACCCGCATTGAGTCGGTCTTGCCACAGCCCTTGAGTGCACCCGACTGGCAAGCCTCGGTGGCTTACCGTTACCGCAAGCGCAGTTCTGGTCATGGTTCACTGGAGCCGGTGAAACACTTGGGCACCATGAGCTTGTCGGACTTGAAAGAAATCGAAGATCAAAAAGAGAAGATCAAGCGCAACACCGAGCAGTTCGTCAAGGGTGTGCCGGCCAACAACGTGCTGTTGACAGGCTCACGCGGCACCGGAAAATCTTCCTTGATCAAGGCCTGCCTGAACGAGTATTCGGCGCAAGGTTTGCGCCTCATCGAAGTGGACAAAGCCGACTTGGTGGACTTGCCGGACATCGTTGATCTGGTCTTCGGCTTGCCTGAAAAATTCATCATCTTTTGTGATGACTTGAGCTTTGAAGAGGGCGAGTCAGGCTACAAAGCACTCAAGTCCATCTTGGATGGCTCGATCGCTGCGGCCACGCCTAATGTGCTGATTTACGCCACCAGCAACCGGCGCCATTTGCTGCCCGAGTACATGACCGAAAACCTCACCTACACCCACACAGCGGACGGTGAAGTGCATCCCGGTGAAGTGGTCGAAGAAAAAATTTCGCTGTCGGAACGCTTTGGTCTTTGGGTCAGTTTTTACCCGTTCAGCCAAGACGAATACCTGACCATCGTGGCGCAGTGGTTGACGTCGTTTGGCGTGACGACTGAGGCCATCAAAGCGGCGCAACCGGCGTCATTGGTCTGGGCCCTAGAGCGCGGCTCCCGCAGCGGTCGGGTGGCGTTCCAGTTCGCCCGCGACTACGCCGGTCAACAAACCACGGCATGAGCTCGCCGCTGCTGGTGGCCGACAAAGATCGTCCGCGCGAAGGTGGTGTTGACCGGCCTACGGTGGAAGTCGCTGTCGGCGTGCTGCTTCGCGCCGGTGGTGAGTTTTTACTGACCTCGCGCCCACCCGGCAAAGTCTATGAAGGTTACTGGGAATTCCCCGGCGGTAAGTTAGAGGCGGGCGAGAGTGTCGAGCAGGCTCTGCGGCGAGAGCTCGAAGAGGAGATCGGCATCACGATCGGTGCCGTGCACGCTTGGCGCACCGAACTGGTCGACTATCCACACGCCTTGGTGCGGCTGAATTTTTGCAAAGTCTTTGACTGGACCGGCGTTTTGCAAATGCGTGAAGGCCAGTCATTCACCTGGCAGGCGCTGCCGGTTCAAGTCCATCCGGTGCTGCCTGGCACCGTGCCGGTGTTGGATTGGTTTGCGCAAGAGCGTGACTTTCAGGCATCGACCCATTTGCCGCTCTGAGCTTTTTCGCAAGCCTTTTAGTCAGCTGTTGAGCTGCCATTTTTTTCGCGCTGCCAGCACCGCATCCGGATAGGGCGCTTGCCCGCGCGATCCGTTGTAGCGGCCTAAACCCATGAACACATCGCCTTGTTCGCGGTCCAGATAATGCCGCAAGATGATGCAGCCAAAGCGTAGATTGGTTTGCAGGTGAAAGAGCTTGCTGACATCGCCATCGCCGATCAGGCGAACCCAAAAAGGCATGACCTGCATGAAGCCGCGGGCGCCCACGCTCGACACGGCGAACTTGCGAAAATGGCTCTCAACCTGAATCAGCCCTAGCACCAGCGCTACATCCAGTCCGGCACGTTTGCTTTCATACCAGACGGTTTGTGAAAATTCCTGACGGCTGTGCGGCTCAGGAATGAGGCGCACAAGCCGGTCAGCCAAAAGACTTGACCAGCGCTGGTAGTTCAGTCGGCTTTCGCTGTCGCTGAACTGGGGCACCGGCGGCGCGCGATTAGAAACAGCCGAGGTCAAGGCGGTGCGCACCGAGTCGACCAGCGGCTCTTCCAGTTGGCCGCCAGCATGGACATTCTTGCTAAACAGACCAACGCCACCCAAAAGGCCCCAAAGGCCTGTTGCCGTGACTCGCTGCAAGCAATGCCGTCGCGATATAAAGGAGGTGTCCAGTGACGGTGTTAACCGCCCTGGTAGTTCAATCATGGTGCCAGCTTGCCCTTGAGAAAGTTGAAGACATCGACGACAGCGACCTTGGTCGAAGCCGCGTCACGGCGATGCTGGTATTCAACCTGACCGTCTTTCAGGCCGCGGTCGCCAATCGTCACGCGGTGTGGCACGCCGATGAGTTCCCAGTCGGCAAACATGGCGCCAGGGCGCTCGCCCCGGTCGTCCAGAATCACGTCCACGCCAGCGGCCAGCAGCTCAGTGTGAAGCTTGTCGGCAGCAGCTTGCACCTCAGGGAAACGGTCTGGGCTGATAGGACAGATCACCACGGTGAACGGGGCAATCGCATCGGGCCAGATGATGCCGCGCTCATCGTGGTTTTGCTCAATCGCAGCCGCAGGCAGCCGCGTGATGCCGATGCCGTAGCAGCCCATTTCCATGAACTGGGGCTTGCCGTTTTCGTCCAAAAAAGTCGCGTTCATGGCCTGGCTGTACTTGGTGCCCAGGTAAAACACATGGCCGACTTCAATGCCGCGCTCAATCGCCAGAACGCCCAAGCCGTCGGGCGAGGCATCGCCTGCCAACACATTGCGCAAATCGGCCACCACGGTCGGTTCCGGTAAATCGCGCACCCAGTTCACGCCGGTGAGGTGGAAGTCAACTTCGTTAGCGCCGCAAATCCAGTCACTCATGACGGCAACTTCACGGTCAACCACCAGTGAGACCGGTTTCTTCAAGTTCAGGGGGCCGAGGTAGCCCGGTTTGCAGCCAAAATGATCTTCAACCTCGGCCAAGGTGGCGAAGCGGAAATTGGCCAAGCCTTCGATCTTGGCGACCTTGACTTCATTCATGTCGTGGTCGCCGCGCAGCAGCAGCAGCCAGACGCGGGTCTTGATGATCTCGCCGGCGGGGCCGATCTCGTCGGTGGCCAAGACCAGCGATTTGACGGTGCTTTCCAGAGGCACGCCGAGCAAAACCGCGACATCTGCGCAGGTGCTTTTGTCAGGTGTTGAGGTAAGTGTGAGGGGCTGGGACGCTGCTTGGCGCGGGCCGGCAGGTGCCAATGACTCAGCCTTTTCCATGTTGGCGGCGTAGTCGCTGCTAGGGCAGTAAACGATGGCGTCTTCGCCGGTGGCGGCGATCACCTGAAACTCTTCGCTCAGGTCGCCACCGATGGCGCCGCTGTCGGCCGCGACGGCACGGTAGCGCAGACCGAAGCGGTCAAAAATTTGACGGTAAGCCTGCGCCATATTTTGGTAGCTGAGCTTGGCCGCTGTCGGGTTGCGATCAAAACTGTAGGCGTCCTTCATGGTGAATTCACGCCCACGCATCAGGCCAAAACGCGGACGCCGTTCGTCACGAAACTTGGTCTGAATTTGGTAGAGGTTTCTTGGCAGCTGCTTGTAGCTGCGGATGTCTTGACGCATCACGTCGGTGATGACTTCTTCGCTGGTCGGTTGTATGACAAAGTCGCGGCCATGCCGGTCCTTGATGCGCAGCATTTCAGGGCCCATCTTTTCAAAGCGCCCGGTTTCTTGCCAGAGTTCAGCCGGCTGGATGACCGGCATGGCCATTTCGACGGCGCCAGCGCGGTTCATTTCTTCGCGCACGATGGCCTCGACTTTGCGAATCACGCGCAGGCCCATCGGCATGTAGTTGTAGATGCCGGCGCCCAGCTTTTTGATCATGCCGGCGCGCATCATCAGTTGGTGGCTGACGACTTCGGCGTCGGCTGGCGCTTCCTTGAGCGTCGAGATGAAGAACTGGGATGCTTTCATTGGGGCGTATTTTCTGAGGTTGGATCACTGTAGCCGGTAGCAAGCTTGGCGCTAGGGCTTTCGCTGTGCATAATGGACTCAGTTTAAAAATTTTGAGGTTTGATTATGCTCGACCGCGATGGCTTCAGGCCTAACGTCGGGATCATCTTGCTCAACCAGAAAAGTCAGGTATTTTGGGGCAAGCGTATCCGTACCCACTCGTGGCAATTTCCACAAGGTGGCATTGACCGGGGCGAAAATCCCGAGCAAGCCATGCTTCGTGAATTGCACGAAGAAGTGGGGCTGATGCCACAGCATGTGCAAGTGCTTGCTCGAACCCGGGACTGGTTGCGTTACGAGGTACCTGACCGGTTTATCCGCCGCGATGCACGCGGACATTACAAAGGCCAGAAGCAAATCTGGTTCTTGCTGCAATTGGTTGGCCACGACTGGGACCTGAACCTGCGTGCCACCGACCATCCCGAATTCGATGCTTGGCGCTGGAATGATTACTGGGTGCCTCTGGAGGCCGTGGTCGAATTCAAACGGGGCGTTTATGAAATGGCGTTGACCGAGTTGTCACGTTATGTGCCGCGTCTTGAGTTCCGTGAGGAAGCCCGCATCGATCATCGCAACCGTTACTTGCGCGGCGGTATTCGCCAGCGCGAAGCCGGTCAAACACACGGCGCTGACGGTTTTTCGCATTACACCTCGCATGGTGGCGCATCATCATTTGAGTTGCCGCCGGGTGCCAGCTTTGACCCTGATCCGCAAACCAACCTCATGCCTGCTGCTGCCGATGAGCGAGAGGCTTAACTGTTTCAGTGGTTGAGCTGATCAGCGATTCAGAACAAGATTGGTCCGATGGACCATTTCTGGCTCTCCGGTGTAACCCAGCAGGCGCTCAAACTCAGCCGACGATTTACGGCAGATGAGGCGCGCTTCTGCGCTTGAGTAATTGGACAAGCCGCGAGCAATTTCCAGTCCGTCTGCATCTCGTACGGCGATCACATCGCCGCGTGAAAACTCACCCTGAACAGCGGTCATCCCAATCGGCAGCAAGCTCTTGTCCTCATCGCGCACTTTGACCACCGCACCCGCGTCGATCAGCACAGAGCCGCGCATTTGCAGGTGATCGGCCATCCATGTTTTGCGCGCATGCTTCTTGGGGGTTTGCGCCACCAACAGCGTGCCGATGGCTTCACCGCGCGTCAGGCGCAGCAGGGCGTCTGGCTCACGCCCCCAAGCGATGACGGTGGAGGCGCCAGAACCGGCAGCTCGCTTGGCCGCCAAAATCTTGGTCAGCATGCCACCTTTGCCAATGCTGGAACCAGCACCACCGGCCATGGCTTCCAACGCGGGGTCACCGGCTTGCGCCTCGTGCACCAGCGTTGCGTTGGCGTCTTTGCGAGGGTCTGCCGTGAAGAGTCCTTTTTGGTCGGTCAAGATGATCAGGACATCAGCCTCGACTAAGTTGGCGACCAGCGCGCCCAAGGTGTCGTTGTCGCCAAACTTGATCTCGTCGTTGACGACGGTGTCGTTCTCGTTGATGACCGGCACGACGCCCAACTGGAGTAAGGTGAGCAGGGTCGAGCGGGCGTTCAAATAGCGTTCGCGGTCGGCGAGGTCGGCATGCGTCAGCAGCACTTGGGCGCTGCCAATGCCGTTTTCACGCAGCTTGCTTTCGTAAACTTGCACCAAGCCCATTTGGCCAACAGCAGCGGCGGCCTGTAATTCGTGAATGGCTTTGGGGCGGTTGCTCCAGCCAAGGCGTTTCATGCCTTCAGCAATGGCGCCGCTGCTGACCATGATGACTTCACGGCCGTCTTGTACCAGTTGCGCGAGTTGCTTGCACCACAAGCCTATGGCTTCGGCATCAAGACCCCGGCCTTCGTCGGTGACCAAGCTGGAGCCGACTTTCACCACGATGCGTTTGGCGTTCAGCAGGACGGGTGACAAAGCGGCTGCAGACATGTGCGGGACTCTTCAGTGATCGGCGGGTGGTTGGTCCAAAGGAAAGCGTGGATCGATTTCTTCTGGCGGTTGTTCGCTTTTTTGAACGGCTTTGACGTGCTGGTAAATGGCCTTGACCAAATGCTCGCACCCTTCGCGGGTCAAGGCCGAGATCTCAAACACGGGACCCTTGAATTTGAAGCGCTTGACGAAGTCTTTGACGAGCGCTGCGCGCTTCTCTGGCTCTACCATGTCGAGCTTGTTCAGGACCAGCCAGCGTGGCTTTTTGAACAATTCTTCGTCGTACTTTTTCAGCTCGCCGACAATCGCCTTGGCTTGTTTGACCGGATCGATGCTGTCATCAAACGGGGCCATGTCCACAATATGCAGCAGTAGACGCGTGCGCTGCAGGTGGCGCAAAAAGAGGTGGCCCAGTCCGGCGCCTTCAGAGGCACCTTCAATCAAACCTGGCAAGTCGGCCACCACAAAGCTTTGCTCAGGGCCGACCCGCACCACACCCAGATTTGGGTGCAGCGTGGTGAATGGATAGTCCGCAATGCGCGGCCGTGCATTTGACACAGCCGTGATGAATGTTGATTTACCGGCGTTGGGCATGCCGAGCAAGCCGACGTCGGCCAGAACCTTCAGCTCTAGCTTCAGGCTCTTGTGCTCGCCTGGCCAGCCGGGTGTCTTGGTGCGCGGTGCGCGGTTGGTCGAGCTTTTGAAGCGCAAGTTACCGAAACCGCCGTCGCCGCCTTTGGCAATCAGAACTTCTTCACCGGGCACCAGCAACTCAAAGAGGATGTCGCCGGTTTCGGCGTCCGTCATGATCGTGCCGACAGGCATTTTCAGGACAATGTCGTCGCCCTTGGCGCCAAACATGTCCGAGCCCTTACCGTGCTCTCCGCCGTGTGCGTTGTGACGGCGGGAAAACCTGAAATCAACCAAGGTATTTAGATTGGAGTCGGCAACCGCATAAATATGACCGCCGCGGCCGCCATCACCACCATTCGGGCCGCCAAATTCTTTGTACTTCTCATGCCTAAATGAGACGCAGCCGTTGCCCCCATCGCCAGCGGCAATGTCAATATATGCTTCGTCAACAAATTTCATGATGATTGTCCCGATCTACCTGATGGTGCCGAGTTCGGTCCTAAGTTTACAAAATCAAGGGTGGCTTGAACTGCCACCTTAACCAGAAAAATCCCCTGATGCACAGTCAGAAACAAAAAAGCCCCGGCTGGCGGGGCTTCGATGCCATCGAAGTGATCAGCTTAAGCTGGTGTCACGTTGACGGTGTGCTTGTTCAAAGCGCCCTTGACAGCAAAGGAAACCTTGCCACCAACCAACGCAAAGAGGGTGTGGTCTTTGCCGATGCCGACATTGACGCCCGGATGGAACTTGGTGCCGCGCTGGCGAACAATGATGCTGCCTGCGTTGATGACTTCGCCACCGAACTTCTTGACGCCGAGCATCTTGGGCTGTGAATCACGCCCGTTTCGCGTAGAGCCGCCGCCTTTTTTCTGTGCCATTTTCCGTTACTCCTGGTACTGGCTGCTTAGCCGGCGATGACGCCGATTTGCAGTTCAGTGAAATTCTGCCGATGACCTTGGCGCTTTTGGTAGTGCTTACGACGGCGCATCTTGAAGATGCGCACTTTGTCGTGCCGACCATGGGCTAGGACTGTGACTGTAACTGTTGCACCGGACACCAAGGGGGTACCAATTTTGATATCACTGCCGTCGCCGACTGCCAATACCTGATCGATAACAATCTCTTGGCCTACGTCCGCAGCAATCTGTTCTACTTTAATTTTTTCACCAGTAGCAACTTTGTATTGTTTGCCACCGGTTTTTATGACCGCGTACATGTAAGACCTCTTCAATTTTCGAATTGAGTTCTGCAGACGGATTTCCGCAGAGCCCTCGATTATAGCCTTGACTGGAAAGTCTTGTCGAGCCATATTTTTCGTCTGTCCTGCCTTCAGCCGTCAATGCATTGTGAGCCCTGCGCTACGGTCGTCAAACGCGATCTTCCTATAATTACTTCAAATTCTGGTCTGGACTTCCCCTTGTCTCTCAATTCTTCAAGTACCGCCGCCGCTTTGGCGCTTATCGCTAATGACATGCGCGGCATGGATGCTGTTGTCGAGCAGCGGCTCAGTTCGGACGTCGTCCTGATCGGTCAGATTTCCCGCTACATCGTGGCGGCGGGAGGCAAGCGTCTGCGGCCGGCTTTGCTGCTGCTGATGTGCGGTGCGCTCGGCTACAAGGGCGAGCAGCGCTTCAACTTGGCTGCGGTGGTCGAGTTCATTCATACCGCTACTTTGCTGCACGACGATGTGGTGGATGAGTCGACCTTGCGGCGCGGCCGTGAGACGGCTAACGAGGCTTTTGGCAATCCCGCCAGTGTGCTGGTCGGTGATTTTTTGTATTCGCGGGCCTTCCAGATGATGGTTGATGCAGGTGACATGCGTATCATGCGCACTCTTGCTGAGGCGACTAACGTGATTGCCGAAGGCGAAGTCCAGCAACTTATGAACATGCACGATGCGAGTCTTTCTGAAGCAGACTATGTGCGGGTGATTCGCTCAAAAACGGCCAAGTTGTTTGAGGCCTGTGCGCGCATCGCCGCCTTGCTGGCGGGCTCCACTCCGGCGGTTGAGGCTGCTTGCGCGGACTATGGGCAGGCCCTCGGCACGGCTTTTCAGGTCATAGACGACGTGCTTGATTACGACGGTGATGTGTCCGAAATGGGTAAAAACTTGGGTGACGATTTGCGCGAGGGCAAAGTCACACTGCCGCTGATCATTGCGATGCAGCGCGGCACGGAGCACGAGCGTGACACGCTGCGCCATGCTATTGAGACAGGTGGAACTGAGAAAATGGCTGAAATTGTCGCTATTGTTCAGACTACCGGTGCTCTCGATGCGACCCGCGCATGCGCGGCTACAGAGGCGCAGCGGGCGATGGACGCGTTGGCTACTCTGCCTGCCAATGATTACCGCTCGGCATTGATGAATCTGGCTTCCCAATTGCTGGAACGGCGTGCTTGAATAATTGGTTCGTCTTGATAAATCGCAACTCACATCAATATAGTCGCCGTATGATTTCTTTGTAGGAGTCCTATTCCGTGTGTATTCATTGCATCAATTTTTTAAAATATTTTCTGAGCTAAGTAAGCTTGCCTAGTTACCTATGGTTATAAAAATGAAAAATCTGAGTTTTTCTTGAAAAAGGTAACGGTGTGTTCTGGGGACTAAATTCAAGAAGGTATCCCTATGTAATGGGCCGACCAATAGTTTAGAATCTAGTTTTAATCAAAGGATCACAGATGAGCTCTTTAAAAGACCTGCTATCGCAAATTGAATCACTGCAAAATCAAGTGACTGAAGTTCGCCAGCGCGAGGTTGGTGAGGCGATAGCCAAAGTTCGTGCAATTATTGAAGAAAACCAACTCACTGTCGGTGATGTGTTTCCAAGTGGCAAGGCAAAATCTGCGGCTAAGAAGACTGGTAAAGTCGCCGCTAAATACCGTGACCCAATCAGCGGAAACACTTGGAGTGGTCGTGGCTTGGCTCCTAAATGGTTGGCTGGTAAGAATAAGGCTGATTTCTTGATCGCTGCTTGATCGTCCATCGATCCATTTACATCCCTCTTTAAAAAGCCCACTTTATAGTGGGCTTTTTTTGTTTCTTATGATTGGATAAATACGCCCAATCAATAGGAATAGGCCCTCAATTTGAGGGAAGTCGAAGTTTTATACTTGAAGCGTGGCTGAAACGTTTATGCACTCACTTTGTTCTGTTTCGGGAGATGTAGTTATTAGATTTACATTCCGTCTCTCTTCGGCGATGATCGGCCATGAATCAGAAAGAAGACCATCGAAGCCGATGACACACCAGCGGTCACGTTTTTGCATAAGATGTTGCATCAAGCCGTCAATATGCATGCCTCTGACCTTCATTTCGAGCCGTATGAGTTCAATTACAGAGTACGTTTTCGCATTGATGGTGAACTACGTGAAATGGCCACTCCGCCAATTGCGCTAAAGGACACGCTGGCATCCCGAATCAAAATTCTCTCTCGGCTAGATATTGCGGAAAAGCGCGTGCCACAGGATGGGCGCATGAAGCTGACGATCGGACCGGGGCAGAGCATTGATTTTCGAGTGAGTACCCTGCCTACGCTATTTGGTGAAAAAATCGTGATTCGAATTCTCGATCCGAAGGCGGCGCAAATGGGCATGGATGCGCTGGGTCTTGAGCCGGAGGAAAAAGAGCGATTGCTGAGTGCCTTGCGTCGTCCTACCGGCATGGTGTTGGTGACCGGCCCGACAGGTTCTGGGAAGACTGTTTCTTTGTACACATGCCTACACTTGCTGAACCAGCCTGGCGTTAATATTTCTACCGCGGAAGACCCTTCCGAGATGAACTTACCAGGCGTTAATCAGGTCAATGTCAATGAGAAGGCGGGTTTGACCTTTGCGGTCGCTTTGCGTGCCTTTTTGAGGCAGGACCCAGACATCATCATGGTCGGAGAAATCCGAGACTTGGAAACAGCCGATATCGCCATCAAGGCGGCGCAGACCGGGCATTTGGTGCTGTCCACGCTGCACACCAACGACGCACCGACCACATTGACACGCATGCGAAACATGGGGATCGCCCCCTTTAATATTGCTTCCAGCGTCATGCTCATCACTGCACAGCGATTGGTGCGAAAGCTATGCCAACATTGCAAGGTGCCCGCAGATATTCCAAGTGCCACACTGGTCAATGCAGGTTTTAAATTGGCCGAACTTGATGGTAGCTGGACGCCCTACAGAGCGCAAGGTTGCAGTGCTTGCAACAATGGCTATAAGGGTCGTATCGGTGTGCATCAGGTCATGCCTGTATCGGATGAGATTCAGCGGATTATCCATCTGGATGGGAGTGCGAAGGAGATTGCGGCACAGGCTGAATTGGAGGGTGTGAGAAGTTTGCGTATCTCAGGCTTGGCGAAAGTTAAACTCGGTTCTACTTCGCTAGAAGAAATTCTGAGTTGCACCAATGACTAACCAAACTGCAGACAAGAATCTTTGAACTTCATGACCCTATCTACAGTTTCACATCCACTTCACGATGGTGTCTTCGAATGGGAGGGTAACAACCGCGATGGCAATCCAGTGCGCGGTCAAATTCGGGCGATGGGCGAAAATCATGCGATAGCTGTTTTAAGGCGGCAGGGCGTTCAACCACTGAAAGTTTCGCGACAGCGACAGGCATCAGGCCGCTCTGTTTCACCTAACGACGTGGCTGCTTTCACTAGGCAGTTGGCGACCATGATGAAAGCTGGCGTGCCGCTACTCCAATGCTTTGACATCGTGGGCCGTGGTCACAGTAATTCGCGCATGGTCAGATTGCTCAGTGATATCCGTAGCGATGTCGAAACCGGTACATCCTTAAGCTTTGCTTTTGGCAAGCACCCGTCTCATTTTAATTCGCTCTACTGCAATCTGGTGGCGGCAGGTGAGGCCGCCGGTATTTTGGATGCGTTGCTGGACCGCTTGGCGGTCTATATGGAAAAGACAGAAGCAATGAAATCGAAGGTTCGGTCCGCTTTGAGTTATCCGGCCGCAGTCATGAGCGTAGCGCTTGTCGTGATTGGGATCATCATGATCGTCGTTATCCCGGCGTTTAAGAGCGTTTTCTCGTCGTTCGGTGCTGAGCTGCCGGCACCCACTCTTTTGGTTTTGGGGGTCAGTGAGTTTTTTGTAGATTACTGGTGGCTCATGGTCGGGGCTGGGGGTGTCAGTTCTTATACTTTGTGTCGCATGTGGCGGCATAGCGAGAGATTGCAAAGGTTGATGGACCGATGGATATTGACGTTGCCAGTCTTTGGTGTACTTCTCGAAAAGGCTTGCATTGCCAGATGGACAAGAACGCTTTCAACGATGTTTGCTGCCGGTGTGCCGCTCTTGGAGTCACTGGGGTTAGCGGGCGGAACCACCGGGAATTCTGTCTATGCGCAGGCAACAGTCAATATTCAAGAAAAAGTGTCGGCCGGGGTTAGTTTGAATGCCGCCATGGCGCAAACGGGTGTGTTTCCAAGCATGGTGGTGCAGATGTGTGCGATTGGGGAAGAGTCAGGATCGTTGGATCACATGCTGGGCAAAGCGGCAGATTTTTTTGAGACTGAAGTGGATCAAAAGATTGCCGTCTTGGCAAGTCTGATGGAGCCCTTCATCATCGTGGTTCTTGGATCGCTGATTGGTGGGATTGTGATCTCGATGTATCTGCCGATCTTCGAACTCGGGCAGGTGATCTGATGTTGACCTCTGTGTGGCCGCACGCACTGCCCTTGCTGGCGGGATTGATCGGATTGATCATTGGTAGTTTTCTCAACGTCGTGATCCATCGTTTACCGCTGATGCTGGAGCAGCAGTGGGCCAAGGAGTGCGCCGAATTTTCGGGGCAAGACGCAGGACTAGAAGCCAAAACAGAGCCGGTTTTTAGCCTCTCACAGCCGCGCTCGCGTTGTCCGCACTGCGGTCACCCGATTGCTTGGCATGAAAACATTCCTGTTGTGAGTTATCTTTTTTTGCGCGGCCAGTGTTCTGCATGCGGCGTCAAAATCAGCCTGCGTTACCCCTTGGTCGAATTGGTGATGGCTGGCTTGTTTTATTTTTGCGTGACGCGTTGGGGTGGGACATCGACAGCGGTAGTTTGGTGCGGGTTTTCTGCGGCGGTTGTGACGCTGGCCATGATCGATTGGGACACCACCTTGCTGCCAGATGACATCACCCTGCCGCTGGTGTGGAGTGGTCTGATCGTCGCTGCGCTGCAGTGGAATCCCGGCGTCAGCTTGAGCGACGCTGTGTGGGGCGCTGTGGGCGGTTACCTGTCTCTGTGGGGGGTGTATTGGGCCTTCAAGCTCATCACCGGTAAAGACGGCATGGGTTTTGGCGATTTCAAATTATTTGCGGCGCTGGGCGCTTGGTTCGGCTTGACTGCGCTGGTACCGATCATTTTGATGGCTTCGGTGCTTGGCGCTGTGGTCGGTATGGGTCTCAAGTGGTCGTCAAAACTGCGTGAAGGTGGCTACGTGCCCTTTGGCCCATTTTTGGCCATCGCGGGTTTAACGGCGCTGTTTTTTGGCCCCCAGGCTATCTTGCGATGGGCGGGGCTCGGACTGCTATGACGCAACCCTTTGTGGCGCGTCGCATCGGGCTCACTGGTGGTATCGGAAGCGGCAAGAGCACCGTAGCCAAGATGCTGGCCGAATGCGGTGCTGTCATTGTGGATGCAGACGCAATCTCACGTCAGCTGACGGCCACAGGCGGCGGCGCCATTGCGGCTATTGCCCAAATCTTCGGTGCGGCCTTCATCACGCCGCTGGGAGCTCTGGACCGGGAAGCCATGCGTCAGAAGGTTTTTTCAGACCCGGCCGCGAAACTGCGTTTGGAAGCTATCGTCCACCCGCTCGTGGCGGCGCAGACCGCTCAGCAAGCGAGCGCCGCAGAAAGCAAGGGCGCGTGTTGCATTGTTTTTGACGTTCCCTTGTTGGTCGAGTCTGGACGTTGGCGCCAGCAACTGCATCAGGTGTTGGTCGTGGATTGCACCGAAGAACGGCAAATCAGTCGGGTCATGGCTCGAAATGGCTGGACCCGTGAGGCGGTGCAAAAAGTCATGGACGCACAAGCCAGCCGGGCACAACGGCTGGCCGCAGCCGACATGTGTATTTACAATGAGACACAGTCGCTGGCAGAATTAGCCGGTCTGGCGCGGGCTGCAGCTGCGAGCTTCGGGCTATGATCTAAAGGTGCCCGGTCAGCCGGCCTCTCAACGTCGATAAAGATATCGCTGTGATCCTTTACGAGTATCCATTTAACGAACGCGTACGCACATATTTGCGCCTTGAGCACCTGTTCGGCAGGCTAGGCGAATTGGCAGAGCGCGACGACCCCATTGACCACCATTACGCCATCACCACGATCTTCGAGATCATGGACGTTGGTGGCCGTGCCGATTTGAAAACCGACGTCCTCAAAGACCTCGAAAAACAAAAACATGTGCTGAATGGTTACCGCGGTAACCCGGCCATCTCGGAAGCTGCGCTTGACGAAATCACCGGCCAGTTGGACAGTTACTTTGCAAGTCTGAACGCCTTGCCTGGCAAGGCGGGTCAGTCATTGACGGATAACGACTGGCTCATGGGCATTCGCAGCCGTGCTGGCATTCCGGGCGGAACCTGCGAGTTTGACTTGCCAGCTTATTTCGCTTGGCAGCACTTGAGCGGTTCGCGTCGGCGAGAAGATATTCAGCGCTGGATGTCGACACTTGTGCCTCTGGCTGGTTCTATCAACCTGTTGTTGAAGCTGCTGCGCGATGCGGGCCTGCCACAAAAAGTACTTGCCTCTGGTGGTGTTTATCAGCAGACGCTGCCGCAGGGGCGGACCTTCCAGTTGTTGCGACTGCGGCTCGATTCTGCGAATGGTCTGGTGCCTGAAATCAGCGCCAACCGACTGATGGCATCGGTGCGGCTGATGCGACTTGAAAGCGATGATCGCTTGCATTCTGCTGCCGAAGATGCCGAATTTGAACTCACGCTCTGCGCATGACGATGACTTCTGCACCCAAAATTGTTACCTGCCCAGGTTGCGGCGGTGACAGTGTCTACGCACACACCAATGCCTTCAGGCCGTTTTGCAGTCAGCGCTGTAAAAACATAGACTTAGGCGCTTGGGCCAGCGAGAGCTTTCGCTTGGCAACAGACGCGCCACCTGACGATCTGGTTTTCGGCGACGCCAAGCTGCAATAGCTTGGCGTTGTAGGGTCGCCGATTTTAGGCTTCGGGCGTACCGATGACCTGTTGCAATTCACCATTTTGGTACATCTCCATCATGATGTCCGAGCCGCCAATGAACTCACCCTTGACGTACAGCTGGGGAATCGTTGGCCAGTTGCTGTATTCCTTGATGCCGTGGCGAATGTCTTCGTCTTCTAGGACGTTGACGGTCGCTGGTTTGCTCACGCCGCAAGCTTTCAGCACTTGAATGGCCTTGCCAGAAAAGCCGCACATCGGGAACTGGGCGGTGCCTTTCATGAAAAGAACCACGTCGCTGGATTTAACGATGTCATCAATGCGTTGTTGGGTGTCGCTCATGGGAATACTCCGTTGGTGTGGTCGTGGCGCGCAGGCCAGACGTTAAAAATTATCACCCCAGATTATCGGGCGCTTTTAATTCCGCTGCGCAACTCCGGCTTCACGTGGCCAACGGCCACCCGTGCAGCGCTGGATGCCGCCTAAATCGTCACGGCTGGAGACGCTCTCAAAGCCTTGTTCTCGCAGTAACTGGCCAACGGCCTCAGCTTGGTCGTAGCCGTGCTCTAGCAGCAGCCAGCCGCCAGCTTGCAAGTGTGCGGGCGCAGCGGCAATGATCTGGCGCAGATCACTCAGTCCGTCTGCACCTGCCGTCAGCGCCTGAATCGGTTCGTGGCCCAAAGCCGTCAAATGCGGGTCGCCTTCGCGGACATACGGCGGGTTGCTGACGATCACATCAAACCGGCCCTTGACCTGCTCAAACCAGCGACTGATCTCAATCGACACAGCCAAACCCAGCGTCGCCGCATTGCTGCGAGCGACCGCCACGGCGTCCGCGCTGGCGTCGATGGCGCGGACATCTGCTGTCGGGCGCGCGTGCTTGAGTGCCAAGGCGATGGCGCCGCTGCCGGTGCCGAGGTCGAGTACTTTAGCGTCGCCCTGAGGAAGCACGTCAAGCGCCCAGCTGACCAGGGTTTCGGTGTCTGGCCGGGGGATTAAGACGCGTGCATCAACAGCCAACGCTAGGCCAAAAAATTCTTGTTGGCCGACGATGTAGGCCAGCGGTTCGCCGCTCGCTCGGCGTTGGCTGAGCAGGCGAAAGCGTTTGCTGACCTCGGGCGGCAGCGGGTCACGGTCATGCGCGATCAACCAAGCCCGCTCGCCATGCGGCTTGCCCAGCACATGCAACAACAGCAATTGCGCATCGAGCCGATCCAGCCCCAAACTGCCAGCGGCAGCGATGGTCTGCGCGCAAGTCAAAGCGTCAGGCATTGCGGTTTTCCAACTCGGCCAGCAGTTCGGCGCCGCGCTCCACTTGCAGGGCAGTCACCACATCTTCGAGGTCGCCCTCCATGATGTAGTTGAGTTTGTAGAGCGTCAGGTTGATGCGGTGGTCGGTGAGCCGGCCCTGCGGAAAGTTGTAGGTGCGGATGCGGTCGCTGCGGTCGCCGCTGCCGATCAAGCCCTTGCGCGTTGCGGCGTCTTTGGCGGCGCGTTCCGAGCGGTCTTTTTCATGGATGCGGGCCGTCAGGACTTTCAAGGCCTGGGCTTTGTTGCTGTGCTGGCTGCGACCTTCCTGGCACTCGGCGACGATGCCGGTGGGCAAGTGGGTGATGCGCACGGCCGAGTCGGTCTTGTTGATGTGCTGACCGCCAGCGCCACTGGCGCGGTAGGTGTCAATGCGCAAATCGGCTGGATTGATCTGGATCAGCACCGCTTCGTCGGGCTCGGCCAGCACAGCCACCGTGCAGGCGCTGGTGTGGATGCGGCCCTGGGTTTCGGTGGCTGGCACACGTTGCACCCGGTGGCCGCCTGATTCAAAGCGCAACTTGCCGTAGACGCCCATGCCGAGACTGTCGGGCTGGCCTTCCATGCGAACCACCACTTCCTTGTAGCCGCCCAGCTCTGAGGGCGACTCGCTGATGATCTCGCAGCGCCAGCCGCAGCGCTCTGCATAACGCGTGTACATGCGAAACAAGTCGGCGGCAAACAGCGCTGACTCATCGCCGCCCGCGCCCGCGCGAATCTCCAAAAAGGCTGGCCGAGAGTCGTCCGGGTCTTTGGGAATCAGCATCAGCTGCAGGGCTTCGTCGAGCCGCGTGATGTCGGCTTTTGCCTCGTCGATTTCGTCTTCGGCCATGGCCGTCATGTCGGGGTCTGCTACGGCTTCGGTGAGCATGGCTTGGGCGCCGGCCAGATCAGCCTCGCGGCGCGTCAACTTGTTGTATTGCGCCGTGATCAGACTGGCTTCGGCGTGTTCGCGAGTCAGGTTCCGAAAGCGCTCCATGTCGCTGACCACATCGCTGGCCGAGAGCAATGCGTCAAGCTCGTGCAGGCGAAGAATCTGGCGTTCCAGGGTTTGGCGAAGAAATGGTTTCATCAGGGAATTCGGGGTGGCAGCGGAGGGAGCAGAAGCGATCCCTTGCGGGGCCGCTAACCGACAAGGTCGGCGCGATCTTGGGCGTGAAGATCGCCGCTAAAGGCTGTTGCGCTCTTTGGGCAGATTACCGCGCAGGAACATTCTTGAGACCGTTTGTGCTGTGCTGTCACGATTCTCGGCATCGCTGGCGTGCAGTTCGGCCATGGCGCCGTGCAGCATTTTTTGCGTCAGCCCGCGTGACAGCGCTTCGAGCACGGCTTCCACCGGCTCGCCCTTGGCCAGCATCTTTTTGGCGCGGTTGATTTCCAGTGTGCGCCATTCGTCGGCTTGGGCATTCAGTTGTTGGATCAGCGGCACCGTGCCGCGCTGGTTCAACCAATGCATGAAATTTTGCACACCGGCGTCAATGATCACTTCGGCTTGCGCAACGGCGGCTTGTCGGTTGTCTTTGCCGGTTTGCACGACTTTCGCCAAGTCATCGACGGTGTAGAGATAAATGTCTTCGAGCGCCTGGACTTCGGGTTCGATGTCGCGCGGGACGGCCAAGTCGACCATGAACATGGGCTTGTGCTTGCGCAGTTTGAGCGCTCGCTCCACCGCGCCCAAGCCAATGATGGGCAAGGTGCTGGCGGTACAACTGATGACGGCGTCAAACTCATGCAGGCGCAGCGGCAGGTCGGCCAGTCGCATCACTTCTGCGCCAAAGCGACCCGCCAGTTTTTCACCACGCTCCAGCGTGCGGTTGGCAATCGCCATTGATTTCGGGTTCTTGGCGGCGAAATGCGTCGCTGCAAGTTCAATCATTTCGCCGGCACCGACAAACAACACCTTGATGTCGCCGAGGTCTTCAAAGAGTTGGCCGGCCAAGCGCACCGAGGCGGCCGCCATGCTGATGCTGTGCGCGCCGATTTCGGTGTTGCTGCGAACTTCTTTGGCCACCGCAAACGAGCGTTGAAACAGCTGGTGCAGCGTGGTGCCCATGGCGCCTGCATCTTCGGCGGCGCGCACCGCGTCTTTCATTTGTCCGAGGATTTGCGGCTCGCCCAGCACCATGGAGTCGAGCCCGCTGGCCACGCGAAAGGCGTGGCGTGCGGCATCGCCGTTGTGCAGGGTGTAGCTGTGCGATCGCAGCAGCGCGGGGGAGACGCCGCCGTTGTGCGCCAACCAGTCGATTGTTTTGTCGAGATCGACGTGCTCGCCAGCGCAGTAAATTTCAGTGCGGTTGCAGGTCGACAGCAGCGTGGCTTCAGGTTGGCGCGTCAGCGAGGCGCGCAAACCCTTCAAAGTAGGCTCAATCTGGTCGATGGCAAACGCAAATCGACCTCGCAAATCAAGCGGTGCTGTGTGATGATTTAAGCCGAGGGCCCAGACTGACATGCGCTGATTATAAATTTTTGGCTGACCGGGGCAGGTGGCGCGCCTCAAAATGGCCTTTTTCGATGGGCCGTGCGCTTAAACTGCATCGCAACTTTCCATACTCACCCATGACGTTTTATCTTCTGGCCAACCATCTGCTGAACTTCGCTGCACCCGCTGCTTTTTTGGCATTGCTGATGGTCGGCCTGTCCGCATTGCTGCCTTTTTCAAAATCTAAAACTGGCGGAAAAGCCGCCCGCTTGAGCCGGCCTAGTTGGCGCTGGCAGTTCGCGATGGTGTTCGCCGCCAACTTGCTGGTCACTGCCGGTGGTTTGGTGTTTTTTGGCCATGACGGCAGGTTGCTGACCTACGCCGCCATGGCGCTGGCGGCGGCTTTGGTGCAGTGGCTGCTGTTGCGCAGCTGGAAAGTTTGAGGCGCTTTCCTTCCCCTTACCTTCCCGTTTCAGCAAGCTGGTGAGAACAGATCCACGCGGTCGGTGATGATGCCATCGGTGCCCAGCGACCACAGCCGATCGACCGCTGAGGCTTCGTTCGCCGTGTAGCTGAGCACCTTCAAGCCTGCGCTTTGAGCTTGCTGCACGCTGACCGCATCCCACTGCGTGTGTTTGCCGACCACTGCCACACAGCCGAGTCGCAGGGTAGTTTCCAGCCAGCCGGTCTGCAAGGCGTCCAACAACAAGGCGCGCGGCAAATGCGATTGCGCAGCGCGGGCAGCTTCCAGTGCTGCTGGTTGAAAGGATGACAGCAGCGGCGGCGGTATCGGTATGGCGCCAGTCGGCGCTTCAGCCCAGAGCCGGGCCGCTGCGTTCGCCACCACGGTGCCGGTCAACGATTCACTGCCGGGTGTGGGTTTGATCTCAATGTTCAGGGCCAATGTGTTGGCTAGGCAGTAGTGCGCGACCGCCTCCAAGCTGGCCAGTGGTTCACCCGCATACGCCGGCGAATGCCAGCTGCCGGCGTCTAAGCGTGACAGCTCGTCCCAACTCAATTGAGCGGCCAGACCTTGCCCGTTGCTGGTGCGATCCAAGGTGGCGTCGTGCAGCAAAAACGGCATGCCGTCGGCGCTCAGCTTGACGTCGCATTCGAACATGCGGTAGCCGTGGGACGCGCCCAAGCGAAACGCCGCCAGCGTGTTTTCGGGTGCCAGTTTGCCGGCACCGCGATGCGCTATCCAGCGCGGATAAGGCCAAGCCTTGTCTGCGACGGCGGTCACAAACGTTGTCCGCTGGCGCTGTCAAACCAGTGCAGCCGGTCGGTTCGCGGCGCCGCATGAATCGTCGCGCCCAACTTGGGGGATGGCTGGCTTTCATCCATCCGGACAATCAAGGACTCATCGCCCAAGCGGCCATACACCAGACGCTCAGCGCCCAGCATTTCAATCGCCTCGACCTGTACGGCCCAGCCCGTGTCCGCGATGTGCAGGTGTTCCGGCCGAATACCCAAAATCGCTCCAGCCGGACCGCCAAAGTCCGCGTTGCGCAGATGCTTGAGCAAGTTCATGGGCGGCGAGCCCATGAAGCTGGCCACGAAGGTGGTGGCGGGGCGGTTGTAAACCTCCTCAGGCGTGCCGAACTGCTCTACCCGACCGGCGTTCATGACGATCATGCGCTGGGCCAAGGTCATGGCCTCGACCTGGTCGTGCGTGACAAATAGCGAGGTGATGCCAAGCTCGCGGTGCAGCTTTTGAATTTCCAAACGGGTTTGTACCCGCAGCTTGGCGTCCAAGTTGGACAGCGGTTCGTCAAACAAAAACACTTGCGGTTGGCGCACGATGGCCCGGCCCATGGCCACGCGTTGGCGCTGCCCGCCCGACAGGGCGCGCGGCTTGCGGTCGAGCAGGTGGCCCAGCTCCAAAATGCCCGCAGCCTTGTCGACCCGCGCCTTGATCTCGGCGAGCGGCACTTTTTTGATCTTCAGTCCGTAAGCCATGTTGTCGAACACACTCATGTGCGGGTACAGCGCGTAGTTTTGGAACACCATGGCGATGTCGCGCTCGGACGGCTCTAAGTCGTTGACCACGCGCTCGCCGATGGAAATCTCGCCGCCGGAGATTTCTTCTAGGCCGGCCACCATGCGAAGCAGGGTGGACTTGCCGCAGCCTGATGGCCCGACGATGACGATGAACTCGTGGTCGGCGATTTCGGCGTTGATGCCGTGAATGACCTGCAACGCGTTCTTGCCGCTGCCGTATGTTTTGATGACGTTGTTGAGTTGGATTGAAGCCATTTGTTTCTA
>CANFSO010000010.1 GCA_947449895.1 Comamonadaceae bacterium
CTGGCATCGGTGTAAGGCAGTATTTCGGCCACGCGGGTCGGTCGTTTGGTCAGCAGCAAGACCTCATCAGCCAGGTAAACGGCTTCTTCCAAATCGTGCGAGACCAGCAACATGGTGGTGCCGGTTTGCATGAACACTTCTTGCAGCTTTTCACGGATGAACAGCGTCATCTCGAAGTCCAGCGCCGAGAACGGTTCGTCCAGAAAAAGCACTTCCGGATTCGGTGCCAGCGCCCGCATGATGGACGCGGTTTGTTGTTGCCCGCCTGAGAGTTCGTAGGGGTAACGATTCAAATCAAACTTGACGTCAAAGGACGCCACCAACTCAGCCATGCGGCGGTCGACTTCGGCTTTCGATTGGCCTTCCAACTTCAGCGGATAGGCGATGTTGTCGATGGTCCGCATCCACGGAAAGAGGGCTTCACGGTAGTTCTGAAAAACGTAACCGATCTTGGTGTCTTTGAGGGTCTTGCCGTCGAACAGAATCTCACCCGAATCAATCGGCACCAGCCCGGCGATCATGTTGATCAGTGTCGACTTGCCGCAACCATTGGGGCCGAACACCGAAGTGATTTTGTGCTTCGGAATATCCAGGTCGAAGTTTTCATACAGCGGCCAACCCGCAAAGTACTTGGTCAAACCGCGGATGGTGATGTGCGTGCCCACCGGGCCGGGCCGAAATGGCGGCACCGGCACGTCTGCATAAAAAGGCGCGTTAAGGACTGCACTCATCTTCCGCTCCAGTGAACAATGCGTTTTTCCAGCATCAAAAACAAAACATTCAGGGCATAACCCAGCGCACCGGCCGCCAAAATGGACGCATACATGTCGCGCACATTCATCACCTGCTGCGAATTGATGATGCGGTTGCCCAGGCCACTGTCGGCACCGATGAACATCTCTGCCACGATGACGATCACCAGCGCCATCGACACGGCAGAGCGCAGGCCGACAAAACTCGGCTGCAGGCTTTCCCAGATCAGCACATCTTTGAACACTTGCCAGCGTGACGCGCCCATCACCTTGGCCGCCATGACGCGCTGCTTGCGGGCGTTGATCACGCCATAGGCGCTGTTGAAAACAACAATCAGCAGCGCACCAAAAGCGGCAATCGCCACCTTGTTGATCTCCGACACGCCGAAGATCATCAGGAACAAAGGGATCAGTGCCGACGATGGCGTTGAGCGAAAGAAATCAATCAAAAACTCCACGCTACGGTAGGCTTTTTCGGAGCTGCCCAGCAGCACGCCCAAAGGCATGCCGACAATCGCCGCGATCAAAAACGCCTGCACCGTGCGCCAGACCGTCATGCCGAAGTCTTGCAACAAGGGCCCACCAGCCAAACCGGTGATGAGCGCGCCCAGCGCGTCCAACGGCGGCGGCAGCAAGATGGCTTTGATGAAGCCCAGCCGCACCACCAAATCCCAGACGATGAACAGCACCACAGGACCGATGAAAGGTAAGACCTTGTCCCAAAAGGGTTGGCGCGGCACCCCGGCCTGTTCCGTCGCGGGTGGCGTCCAAGGCGTGGTGCTGGCGCTCGGCACCACCGCAGAAGTCGGGATTGCAGCCATCCCGATCAACCTTTGTAAAGCATCGTGTCCACCATGACGCGAGACTTCAAGATACCGCGCTCTGAGAACAAGTCGTAGAACTTCTGGAAGTGTGCGACATCGGCTGGCGTGAACTCGTTGTACATGGTGTAGGCCGCCATCGGCACCTCTGCCGTCAGTGCGCCTTCAATGGCGGTGTAACCCTTGAGGTACTGGCGCGATTCGACCGGCTTGTTGCGCACATACGTCACGCCTTTGCCATAAGCGGCGATGAATTTTTTGGTTTCTGCAGGGTACTTTTTGATGAAGTCGGCAGTGAGTGACGCGACACCGCCAAACCACGGCGCCATGGGGTCACCCAACACGTAATGCGACACCACGCCGGCTTCGAGTACGCGCGTTGTCCCGCTCATGCGGCCGATGGTGCCGGTCGGCTCCAGTGTGTAAGCACCGTCGATCTGACCCGCCGCCAGCGCTGCCACGTGCTGGCCAATCGGCAATTCGACCACCGTTGCACCGACGGCGCCGCCGCGCTCCAAAATTGTTTTAGCCAAGGTGACGTTCTGAATGCCCGGGCCAGAGCCGACGCGTTTGCCCTTCAGGTCGGCGATGGTTTTGGCCGTGCTGGCGACCGGAACAATCACTTCGTCAAGCACGTTCTTCAGATTGCTGGGGTTGGCGCAAAAAATCTTGAAGGTGCCGGGCGCGGCGAGTTCACCCACCGCGATGTTGCCCGAACCCGTGCCGTTGGCGCTGCCATCGCAACGGTCGGCGAGCATGCCTTCCATGATCTGCTGTGCCGCCGCATACCGTTGGACCTCAACATTCAGCCCGGCCTCCTTGAAATAGCCCAGTTCAATAGCGGCGTAAAAAGGCAGGCCGGCGGCAATCGGCCAATAGCCTATTCGGATCTTTGGGCCCGATTGGGCCAACACGATCGCAGGCATGCTGAGCGCACCGACGATGGCTGCGCCACTTTGCAAAACTTTCCGGCGTGATGCGGTGAACGTATTGGCATTTTTGGCTGTGGTCATAAAAATCCTCGTGAAAAATTAAAAAAGTTGGACGAAAGAAATCACGCGGCGGCCGATTGCAAAGAAGCGATGTAAGCGCGCCAGCCGCCCCAGTGAGAGATGTCATTGGCGCCGTGTAATGCCTCGGCTTCACAGACAAAGCCCTGCACGCTGCTGCCATCTGCCAGCGTCAAAGTCCCGATGCCCAAGGGCCCAGGAATCAAGGCCACGAAAGAACCGTAGTGCTGCAGCGGCATGTCCCACACTTCGAGCTCAATGGCGCTGCCTTGGCCGGCGGCCACTCGCAGCAAACCTGGCTTGGGCGGTGTGGTGTTCGGCAAGGCGTACAGGCGATAGTCGGCGGCGGTGCTGGCGCTGCCGACCAAGGTCGCGCCGCGCTCAGTGAGCTGGCTGTTCAGCGGCATGCCCGACAAATGGGCTCCGACCACGGCCACGCGCACGCTGCCTTGGCTGCTGGCCTTCACAGACAAACCTTTGATGGCTTGCGGTGCTGGCAGCGGCAAACCGGTCGCGCCTTGCGGTAGACCTGTGAGGTGGTGGTAACGCTGACCGAGGTCAGCGAGTTGCCAGTCACTGCCGCAGCGGCCAATCAAGGTGATGCCGAATGGCAAGCCGTCAGAGCGCATGGCGCTCGGCACCGAGAGTGCGGCGTAGTCCAGCAAATTCACAAAATTGGTGTACTCACCCAAGCGACGATTCAGCTCCACCGGAATTTGCAACATAGACGCCACGCTGTAGTGCGTGGGCGCGGTCGGCACTAACAACAAGTTGATGCCAGCCCAGAGCGCGTCAGCGCGTTGCCCAAGCAGTTTGAGCTGGGTTTGCGCGTCAAACAGGTCAGCCGCACTGTATTGACGGCCTTCGGCGATGATGCTGCGCACTGGTTCGATCACCTCGGCTTCATGCTTGTCAAAAAATGGCCGAATGGCGGCATAGCGTTCAGCCACCAGCGCACTGCCGTAGAGCAACTGCGCGGCTTGCTTGAAGGGTCCAAAGTCAAGTTTGACGGCAGTGCCGCCCATCGCTTGCAGGCGCAGCACGGCCGCTTGAAAAGCGGCTTCGGCCTGCGTATCGCCAAAAAATTCGAGCTGGTCGGGCACGCCGAATTTGAAGCTTGCCGGAAAGGCCTCGCTGGCCAATGTCAGCTGGCGCGAATAAGCATCGAGCGGGTCGTGACCCATCGCGCTTTCAAGCACTTGCACGGCCGTTGCCACGGTGCATGCAAAGATAGACACACAGTCAACGCTTTGCGCTGCAGGCAACACACCGCGCGTGCTGATGAGTCCGCGCGATGGCTTCAAGCCCACGATATTGTTGAGTCCGGCCGGCACTCGGCCTGAGCCAGCGGTGTCTGTTCCCAATGAAAAATCAACCTGCCCGCTGGCCACCACATAAGCCGAGCCAGAGCTGGATCCGCCAGACACATAGGCCGGGTTAAATGCATTCGGCACGGCACCAAAAGGTGAGCGCGTCCCGTTAAGCCCGCAGGCGAATTGATCTAGGTTGGTCTTGCCGACCAGCGCCGCACCGGCATTGAGCAGTTGCTGCACCACTTGTGCGCTGGTGTCGGCTTTGCTTGCGAAAGCCGGGCAGCCTGCCGTGGTGGCGATACCGGCTACATTCATGTTGTCTTTGACAGCAAAGCGCAGTCCGGCCAAGGGCTGGTGCACGCTGGTGGCTGTCAGAGCGGTATTCATCAACGGCAGTGGCAGTCGATGAATCCAGGCGCAATTCGGGTCGGCAACAACCTGAATGGCAGGGTCTGCGTCTGCCGTGAAATCCAAAGTCGATTCTGTGATCATGAGCGTTGCACCAACTTAAGGCATCCATACTTGTATACAAGGATCAATGCAATTGCTGTGCCAACGAAAAAGGCCGGACTCAGGCTATCGCCCAGTCCGGCCTTCTGGTCGCAAACGCGACGACGCTCTTACTTCTTCGCCGCTTCGTTACCGATGATGCCGCCGATGGCCGCACCACCCAATGTGCCGATCGTGCTGCCACCCGTCAGGATGGAACCAGAGACGGCACCTATACCGGCACCCGCTGCAGTGTTCTGTTGTTGTGGAGAAATGCCGGCACAACCCCCAAGACCCATCAGCACAACCAGACCGAATGCAGTCAAAGCGCGACCTGATGTGATGCGTGCGGTGCTCATTTGAGTTTCAAGTCGTTGGTGACATCTTTGACGCCTTTGACGCCCTTGGCTACGACACCTGCGCGGTCGATGCTTGGTCGGGTGCTGACGAAACCGCTGAGCTGAACGCGGCCTTTGAATGTCTCGACACTGATCTCAGCCGATTTGAGCATGGGGTCTTGGTAGATGGCGGTTTTG
This sequence comes from Comamonadaceae bacterium, assembly GCA_947449895.1. GTDB lineage: Bacteria > Pseudomonadota > Gammaproteobacteria > Burkholderiales > Burkholderiaceae_C > Polaromonas. The sequence goes on from CANFSO010000010.1 coordinate 4,922, forward strand.
ACCCTTGAGGTGACCGTCGTGTCATCGATATATTGGCCGGCGGTCTCTTGCTGCCCACCGGTAGCACAACCGGCTAACACCAGCATCGCGCTGGCAGCGACAAGAACAGAAATGCGTGTGAAATGCTTCATAGGGAGTCCTCAGGAAATGGGTTGCTTAAAGTGCCCATGACGGATGTGCCCGGGTTGGCTTGCCGATGGCAAAACGCGCGAACTCAGAACTGTTTCATCGGATGCTCTGCTGCGTTTTTCACCGTTAACTCATCGTTACACGCAGCGTTTTCAGCGTCTGTAGTCTGCGAACTCGGCTGTACAACCCAGACGACGGCAGCGAATGTAGGTCAATACGCCGCACATACCATGGTACTTTTAATAATCATTGACGGTATTTACGAACCATTGAAACATTTGTAAGTACTTGCCAGGGGCGTCCTACGGCTCCCCTAGGCGGCCGCCTACAGTGGTTTTTGCGCAAGCCATTCAAGCTTGCAACCTTACTTTGCAAAGGAAATTTATGTCCAACCAATTGCGCTCCATCGCCCTCACCGTGAACGAGCCAAGCCCGGGGCTCTTTCACTGGGCGTTGCTTGAAAGTCAAGGTGAACATACCGAGTTTGGTAGCCGTTTCGCCATGGCTGAAGAGCCTTATGACTCGTTTGAAAAAGCCGCCCGCGCCGGCATGCTGAACTGGCTTAAATTGGCCGGAGACGACACCAAGCGTGGTCCGCGAACCCCTGAAAAACGCACGCCGCTGGTGCCAGCACCCGGCCCGTGGACACCTAAAGCCAAAGTGCGCCGCGAAACCAGCGCGGCCTGATGCTTCTGTGCGACGTGCAGTGCAGACCCCTCAGTATTGGTTCAGCGTGCGGCGTTTGGGCGGAACATAGGGCTTGAGTTGGACGGCTTTGTCTGTAGCGTTCTGGCTACCTGCCGGGAAAGGCCAGCACAGCGCGGCATTTGATGGGCCGGCATCTGGCGCTGTTGTAGCGCTTGGCGATTTGGTCCTAGCGTTCCGCAAACCACGCTTTAGTGCGGCCTTCTGGTTTTGCGGCTCGGCCTCATCAAAGAAGTTTTTGTGATCACTTGGTTGGTCAGGCATGTGTTGTCCACCGGGTTGAATTCTCAAAGAACAACTATCGTCATGGCCGCCGATTGCGGCCAGCGTCAGACGCTGTTGAATTGGCCGTAGGACGCAGCGCAAGGTGTAGCCTCAATTCAGCTGTGGGGCGCCGTGCCAGGCACTTTTGATTCGAGCAACTTTTGCACAGGAATGTCGGTGAAGGTGATCACGACGCCGTCAATCCGGTTGTCCTGCGTTCGGTACGGCATGATCCGCACCCGAAACCAACGGTTGCCTGATGCCTCGACATTTTTCTCTTTGAAAATCAGGGTACGCAAGACGTCGGTAGCGTCACTCGACAAATCAAATTTGAGGTCGTTGGTGAGGTCTGAAATTGGCCGGCCAATGTCACCGGGAATCAATTTGATGATCTTGGTGGCGCGGGTCGTGAAGCGCCGGACATGCAACAGACGGTCTAAAAACAGCGTGGCGATGTCGGTGCTGTTGAGCAGGTTTTCAATGTCGTCGTTGGCTCGGCCAAATGCGTCAACCCGTGTCTGCAGTTCAGAGTTAACGGTTTGCAGCTCTTCGTTCATCGACTGCATTTCTTCGCGCGAGGTGGTGAGCTCTTCGTTGGCGGACTGCAACTCTTCGTTGGCTGACTTGAGTTCCTCCTGCGAGGTCTGCATTTCCTCGCGCGTGGCCTGATGCTCTTCGCGTACACGCGCCAATTCAAGCATCAGTTCGGGCACGCGAGCATCTGCGGATGCTCCGCCAGTCGCGGTCTTAACGGATTGCATGGGTACGAGCCCCATGTCTGCAAAAATCACCATGAACATACCATCGAGCGCTTTGAGATCATCCACCGGCTCAACGCTGATGCGAACGCTTGACCCGATGCCGTTTTCACCCAACGACACGGCGTCCACCTTGGTGGCTATTTTTTGCCGAACTGTGCGAAAAAAAATGTCCGACACCGGTTGTCGCAAGCTCGGCCGCAACATCGCGAACAGGTTCAGGTTCGCTTTCCCAGCCGGGGGTTCGAGGTATTTAGACGTTTTCCCGCTGAAGTAAACGATATCGCCCTGACCTGTTGCCAGCACCGCCGTGGGGGCGAATTTTTTCATCAACAACTGATCCGCCAGCGTTTGCAAACTGGGCACGGCTGATGCGGCGATGGACGCTCTCACCTTCAACTCTTGCGCCTTCATGAGCGCTACCGGGCCTTGCAACGGAAAAGCCAGCGGCAAGGTCTGACGGCCACTCTCCAGTCGACGGTAAATGTGCGTCTTGGCACCAACTCCAGCAAACAGGTTGTTGGCAACACCGACCGTCTCAGCCGTGCCAAGGACCAAGTAGCCGCCAGAGTTAAGGCTGCCGTGAAACATATGCACCAGTTTTTGCTGTAGCTCAGCTTCCAGATAAATCAACAGGTTACGGCAACTCAACACATGCAGCTTGGCAAACGGCGGGTCGCTGGTCAGGCTTTGCGGCGCAAAAATAATCATGCCGCGAATTTCTTTGCTGACGTTGTAGCCGCCCTGCACCTTGGTGAAGAAACGCGCCAAGCGCTCGGTCGATACATCGCTTGCAATATTGTCCGGATAAAACGCGGCACGCGCCTTTTCGATAGCATCTTTGTCCATGTCGGTGGCAAATATTTGTAGCGTGTAGCGCGCCGCTGGTTTGAGCTCATGCAGCGCTTCGGCAAATAAAATGGCCACTGTGTAGGCCTCTTCGCCAGTCGAGCAGGCAGGCACCCAAACGCGTAGTTCACCGCCTGCTGGGTGGGCGGCGAACAGGGCTGGCAAAACTTCTTGCTTGAAGTGTTGCCAGACCTCCGGGTCGCGAAAAAAGCAGGTCACGCCGATCAGCAGTTCTTTGAACAATAGCTCAGCTTCAACCGGATTTTCTCGGATGTATTTGACATAGTCATCGACACCCTCAATTTGGTGAATCGCCATGCGCCGTTGAATCCGTCGGTACACGGTGCTTTTTTTGTACTCTGTGAAATCGTGCCCGGTATGGGCCCGCACCAGAATCAAAATTTTTTCTAAGGCGTTGTGCAGCCGATCGGCCATGCGCTCGTCCAGCGGCCCCGCCAACAGCGGGTGCGAAAAATAGGCCATGATTTTTTCAGGCAGCTGATCGGCCGACGCGACCACATCGGCCAAGCCTGAATCAACGGCGTTACGTGGCATCGCATCAAACATAGCGGTCTCGGGCGCTTGCACAAAAACGCCACCGGCTTTCTCTTTCAGGGCACGCAAGCCCAAGGTGCCGTCAGAGCCCATGCCGGACAAAATCACGCCGGCCGCATTGGCCTGCTGGTCAAGCGCCAACGCACGCAGAAAAAAATCAATCGGCAATTGCAAACCACGCGGCGTCACTGGTTTCAGCAAATGCAACACCCCATGCAGCAAGGTGACTTCAAAGCCGGGCGGTGCCACGTACACATGGTTGGCCTCGACCAAGGTGATGTCACGCACCTGCACCACCGGCACCTGACTGTAGCGCTGCAACAGCTCGGGCAACAGGCTTTCCTTCAGCGGGTCGAGATGCTGCACCACGACATAAGCCAAGCCGCTCTTGGGCGATACATGTGAAAAAAACTGCTCCAGCGCCTCCAGCCCCCCAGCTGAAGCGCCAATGCCGATGATCGGCGTTTTGTGTCCCACCAGCGGGGCCAACGTCGCAACAGCATCGACCGCATCGGCTTGCGGGAACGGTACAACTTCCGGCGCAGAGTCTTCAGGTTCTGGAGGCTTCAAAGAAATAGTCGTAGACAACGGTGTGGGGAGGGGGTGGTTCTTGTGCGTCATGCTTGGATACAAATTGAGGACATCGACTGATTCAGTCCAAATTAATCTGTCAGCTTGAAGATCGCAAGTGAAGATCTACCCAAAAATGATACAAAAAGATTCAAAAGTAATTATTCGTTTTATACATTTAAAACTATTGCCAAAAATCTAAACATACTTTACAAATGTCTTCGAAGCTTATGGGCGTCGGTCGGACTCGTTGAGTCTTTAACTTGACTGCTTGGGACTGCTCAAGACTACTCATGAAAGAAGTTTCACATGGCCATTTTTTTGGAGCCAGACAGACAGTTACGCCAAGAGGCGCTACAACGTTTGCCGCATAAAAATCTGTGGGGGGTGCCCGCCGGCACCATGGATCCGCACCGTCTTGTCCACGAATTGCAGGTGCATCAGATTGAGCTCGAAATTCAAAATGAAGAGCTCACGCAAACGCTGACGGAGGTCAACGCACTGCGTGCTAAGTACCTCGACCTCTACGACTTTGCGCCCGTCGGCTACTTCACACTTGACACCCATGGCAACATCATTGAGCTGAACCTGCGGGCCGCCAAACTGCTTGGCAAGGAGCGTCCGCTACTCGTCGGTCGACCCCTGCGCGAGTTTTTTGACCCACAGACCCTGCCCCGGATGGACGCCTTTTTGAGCACGGCCGAATACAGCAACGAAGAAGTTTTTGCCGAGGCATTGGAGTCACTGCGCAGCAAATCAATCCTGATGCCGATGTACATGAATGCGCAGGCCCGCGCCTTTGTCGATCCACAGAGCGGTCAAAAACTAATTCGACTGGTGCTGATGGATGTCACCACCCTGAAAATAGCCACCGATGACGTGGCCAGAGTCATCATCCACAGCGCCGACTGACCTCACTCTTTGCGGGCGCGCTCATAGATTGGCAGCACGCGCGGCAAGTTGCGTTCAATGTCGGCGATGCGGGTGTTGCCGGCCGGGTGCGTGCTGAGCCATTGCGGCGGTGCGCTTTGGCTGCTGGCCGCCATCTTTTGCCACAGCGTGATGCCGGCGCGCGGGTCATAGCCAGCACGGGCCGCCAGCTCCAGACCCACCAAGTCGGCCTCTGACTCGTCAGACCGGCTGAAAGTCATGTTCAGCAATTGCACGCCGTAGTTGGTCACCGTGCGGCCCAAATCACCCAGCCCCAACAACTGCGACAACACGCCCGCACCCATGCTGGTGGCTGCGCTCTTGCCCATGCGAGCGCGGGCATGCTCACGCAAGGCGTGGGCAATTTCATGGCCCATGATCTGCGCCACCTCGTCGTCGCTGAGTTGCAACTGCTCCAGGATGCCTGTGTAAAAAACAATTTTTCCGCCCGGCATGCAAAACGCATTGATCTGCTTGCTGCCGATCAGGTTGACCTCCCATTTCCAGGTCTTGGCGCGCGGGTTCCACTCGTTGGTGAACGGAATCAACCGCTGAGCGATGCGGCGCAAGCGAATCACTTGCGCGTTGTCGGCCGAGCCCAAAGCTTTTTGACTGGCCGCCTGCATCAAAATTTCGGTGTACTGCTTGCCGGCAGAGGCTTCAATGTCATCGGCGGGCACCAGACGGGCAAAGCCGGAGTTGCCGCCCACATCGACGCCTTCGCGCTGCGCCATGACAGCACCAGGCAAGGCCAAGGTCGCCACTAGCAAGGCCGACGAAAAACGCCTGCGCCATGTCACCACCATGCCCGACCGCCCACAATTTTTTTCATGGTCTGAGTATTCCATTGTTTGAATGTCCGAGTCTCTGAAAGCCAAGTCACGCCGTATTATTCCTGCATGAGCCAAACCAATCCCACCCAGCCAAGCTGGGGCCAAACCCTGCGCGTGTACCTTGAGCCGCCCACGCTGCGCATGTTGCTGCTGGGGTTTTCGGCCGGCTTGCCCTTGTTGCTGGTCTTTGGCACGCTGAGTTTTTGGCTGCGCGAAGCCGGCATTGATCGCACCACCATCGGTTACCTGAGCTGGATCGGGCTGGCCTACGGTTTCAAATGGGTCTGGGCGCCGTTGGTCGATCGGCTGCCGATTTTCTTGTTAACGCGCTGGCTAGGCCGGCGCCGCAGTTGGTTGCTGCTGTCGCAAAGCGTCATCATGGCGGCCTTGATCGGGCTGGCCTTCACCGACCCACGCTTGGCGCTGCTGCCAATGGTCTGGTGCGCGCTGGCCGTGGCGGTGGCGTCGGCCACGCAAGACATTGCGCTGGACGCCTACCGCATTGAATCCGCCGACGTGCAGCGGCAAGCCGCGCTGGCGGCGTCCTACCAAACGGGTTACCGCATCGCCATGATCTGGGCCGGCGCTGGCGTGCTGTGGATCGCCGCACGCGCCGAAGTGGCGGGCATCACCGGCTATCAGCAAGGCGCTTGGCAAACCGCTTATCTGGTGATGGCGGCGTCGATGTTGCTGGGCATGGTCACGGTCTTGTTTTCGCCCGAGCCCGTCGCCATCCAGATGCCGCGCGCACGCAACGCGACTGAATGGCTGAAGGGTGCGCTGGTCGAGCCCTTCGCTGACTTTTTACGGCGATACGGCAAACAAGCCGCCTTGATCTTGGCGCTGATTGCGGTCTACCGCATCAGCGACGTGGTGATGGGCATCATGGCCAATCCGTTTTATGTGGACATGGGTTTCACCAAGGACGAAGTCGCTGCGGTGACCAAAGTTTTTGGCGTCGTCATGACGCTGGTCGGCGCCTTTGTGGGCGGTGCCCTGGCCATGCGCTTCGGCGTGATGAAAGTGCTGATGCTGGGCGCGGTGCTCAGTGCGGCGACCAACCTGCTGTTTGCCTGGCTCGCCACACGCGGCCATGACGTGACCGCGCTGATGTTCGTGATCTCAGCCGACAACCTGGCCAGCGGCATCGCCTCTGCGGCCTTCATCGCCTATCTCTCGGGGCTGACCAACGTCAATTATTCGGCCACGCAGTACGCCTTGTTCAGCTCGATGATGCTGTTGCTGCCGAAGTTTCTGGCAGGTTATTCAGGCGCCTTTGTCGACGCTTACAACTACCAGACCTTTTTCATGGGCACAGCGCTGCTGGGCGTGCCGGTGCTTTTGCTGGTCTGGCTGGCGTCTAAGCAGGCCACGCAAACCGAAAAGCACTGAACACTGAAGCGAGATTTACCGCATCTTTACGATGGCTTCAAGCAGGCTTGCCGAGGTTCAGCCAAGATAGACCTTTCAGCCTTGATCGCGCCCCTCCCATGACACAGCAACTTTTGATGATTGAAGACGACAACCGACTCGCGGCCATGGTCGGCGACTATCTGCGTCAGTCGGGCTACGAGGTCACGCATGCACCCGATGGCATGAGCGGCCTGGAAGCCCTCGACCACAGCGAACCCGACCTGGTCATTCTCGACTTGATGCTGCCCGACATGGATGGCCTTGAAGTCTGCAGACGCATCAAAAGCCGTGGCACCCGTGGCGAAAAATCCAGCGTGGCGGTGCTGATGCTGACTGCCAAGGGCGACCCGATGGACCGGATTATCGGACTCGAAATAGGCGCCGACGACTACTTGCCAAAACCCTTTGAGCCACGCGAATTGCTGGCCCGCATCCGCGCCGTGCTGCGCCGTGGCGCCGAACTCAGCACGCCCTCTGGCAGCACCATTCTGCACAAAGTGATGCGCTTTGGCACCCTCGACATCGACCGCGATGCGCGGGTCGTGTCGCTGGCCGGTGTCCCGCGTGAACTCACCTCGTACCAGTTTGACTTGCTGGTGGCGATGGCTGAGCGCGCTGGCCGCGTGCTCAGCCGCGACCAGATCATGGAGGCCGTGCGTGGCCGCGAACTCGAAGCCTTTGACCGCTCCATTGACGTGCACATGGGACGCATACGCAGCGCCATTGAAGTCGACGCGAAAGACCCGAAACGCATCTTAACGGTGCGCGGTGTCGGCTACGTGTTTGCTCGGCAACAGGACTGAGACGCTGTTGATGTGGTCCCGCTTCACTTCGCATTTGTATGTCCGCATCTGGTTGGCCGTGGTGCTGACCGTCGCGGTGCTGACGTTTTCTGTCGGTTGGGCTTGGCGCATGACGGCCGATGCACAGCCGCCAATCCGCGAAGTGGTGATCCGCAACGCTTCCGGTGACATCATTGGCACGGCACAAACCAGCGCTGACCGACGCCCAGGCCAAGACTTGAATTTTGAAGTACAGACTACCGACGGCCGCACGCTGGCTGTTCATTTGCCGCGGCCGAAACACCCGCCCGGCAGCAACTTCTGGCTTCGTCCGCCGTTTGGGTTTTTCTGGACGCTCCTCATGGTCGGCTTGGCCGTGGCCTTGGCCGCCTACCCGATCATCCGCCGCCTGACCTTGCGGCTCGAAGCCTTGCAACGCGGTGTGGAGCGATGGGGCAGCGGTGACTTGTCGGCCCGCGTGTCGGTGCAAGGCCAAGATGAGGTGGCCTTTCTGGCGACGCGCTTCAACAGCGCGGCAGAACGCATTGAAACATTGATGGATTCGCAAAAAGCCTTGCTGAATGCGCATAAAAACTTGCTGGCGAATGCGTCCCATGAGTTGCGCTCGCCCTTGACCCGCATCCGCATGGGACTGGAGATGCTAGCCCCCACGCTTGTCGCTGTGCGTGCCTTCGGCGGTGCGCTGCCCCATGAACTAGAGAGTGGGGCGCATTTACCCTTGGGGCGGCCCGGCGGGGAAACCTCTGCGGCAACGCTAAACGCAGATGAGGCCAAGCTCTACGCTTCCCGAAAAGCCGAGATCACGCAAAGCATCACGGAGCTCGACCAATTGATCGACGAAATTCTGCTGGCGAGTCGTCTCGACTCAGGGCAGACAGACAACGAACCGATGGACGTACTGGACCTGACCGGTCTGGCGGCAGAAGAATGCTCGCGTGTGAATGCCGAACTGACGGCAGAACTAAGGCATGGGTCTGAGATAGCCGACGCACACAGTCTGCAACTGTGCGGCTCAACGCGACTGCTGCGGAGGTTGCTGCGTAATCTGCTGGAAAACGCCAAACGTTACAGCGACGGCGACGTCACACTGGCCTTGTCGCAAGGCGGCAGCACGGCCCAACCGACAGCCGTGATCCGCGTCAGTGACCACGGCCCGGGTGTGCCAGCAGACCAACGCGAACGCATCTTTGAGCCGTTTTACCGGCTTCCGGGCGCGAGCGAACGCGACGGTGGCGTGGGTTTGGGTCTGGCCTTGGTCAAATCAATTGCCGAGCGCCACAACGGCAGCGTACGCTGCGAAGACAACCCTGGCGGTGGCGCCTCGTTTGTGGTCGAGCTGCCGATCCATCTCGACGCTTAACGCAACGATTCAAGCCTCCGGATGGCGAGCGCATAGTTCGTCACTGCGAGCGAAGCGTGGCAGTCCAGGAGCCCGAATTCGCAGTCATGGATGGCCGCGCTGCGCTCGCCATGACGGGAATTTTCGTCCTCAGTGATGCGGACTGAAATGCTCGCCGTCTTTGAGCTTGTACAACGTGCTGCAGTAGGGGCAACGGGCTTGCCCACTCTCCGCCAAGCTCAGGTAAACCTTGGGATGGCTGCTCCACTGGCTCATGTTCGGGTTCGGGCAGAAAACGCCGCCCTGGCTGTTGAGTTCGCTGGCGCGGAGTTCAACCAACGCACCTTTTTTTTCAATCTTGCTCATGCTCTTTGTCCGGTTCGATGCGTCGATGGGCGACTTAAACGCGGCTCAGCCAGCTGGCGTATTTAGGATTGCGGCCATTGACGATGTCAAAGAACGCAGCTTGGATTTTTTCCGTGATCGGGCCACGTGAACCGCTGCCGATCTCAATCCGGTCCAGCTCACGAATCGGCGTGACTTCAGCCGCCGTGCCTGAGAAAAACGCCTCGTCTGAAATGTAGATTTCATCGCGGGTGATGGCTTTTTCTTTCAGCTCCAGACCCAGGTCTTGGCAGATCGCAAAAATCGTGTTGCGGGTGATGCCGTTCAATGCACCTGCGCTGGAGTCGGGCGTGTAAACCACGCCCTTGCGCACGATGAACAGGTTTTCGCCGGCACCTTCTGAGGCAAAGCCTTGCGGGTCGAGCAACAACGCTTCGTCGTAACCTTCGTCAGTGGCTTCCATGTTGGCCAAAATCGAGTTGGTGTAGTTGCTCACGGCCTTGGCGTGAATCATGGTGATGTTGACATGGTGGCGCGTGAAGCTCGAGGTCTTGACGCGGATGCCGCGCTTCATGCCGTCTTCGCCCAAGTAAGCGCCCCAAGTCCAGGCAGCCACCATCAGGTGAATCGTGTTGCCTTTCGGGCTGACACCGAGTTTTTCAGAACCGATCCAAGTCAGCGGGCGAATGTAGCCGCTTTCTAGTTTGTTCTCACGCACCACAGCGAGCTGGGCATCCATGACTTCTTGCGGCGTGAAGGGGATCTTCATGCGCAAAATCTTGGCGCTGTTGAACAGGCGTTCGGTGTGTTCTTCGAGGCGGAAAATCGCCGTGCCGCCGTCAGGCATTTTGTAGGCGCGAACACCTTCAAAGGCGCCGCAGCCGTAATGCAGGGTGTGGCTCAGCACATGGATCTTGGCGTCACGCCATTCGACCATCTGGCCGTCCATCCAGATCTTGCCGTCGCGGTCTTCCATGGAGGGTGCTACTGATGACATCTGCTGATCCTTATTGTCTCAATTGAAAACCTGAAAGGGCCCAGCACCGTTCAACCGCTGCAACCCCAAAAACAGCGATTTTAAGGGGCTGGCGGCAGGTTTTCGAGCGTCGGGCCGGAATCGTCTGAAACAACGCTTGTGTCGGTCGGCCGCGTCAGGCTGTAGCTGGCCAGCTTGCCATTGACAAAAGTACAGTCCACGTAGGAGTCGGAGCCGTCGGTCCAGCGGAAAATTTCGGGCTGGACACCCTTTAGGCTGCGCAACTCGCCGAGCGCGCGGGTCATGGCCAACACGTGCATCAGGCTGAACTTGGGCTTCAGTTTGGCGTTGAGCATGACGGCGCTGTCAACGTAGCCAATCGGCCGGCCCGTCGCGCGCTTGAGGACCTGCATCATGCGCGTGAAGTGCAGCAGCATCCCCATCACCAGCACGCTGACAACCATGGCCACGCCGCCCCAACCATAGAAACGTTGAGCCAACACGAGCAGGGCGACAGCAGCGGCCGGAATCAGGATTTTTTGAAAGTTCATCGGCTTATTTTCGCAGCACCCGCGCGCGGCTGTTTGTGGAGAGTGCGTACGGCGCGCTGAGCAGGTTCACTTGACCAGTTCACGCACTTTTTTACGCAAGGCTTTTTCAAGCCGCTGCTCAGCTTTCCAGTCTTGGTGGATCGCGCGCGTCACCGAGACCGCCATCAGCAGCAGCACCACTGAAAACGGCAAGGCGAAGACGATGGTGGCGGTCTGCATGGCCTTCAATCCACCGGCCAGCAACAAACTGATAGCGATCGCCGCGACCAGCACACCCCACATGATCTTGACGCGATTCGGTGGGTTCGGATTGCCGCCGGTACTCATCATGCCCAACACCAGCGTGGCAGAGTCACCCGAGGTTACAAAGAACACCATCACCAGCAGCGTCGCCACCACCGACATGACGGCCCCCATGGGCAGCGCACTGAACAAGGCAAACATCGCGGTCGACACATCAGCCTTGACGGCGGCGGCGACTGGAGCGGCCTGAAAAATTTCCATGTAAAGCGCTGCACCGCCAAAAATCGAAAACCAAAGGCAACCCACCAGCGTCGGCGCCAGCACGGTACCGACGATGAACTGGCGAATGGTCCGCCCGCGTGACACACGCGCAATGAACAAACCGACAAAAGGCGACCATGAGACCCACCAAGCCCAGTAAAAAATAGTCCAGTCACCCACCCAGGAGTTCTCGCGGAAGGGGGTCATGCGCAAGCTCATGCTGACAAACTGACTCAGATAAGCGCCCAACGTACTGGTGAAGGTGTCAATGATGGCGATGGTTGGGCCGAGCAACAACACGGCCAAGGCCAACAACGCGGCCAGAATCAAGTTACCGGTCGACAACCATTTGATGCCGCGCTCAACGCCGCTCACGGCCGAGGTCAGAAACAGCAAGGTCGTCACCACGATGATGCCGACCTGTGCAGTCGAACCCACTGGGAGACCGAACACCGCGAACAAACCACTGTTGATCTGCTGCGCGCCCATGCCCAGCGAGGTCGCCACGCCAAAAGCTGTGGCCACCACGGCCAGCACATTGAAGGCCGGCGACAGGCGCTGCACGATGGTCCAAGGCAAGGCCTCGGTCACCGAACTGACCAGCGGCGCAGCCTTGCGACGGAACTGGAAAAAGGCAATCGCCAAGCCGACCACACCGTAAATCGCCCAAGGGTGGAGGCCCCAATGGAAAAAGGCGTAACGCATGGCGATATTGGCGGCTTCAGGCGTCCCCGGGGTCACGCCAGGCGGCGAGCTCACGTAGTGCGAAAGCGGCTCGGCCACCCCCCAAAACACCAGACCAATGCCCATGCCGGCAGCAAACAACATGGAAAACCAAGTGCCTACGGAAAATTCAGGCTCCTCGTCTTCTTCGCCGAGTTTGAGGTCGCCGTAGCGGCTGACCGCCAGAAAGACGGCCAACACCACCAAGCCCAATACCAACCACAGGTAAAACCAGCCAAAGTTGTGGGTAATGCTGCGCAGCAAATCGCCAAAAACGCCGTCCAAACTGGCTGGGGACAACAGCCCCCACAGTACTACAGCCACGATCAGGCCCGCTGAAAAAATGATTTGCATTGAAACTATCCTCTTATTAGGAGGAGGAGTATCCGCTTATCCGAGGCTGCGCACCAAAGTAAGGGCTTCTTCAATGCGCTCAACCGCATGAATTGTCAAGCCATCGAACGATTTGTCACTCTTTTTCGGGGCATTGGCCTTGGGCACAATCGCCACGCTAAAGCCGAGCTTGGCCGCTTCCTTCAGGCGCTCCTGGCCACGCGGCGCGGGCCGCACTTCACCCGCCAGCCCGACCTCACCAAAGGCAATGAAGCCTTTGGGCAGCGCCTTGCCGCGCAGGCTCGAGGCTATCGCCAGCATGACGGCCAAGTCGGCCGCCGGTTCGCTGATGCGCACGCCGCCCACCGCGTTGACGAACACGTCTTGGTCCATGCAAGCGACGCCAGCGTGACGGTGCAGCACCGCCAACAACATCGCAAGGCGGTCGCGGTCGAGGCCGACCGACAAGCGCCGTGGGCTCGGGCCACCGCTGTCGACCAAGGCCTGTATTTCAACCAGCAAGGGGCGCGTGCCCTCGAGCGTGACCATGACACAGCTGCCGGGCACCGGCTCGGAGTGCTGGCTCAAAAAGATCGCGCTCGGGTTGCTCACGCCCTTCAGGCCTTTTTCGGTCATGGCGAAGACGCCGATTTCATTGACAGCGCCGAAGCGGTTTTTGATGGCCCGCACCAGCCGAAAGCTGGAATGCGTGTCGCCTTCAAAGTACAGCACGGTGTCGACCATGTGCTCCAACACCCGCGGGCCGGCCAAGGCGCCCTCTTTGGTGACGTGGCCGACCAGCACGATGCAGACGCCGCTGGCTTTGGCCGCGCGCGTCAGGTGCGCGGCGCATTCACGCACTTGCGCCACCGAGCCGGGCGCCGAGGTGAGTTGGTCTGAATACACCGTCTGGATCGAGTCGATGACGGCGATGGTGGGCCGAATGTGGTCCAGCGTGGCGAGAATTTTTTCGAGCTGAATTTCAGCCAGCACCTGCACCTGCGAGCCGTCCAGCCCGAGCCGGCGTGAGCGCAAGGCAATCTGCGCCCCGCTTTCTTCGCCCGTCACATACAAAGTGCGCTGGCCGGCGCGCTGCAACGAGTCCAGCGCCTGCAGCAGCAAGGTCGATTTGCCAATGCCCGGGTCTCCGCCAATCAGCACCACGCCGCCTTCGACGATGCCGCCACCCAGCACGCGGTCGAGTTCTTCGTGGCCGGTCGGCGTTCGCGCCATGTCGGTGGCGTCGATGTCTGCCAGCGTGGTGACTTCAGACGCTTTGGCCAGTGACTGAAACTGGCTGCTGTAGCGGTTCTTGACCGGCGCATTGTTTTCAGCGACAGACTCGACCAGCGTGTTCCAAGCGTTGCAGTGCGGGCATTTTCCCAACCACTTGGGGCTGGTGCCACCACAGTCGTTGCAGGTGTAAATCGTTTTGTCTTTGGCCATGCCGCTAGTGTAGGCAACGATCCGAAATACGGCTTATTTCATGACGTCGGGATTCACCAGACTCTGGGGTTGACCCGACGCAAATGCATTCAGGTTGTCGAAGGCTGTGCCGAAATACAGCTCGTAGTTGTCACGCTCGACATAACCAATGTGCGGCGTGCACAACGCGCGCGGATGGCGCACCAGCGGGTGCTGCGCGCCCAGCACGGGCTCGGCTTCATAGACATCCACGGCGACAAAGCCCGGATGCCCTTGCTCCAGAGCCGCTACCAGCGCGCCTTCGGCCACCAACTCAGCGCGGCTGGTGTTGACGAACAGCGCGTCGGATCGCATCAGCGCCAGATCAGCCGCAGTGATCAGCCCGCGGGTTTGTGCGTTCAGCCGCACATGCAGACTCAGCACATCGCTGCCAGCAAAAAACGCCTCGCGCGACGGCGCGACTTCAAAACCATCGGCGCGGGCGTCGGCCAGCGACGCCTCACGACCCCAGACCCAGACCTGCATGCCAAAGGCCCGGCCATAAGCGGCGATCTGCCGACCAATGCGGCCGTAGCTCCAGACGCCCAAGCGCTGGCCGCTGAGTTGTTGGCCCAGATAGCCTTGCCATTGGCCAGATGTCAAACGATTCACTTCGTCCACCAAGTGGCGTCGGCTGGCCAGCACCAGCGCCCAAGTCAGCTCCGCCGTGGCCGCACCAGAGCCGCGCCCGTCAACCACCGCCACGCCGCGCGCGGTGCAAGCGGCGATGTCAATGTGCTCGGCCACCTTGCCGGTCTGGCTGATGACGCGCAGCTGCGGCAAGCGCTCTAGCAAGGCGGCGCTGATGGCGGTGCGCTCACGGGTCAGCACCAGCGCGTCAAAGTTCTGCAGGCGCTCAGCCAGCGCGGAGACGTCATGCAGAGTGTCATTGAAAACCGTCACCTGATGCGCCGCCAGCTTGGAAAAACAAGCCAAGCTGCGAACGCAGTTTTGATAGTCGTCGGGGATGGCGATGCGTAAATTTGTCATGCTGGTCATGGTCTTGATGCTTTATTCGAGTTTGATGGCGAGCTGGTCGACGGTACGTTTCCACAGCGCCAGATCGGACTTGATCAGCTGCTGGAACTCGGCAGGCGGCATACCGCCCGGCTCAATCCCTTGCGCCTTGAAAAGCTCCCGCACTTCACGGCTGGCCAACGCGGTTTTGACCTCCGCGTACAAGCGCTCGATGATCGCTGGCGGCGTGCCACTGCGCACCAACAAGCCATACCACGCGTGGATGTCAAAGCCCGGATAGCCTTGTTCGGCAATCGTCGGTACGTCGGGCAAGCCCTGAAAGCGGCGTGCCGGGGCGACGGCCAAGACGCGCAGCTTACCCGCCTGAATCTGACTCAGGGCCGAACTCATGTCGAGAAACATGTATTGAATCTGGCCGCCGAGCAAGTCTTGCAGGGCCGGGCCCGCGCCACGGTAAGGCACATGCGTGACATTGATGTCAGCGCGAGAAGCAAACATGGCGCCAGCCAGATGCGCCGAGGTGCCATTGCCCGACGACCCGTAGGCGATCTGACCTGGCTTGGCTTTGGCCATGGCGACCAAGGCGGCCAGGTCTTTGGCCGGAAAATTGGGCCGCACCACCAGCGCATGCGGGATGAAACCGACCACGGTAACAGCGCTGAAGTCGCGGGTGGTATCGAAAGGATAGGTTGGCATCAACGCGGGGTTGGTCACAGCCAAGATGGACGGGAACATCAGTGTGTGACCATCGACCGGCTGGCGTGCCACTTCGCTGAAGCCGATGATGCCGCCACCGCCCGGTTTGTTGTCGACGATGACCGGCTGGCCCAACGTCGTGCTCAGGCTTTTGCTGATGGCGCGGGCCATCAAGTCGGTCGGACCACCCGCCGCAAAAGGCACGACGATGCGCACCGGTTTGCTCGGGAAATCAGCCGGCGTCTGGGCTTGCGCTGATGCGCCCACCCCGCCGATCAGGCCCAGCGCCAGAACGAGGGCCAGCTTGAGCCACGCGTGGCGAGCCCTAGATGAAAAAATCATGTTTTGTCTCCATTGGAATGTTGCTTTTTGAGCTCTTTTAGAGATATTTATGCGCTCAGTTGTCACGAGTCTATGTGACATACTGCGGCGAGTCACTCTCCAGTTCCACTCATTGGAATCACTCATTCGCACCCAGCTTGGCAAAAACCGCACATCCTCGTCCAGACAGCGCAAGTCGGCCCGACCATCTCGCGCCGCGCATGGGCCGTTCTTCAGCCAACCGTTCGCTGGAACGCGGCATGGACGTACTGCGGGCCTTTCGGCCCGGCCTAGAAACCTTGGGTAATGGCGAGATTGCGGAACGCACCGGCCTGTCACCGTCCACCGTCAGTCGGCTGACGCAAACCTTGGTCGACAGCGGCTGGTTGCAGCACGATGCACGACTGCGCGCTTATCGGCTGGCAGGGCCGGTGCTCAGTTTGGCGCACGCCATGCGAACGGGTTCGCGTTGGCTGCAAGTAGCAGCGCCCCTGATGCACGAGATGGCTGTCACACACCGCATCAACGTCGGCTTGGCGGTGGCTGACCGCGACGAGATGGTCTACCTGGAGTCGATCCGCTACAACCGCCGTGTGTCGCTGCGTAGCGTGGTCGCCGGCCAACGTGTGCCGATGGACTTGACCTCGCTCGGTAGAGCTTGGCTGGCTGCGGCACCGAAAAATCAGCGCTTGGCACTCATGGACATGTTTGCAACGCGTCGCAACGGCACCGCCTGGCAACCGATCGCGCGCGAGATCAACGCGGCTGTGCAGGACGTGCAGACACGCGGCTATTGCGTGGCCTCGTGGCAACCCGAAGTTGTCGCGTTGGCGGTGCCGCTGCACGTGGCAGGCCAGCCTGTCCATGCGCTCAACATGAGCGTCACCGGCTCCGCCTCGATCAGCACGGTGAGCACCCTTTTAGGCGGGCCGCTGCTGGCGCTGGCCCACAAAATTGTCGCGGGCATGGGGACTTGATTTCACCATGGTGCACCCGTTGACCTCAGGGTTTGAGAACGATCTTCCCCGTACTGGTTCCAGCATCCAGCATCTGATGAGCCAATTGAATCTCAGACATCCGCAGCACCGTGGCTTTCGGCGCCTTGACATGGCCACGAGACATCTGCTCGATGGCTTGCGCCATGAGCGCACGCCGCTGGACTGCATCGTCATCCAAGGTGTGCATGGAGAAGGTCCGAATCGCTAAGCTGCGGTTCAGCAATGTGCGCATCTCTTTGAAGAGGTTGTCTTCCGGCAAGCCTTTGATGATGTTGATCGACACGACCATGCCCATCGGGGCCAAGCTGCGCAGACAAGCGATGAGCGAGTCACCGCCCAACTGGTCGACCGCCAAGTCCACGCCTTTGCCGCCGGTGACTTCAAGCACGTTGGTCGGCAAGGTGTCTGCGTTGCCACTCAACAAGTGGTCAACGCCATTTTCCAGAATGTAGCGGGTCTTCTCGACCGACGATGTGGTGCCAATCACCCGTGCATTTTTGTAATGCGCCAGACGGGTCAAGATAGACGCCACGCCACCGGACGCACCCGGGATGAGGATGGATTCAATCGGCAGACCGCCATTGCACATCCAGATGGCGTTTGCAAATTGCAAATTAGGCAAACTGGCCGCATCCACCGGATCAATGGTCTCGGACAAAACATACACGGCCTGGGCCGGCACGCAGATGTACTCGGCACAGCAGCCGGCCCTGATCTTCAGTTCCCGGGCACTCACCAAGACGCGTTGGCCTTTGATCGACGCATCAACGCCGCTGCCCACCGCATCCACAATCCCGACCATTTCGCTGCCGGGAATAACCGGCAGGGGCGGCATCCATTTGTAAACGCCCTTGCGGACCAAGACATCGGGACGGCCAATGCCGATCGCTTCGGCTTTGACCCTGACTTCCCCGGCCGCGGGCTCGGGTGTCAGCACATCAACCTCCGTGAGGACTTCTGGTCCGCCCGGTTGGAAAATTTGAATCGCTCGCATGCTCAGCGCTGCCCATCATGAACGGAGACATTTTCTTTCGTCAATCCGCCGAGACGGGAATGGACGCGGCCGCCAGTGCCCATGACCAAGGCAAACAAGATTTCATTCGGTCGCGGCGCATCTTGGATGCCGATCTCCATCGTGTTGTAGTGGCTGCGCACATAGGACGCGTGGATGTAATGCAGTGGGACCATCAGGCGGTAGCCGGTCGCGGCGACCGCCTTGGCGGCAGGCACCATGGCCTTGGGCTCGCCCAACAGCGCGCGCATCGCCCAGCCGCCGGCTTCGTGCCAAACCGCACCGTGCTCTAGCTCGCCATTGACGCCCACAATGGCGGCCTTGCTGTAAACCTCGATGTTGTCTTTGCCGAGCGTGTCGACGAGTTCCTGCGCCAACAGCGTTCCCAAGGATCGGAGCTCCGCCATGAACGGCATGAGGTTTTCTTCATAGCGGCCCGCGTATGGGTTTTGAATGACCGCGCAGGCAGCGGCCAACTTCAAGGGTTTGCTTGCAACGGGGCCTCCCTCATGAAAGATGGTTTCAATCGTCAAGCTGCGTTTTCTAATCTGGATCAATGACATTTTTGGCTTCGTTGTGATGTGTTTATTGCTTCGGTATCTTGGCGTCGGCCACCACTTGAACCCAGCGACTGAGCTCCGAGGCGACCATGTTCTTCATCTCTTCAGGCGTGCTGCCGCGGACCTCGCCGCCGATGTCTTCGAGCCGTGCTTTCACGGCCGGAATTTGCAAGGCTTTTTGCATCTCTGCGTTCAGCCGGTCGACCACAGCACGCGGTGTGCCGGTCGGCGCCATCAGCCCGGCCCACGAACGCACGTCGTAACCCGCTACGCCTTGCTCGCTCACGGTCGGCACGTCTGGCAAACCCGGCCAGCGCTGCGAACCTGTGGCCGCCAGCGCGCGCAACTTGCCCGCCTTGATGTTGCTGAGCACGGCGGTGGGTGGCGCGATGATGAACGGCACGTCACCCGCCAACAGCGCGGTGAGGGATGCCGCGTCGCCACGGTAGGGCACGTGCAGCATGTCAACACCTGCCATCTTGGCCAGCAGTTCGCCCGCCAAATGATGCGTTGAACCAATTCCGGCCGTGCCGTAAGCCACGGTGCCCGCTGCGCTTTTAGCGGCGGCCAGCACGTCTTTGAAATTGCGGAATTTCGAATTGGCTTGCGTGACGATGAGGAAAGGGAAATACGTGATGGTCGAGACCATCTCGAAACTGCTGACCGTCTGATACGGAAGCGTGTTGTAGAGCGCACCCGCCACCACATGACCGCCTGTGGCCAGCAGCAGCGTGTAACCATCGGGTTTGGCGCGGGCAACCGTGGTGGCGGCAATCGTGCCACCCGCACCGGCTTGGGCATCGACCACAAACGGCTGGCCCAGCGTCTTGCCCATTTCGCCGCCGACCAAACGCGCAATCGCGTCCGCATTGCCGCCTGGCGCGAAGCCCTGCAAGATGCGAATCGGCCGCTCTGGATAGGTTTGGGCCCACGTTGGCAAGCTGGCCGCAGCACCTGCCGCACCGATGCTTAAAAAGAGTCTTCTGTCCATTTGTTTGTCTCCTGTTTTTTTAAGACACCCTGCCTGGACCTCTGACGGGTCCATGGCGGGTCAGCCGCGATAAGACGCGCTAAAACGGGCTCAGGCGCCGGCGACGATCGGGTTGCGCAAGGTGCCGACCGCTTCGATCTCAACTTCCACCACATCGCCAGCGCGCATGACCAACGGTGGTTTGCGGCTCCAGCCGACACCGGCTGGTGTGCCCGTCGCGATGACGTCACCCGGCACCAGCGTGAAGATGGTCGAGGCGTAATTGATCAGCGTCGGGATGTCGAAAATCATGTGGCCGGTGTGGCTGGACTGCTCAACCTTGCCGTTCAGGCGCGTGACCAATTTGAGTTCACGGCCTGGTGCGATTTCGTCGGCGGTGACCATCCACGGGCCAAAGCCGCCGGTGGCTTCGAAGTTTTTGCCGGAGGCAATTTGCTTGGCATGGAACTGCCATTCGCGCACACTCGCGTCGTTGTAGCACGAATAGCCGGCGACGTATTGCCAAGCGTCTTCTTTCGGGATGTTGCGGCCCTCTTTGCCGATGATGACGGCCAACTCGCCTTCCCAGTCGAGTGAGTCAGAGACCTTCGGATTGACGATCGCTTGGTTGTGCCCGATCTGTGAGCGCCAGACGCGCAAGAAAATCGGTGGCTGCTCTGACAACTCACGGTGCATGCCGGCGGCCAGCACTTCTTTGTGGTGGTCCATGTAGTTGCGCACGGCACAAATGATTTTTTCAGAACGCGGGATCACCGGCAGGTAATGCAGGGTCGCCAACGGACCGTCAACCGGTGCGCCTTTGGCGTGCTCTGCCGCCTTCAAGTAGTCGCCCGAACCGATGTACTCGGCCAGCGTCGGCAACTGCGGTCGGCTGCGGCTCAGGTTAACCACTTCATCGCCGATGGCCGCGCCATAGCATTCCTGACCTTGATGCATGTATGACAGTAATCTCATGAAATCTCCAACAGTTAAAACAAAAAAATAATAGGCCTTGAATCACGCCGCCGATTGGCTCTCAAAACGGGCATGCCAATCTGCCAGTGGCATGAAGGTCGGGTCTGCGCGGCAGATCGCCTCGGTCTCGCGCATCAGCTCTGCATCGCTCTTGCTGAGGTCGAGCGGGTCGCCATGCGGTTGCGCCACGTACCAAGGGGTATCGATATAGACCTCGATGGTGTTGCCCTCGGGATCTGCAAAATATATCGACAGCGCATTGCCGTGGTTCAGGCCGCGCATCTGAGTCGCGCCATGCGCCAACGCGGCGGCTTGCGCATCGCGGATGTGTTGGATGTCAGGCACCGCAAACGAAATCTGCATGACGGTGCTGAAGGATGCCTCTGGCGGGCGCCCAGACGCCAACACCAGTTGGTGATGTTGGTCTGGACTGGCGCTCATGAACACCAACTCGCTCTTGAAGGTCCGGCCGACACCACGGTCGGTGACTGTGAGCCCAAAAACCTGCGTATAAAAAGCCACCATGCGCTCGATGTCGGTGACAAAAATTCCAAAGTGCGATGGCGTCGGCCGGGTCACTGAAAGCATGGGTTTCTCCTGTTTTGAAATGACGTTCTGGGGCTTAGCTTTGACTGGCCTCAAGGCGCAGAAGTGCCGCTTCGACATTGGCCTGGGTGCTGCGGATGTGTTCAGCCAGCAGAACGCAAGCGGTGTCGGCATCGCGTTTGAGCACGGCTTCCATCAGGTGGCGGTGCTCCTTGGTTTTGTTGTGAAGCGCCACACGATGTCGTGCTGAGTAGCGCCGATAACGCTCGGCCTGGTCAAAAAAACTCGCACACAAGCTGCGCTGTCGCTGTGATGGGCAAGCCGCCAGCAGCGCTAAATGGTAGTCACGGTGCAGGCCACTCCAGGTGTCGTTGAGCACCTTCGGCCCGTCACCCAGTTGTGATTCAACCTTGGCCAAGCGATGGGCCGCCGCCACGATGGCCGCCTCCCAAGCATCGTCGCCGTGCAGCATGGATTCACGCAGCGCAGCGACATCGACCAGCAAACGCATGTGCGTGATGTCGGCCAAGTCTTCGCGTGAAATCAGTGCCACCCTGAATCCCTTGCGGTCATCGGCTTTGACCAAGCCCTCTTGACTCAGACGGTTCAGCGCTTCGCGCAGGGGGCTGCTGGAAAAGCCGTAGCTGCCCTGCAGCTCATCAATTTTGAGTTTGGCGCCCGGCTCAAAAGCCCCCGCGAGAACCGCATGACGCAGCTGCGCAAAAGCTTGCTCGGATAGCGGCGCGTCCATTGGGAAAGTGGTGGCAGGCATGTGGTGACTTTTGAGTTTCGCCAACTTTATGCATAAAAATTAATTTTGTGCATAGTATTTACCCGACCCAGACTTTCACCTACTTTTGACCTGGGCGTACCATCCGCGCATGAATCGCCCTGCTCGTCCCGCACTCACACCCGTCAAAGCGCTCAGCGCCAGCGCCTTTGCCACACTGCTGCTGGTCGCGCTGATGATGGGCGGCAACCATGTGGCCGCCCGTATCGCCTTCAACAGCGGCACGGATGTGGCGACGGCGGTTGTTTTTCGCAGCTTGGTGACGGCTTTGGTCGTCGCCATCATCGTCATGGCGCAGGGCGTCAGTCTGCGCTTCAGCGCACGCCACAAACGCGTGCTGCCGGTCATCGGTTTGTTGATCGGCGTGCAGAGCTTGTGCATCTATTCATCGGTGGCTTTGCTGCCGGTGGCGTTAGCGCTGCTGGCTTTCAACACTTACCCCATTTGGACGGCACTATGGGCTTGGTTGATTTATCGACAGCGACCCGAGCGGGCCATGCTGATGGCCATGCCAGTGATCTTGCTGGGACTGGCGCTAGCGCTCGACGTGCTGGGTGCGACTTCAGGCTTGGGCGCGTCTGGTCAATGGTCACGCATCGGGGTTGGCGTTGGCTTCGCACTGGCGGCAGCCGGGACGTTTGGACTGGCACTGGTGTTCACGCAAAACGAGGCCGCCGACCTCGATGGCCGCGTGCGCACTGCGACCACCCTGACGCTGACCGGGCTGGTCGCCTTGAGCGTGGTGGCTGGGCAAGGAGGCTTTCATTTTCCGCAAGCAACGGCCGGCTGGTGGGGCCTGGCTGCGCTGACGTTGTTGTACGGCACGGCCTTCACCATCATGTTCACCGTGCTGCCCAAGTTAGGCGTGGTCGGCAACTCGGCCATCATGAATGTTGAACCGGTGTTTGCCTTGGTGTTGGCTTGGTTGCTGCTGGGACAAAGCATCGCGCCGGTGCAAGTGGCGGGGGCCTTGATTGTGGTGGCCGCGGTGATGGCGCTTGGTTTGCGCAAACTCAAGCCCCTTTGAACACCAAAGACAACAAATTATTTAGTTGTATTAACTCTGGGTTCAATGGCTTAAAACTTTAAAAAAGATACTTAATAACTGAGAAGTGCAACATTTGTAAGTAGTCCAAGTTCATCGTGCCAGTCCCTCTATCATGGCCGATGAACAAAAGAGACTCCACTGACCTTATTGGCGGCCTGTTCCTCACAGCCTTAGGCCTTTTCTTCGTTATTTACGCTCAACGCTACAGCATGGGTACGCTGAACCGCATGGGTCCCGCTTACTTTCCAATCGCCTTGGGCGGCGTCTTGGCCTTCCTAGGCTTACTGATCGCAGTACCCGCTTGGTTCCGAGCCGGCGTGGGTCCAGAAGTGAGCTGGAAAACCCTGTTCATCGTCATTGGCAGCGTGGTGCTGTTTGGCGCTACGCTACAAACGATGGGCTTGGTTTTCGCCTGCATGACTACCCTGCTCGTCGCCTCCTTGGCGGACAACGACATCAGTTGGCGTGAGCGCGTCATTTTGATGGTCTCCGTCCCGCCCATCATCTACCTCATCTTCATCTTTGGGCTTGGCATGACAGTGCCGGTTTGGCCCTGGAGCTACTGAACACAGCGCCAACGGCGCTCTGCTCCGCCCCCTAACTGCTGCGCCTTTGCGCCACACATCCCGCCAGCGGCGGGATGCTTTTTGAATCCCCCTTAGGTTTTAGGAGATAAATATATGGACACCATGGACGGCCTGTTATTTGGCATGCAAACGGCCCTGCAGCCATCAGTACTGATTTATTGCTTCGCTGGCGTTTTTCTCGGCACCTTGGTGGGTGTACTACCGGGCATCGGCGGCCTAGCGACGATCTCCTTGCTGCTGCCAGTCACTTACCACATGGCGCCCACTGAAGCGATCGTCATGCTGGCCGGCGTTTATTACGGCTCAAATTATGGGGGCTCGACCGCATCAATTTTGTTGAACCTGCCTGGTTCCGCCTCGTCGGCGGTGGCCTGCTTAGACGGCTACCCGATGGCCCAACAAGGCAGGGCTGGCATTGCGTTGTTCATGACGACGATTGCCTCTTTCATCGGCTCGATGATCGGCCTTGCCTTGTTGATTGCTTTCGCGCCCAGCATCACAGAAATCGGCTTCAAGTTTGGTCCCGCCGAGTATTTCTCCATCATGCTGATGGGCTTGGTCGCAGCGTCCACGCTGAGCATGGGCGCCCCGGCTAAAAGTTTGGCGATGGTGGTCATGGGCCTGCTCATCGGCAGCGTTGGAACCGATGTGAATTCCGGCGTCGCCCGCTTTAGTTTCGACATCCCTGAACTGACAGACAGCATCAGCTTGGTGGCGCTGGCCATGGCGATCTTTGGTGTGTCGGAGGTGGTTTCCAAAGTCAATAAAGTCAGCAAAACCACCGTGAAAGAAAAAATCACGTTCCGCAGCATGTTGCCGTCGCGTGCAGAATTCAAAACCACCATCATGCCGATGCTGCGCGGCAGTGCTGTGGGTAGTTTTTTTGGCGCCCTGCCGGGCACAGGTGGCTCCATTTCTTCGTTCATGGCCTACGCGGTCGAGAAAAAAGTATCCAAAGACCCTAGCCGCTTTGGTACCGGTGCTATTGAAGGCGTGACAGCACCAGAGTCTGCCAACAACGCCGGCGCCCAGACCGCGTTTGTGCCCACGCTGACGCTGGGTATTCCAGGCGATGCGACGATGGCCCTGATGCTCGGTGCGCTGATGATCCACGGCATTCAACCGGGTCCGATGATGATGAGCGAGCAGCCCGAAGTATTCTGGGGTTTGATCGCCAGCTTCTTCACCGGCAACATCTTGCTGCTGGTGCTGAATATCCCACTGGTCGGTCTCTGGGTATCGATTCTGCGCATCCCCTACCGCGCGCTTTTCCCGACCATCTTGGTGCTCATGAGTCTGGGCGTTTACAGCGTTAACAACAACGTCTTTGATGTGTACATGGTGGCTGGACTCGGGGTTCTGGGTTACTTCATGAATATCTTCAAGTTCCCTGCGGCGCCCATGTTGCTCGGCTTTGTACTAGGCCCCATGGTTGAAGAAAATCTGCGGCGCGCTTTGCTGCTGTCACGCGGCGACATGATGACCTTCATCGAACGCCCAATCAGTGCCTCGGTGATGGCCGTGACGGCACTGCTCATGATCTGGACTATTTGGAACGCCATCAGAACCGAATCTAAAGTCCGTGCCGAAAGGAAACTCTTGCTCAAGGAATCAACCTAAGCTAGGTCCAAACCAAAAACCCCAGCGCCTCATCAGCGCGGGGGTTTTTCTTTGTCTGGGGGTATCCCTTCAGGCGCTGACCAGCTCCGGCCAATACAAGCGCATCGGGTTGTCCACCAGCAACTGCTGTTGCAGCGCCGACGTGCTGGCAATGGCCGGAATGAAGTCAACCAGCAGGCCGTCGTCGGGCATGTGGTCTTTCAGGTTCGGATGCGGCCAATCGGTGCCCCACAAAACGCGGTCTGGAAAGCTCTCAACCAAACGCCGCGCAAACGGCACGACGTCACGGTAAGCCTGCGCCTCACCGTTCAGCGCCTTCGGCCCAGTGACGCTCAAACGCTCCGGGCAAGTGACTTTGCTCCAGACATTCGGGTGCAGGCGCATGAACTTCATGAACAACTCAAACTCTGGTCCGTCCACCGGCTGACTGACGTTGGGTCGGCCCATGTGGTCGACCACCACAGTGGTCGGCAAGGCGGTGAAAAAGTCCCACAACTCGGGCAGGTCAACGGCTTCAAAATAAATCACCACATGCCAGCCCAGAGGCGCAATGCGTGCGGCAATTTCAAGCAGTTCATCTTTGGGCGTGAAGTCGACCAAGCGCTTCACAAAGTTAAACCGCACCGCGCGCACGCCCGCTGCATGCATCGCCTGCAAGGCCGCGTCGGTGACGTCACGGCGCACGGTGGCCACGCCGCGCGCACGACCTTCTGAAGCCGTGAGTGCCGCGAGCATGGCGCTGTTGTCCGCACCATGGCATGTCGCTTGCACGATCACGTTGCGGGCAAAGCCGAGGTGGTCGCGCAAGGCAAACAACTGCGCGGCAGAGGCATCACACGGCGTGTACTTGCGCTCTGCCGCATACGGATATTGCGCGCCAGGACCAAAGACATGGCAATGCGCGTCGACCGCGCCTGCGGGTAACTTGAAACGGGGCTGGCTCGGGCCGGTGTACCAGTCGAGCCAGCCGGGGGTTTTGGTGAATTCCATCGGGGTCTTTGTTCTGAAGGGAGGTTGACGTCGGTCAGTCGGGTTTGATGTTGGCGTCACGGACGACCTTGGCGTAGCGCAGACGATCCGAATGAATCAGCGCGGCGAACTGCTCGCTGCTGCCCGGCAACACGATGCCGCCCACCGCCGCCATGCGCTCGCGCACCTCGGGCGTTTGCAAGGCCTTCTGAACTTCGGCGTGCAGCCGCTGCACCACCGCTTTGGGGGTCGCGGCAGGCGCAACCAAGCCATACCAGACCGAGGCCTCAAAGCCCGGAAAACCGCTCTCGGCCAGGGTGGGTACGTCCGGCAGCGTAGCAGCACGTGTTGGGCTCAACACCGCCAGCACGCGCAAGCGCCCGCTCTTGACGTGAGGCAGCGCCTCCAGTGCGTTGACAGCGACCATGGGCAACTGACCCCCGATGACGTCAGTGATAGCCGGACCGCCGCCACGGTAAGGTACGTGCGACAACGAGATGCCGGCAGTCGCCTGGAACAACTCGACCGCCATGTGCGGCGTCGAGCCATTGCCAGGGCTGGCGTAATTGATGCTGCCGGGCTTGGCCTTGGCCAGCTCGATTAATTTAGCCAAGCTCGCTGGACCGGTGGCGGCATTGACAGCCAGCACCACCGGCACGCGGCCGACCAGCGCAATCGGCACAAGGTCTTTTTCAGCGTCAAAAGGCGCCGGCTGGTAGAGCGACATGTTGGCGGCCAGCGCATTGGCGGCCAACATCAAGGTGTAGCCATCAGCCGGGCTGTCGATCACATACTTAACGGCGATATTGGTGCCAGCGCCGGGTTTGTTTTCGATGACAAAGGGCTGGCCTAGGCTGGCCGACAGCGACTGACCCAAGGTGCGCGCCACGATGTCCACCGCGCCGCCAGCCGGATAACCCACGACCAGTTTGATTGGCTTGACCGGATAGGTCTGGGCCAGCGCCGGGCTGGCCAGCAAGCCAGCACCGAAGGCGCACAGCAACAACGCGGCAAGGATGTGACGGCGTGTCTGCAGCAGTGCCGAGTTGGATGTTTTGAATAAGGTCATGATGCGTCCGTCCATAAAAAATATAAAAATCAGTCTGGGCTGGTGCCGCGCAGGCCAGCACGTTTCACGATGCCGGCGAGCAACCCTGAACGGCGTGCGTCTTCTGCGAACTGACGCACGAAAGGCATGGCCACACCGCGTTGCTGCGGAATCGCAATGGCCATGGTTTCGAGGCCCCAACGGCCATCCAAAATTCGGTAGCCGGGCAGCGCATCAGCCATTTCATTGAGAATGCCCTTGTTGGTCGCGAAGGCGTCGAGCTGGCCCTCTCGAAACATGACTTGCGCTAGCGTGACCGACGGTGCGGGCACGACGGTCGCTCTTTTGAAGAGACGACCCAGCACACCCTGCGAAGAGCTGCCCTGCGCGACACCGACACGGATGCCCGGCTTATCGACGTCGGCAACGGTTTGAAGCGTCGACATAGGCGGCACCAGATAACCGAGCTCGATCCGCACCAAGGGCGCGGTGAAATCCATGTCGCGAGCGCGCACTGCCGTGGCGTTGGTGAAAGTAAAATCCACCGCGCCGCCCTTAAGAGCTTCCAGAACATCCGCCAAGCGGGTGAATTCCTTGATCTCCACCGGCACGCCAAGCTGACGCCCTAAAGCTTGTCCAAGCTCAAACGCGACACCGGCTTTGTCACCAGTTTTGGCATCGCGCACCAGTGACGTCGGGCTGCCGAGATACACGCCCACACGCAAGCTACCCGTGGGTGCCAGCGTCTTGACAATCACCGGATCGACTGTCGTTGTCACAGTCGGTGCGACTGATGCACAGCCAGCGGCCAGCATCAGAATCCCTGACGCCACACTCCAAAGAATTTTTCTGCACAAGTTCATCGGTCTCTTTCTTTTTCAGCTGACAAACACGCTTGGCGAAGCGCTTCAGTCGATGTAACGCATACCGGCTTTTTCAAGCGGTTCACGCATCTTGTACATGTCGAGCCCGAGCACTCCGGAAGCGAGCAGTGCACGCTTGTCGGCTTCAAGGGCTTCGCGTTTTTCAGCGGCGTTGGCCACTTCCATGGCGCGGGCAGCAGGGATCACCACCACGCCATCGATGTCGGCCACGATCACGTCACCCGGATTGACAAAGGCGCCAGCGCAAACCACCGGCACATTGACCGAGCCCAGTGTGGCCTTGACAGTCCCCTTGGAATGAATGGCGCGGCTGAAGACCGGAAAGTTCATTTCGGTGAGATCGCTGACGTCGCGCACACCGGCGTCGATGATCAGACCGATGGCACCACGCGAGCGAAACGAGGTCGCCAGCAAGTCCCCAAAAAAACCATCGTCGTTGTCGGTGGTGCACGCGGCCACGGCGACGTCGCCGGGCTGCAACTGCTCAGCCGCCACATGCAGCATCCAGTTGTCGCCGGGCTGCAGCAAGATCGTGACGGCCGTCCCGCAGAGGCGCGCGCTCGGGTAAATCGGCCGCATGTAGGGCTTCATGAGACCGACGCGGCCCATCGCTTCGTGCAAGGTCGCAACGCCAAAGCGCGAGAGTTTATCGACGGCCGCTTTGTCGGCGCGAATGATGTTGCGCTTAACGATGCCGAGCTGATTGAAGAGGTCGAGATTGTCGCTCATGGTCATTGGCCTTTGAGTTTGAGGGCGGCATCGAGGCGCGGAAAAACCCGGCGCGCATTGCCTTCGTAAATCTGAAAACGGTCTGCATCGCTGAGGATTTTGGAGGACTCTATATAGCGCTTGGTGTCGTCGTAATAGTGGCCGGTTTGCGGATCGATGCCGCGCACAGCCCCGATCATCTCGGACGCAAACAAGACGTTTTTCACCGGGATCACGGTGTTCAGCAAGTCGATGCCAGGTTGGTGATAAACGCAGGTGTCGAAGAAAATATTGTTCAGCAAATGCTCTTCGAGCAGCGGCTTTTTGAGCTCTTGCGCCAAGCCGCGAAAACGGCCCCAGTGGTAGGGCACCGCACCGCCGCCGTGCGGAATCAAAAAGCGCAACGTCGGAAAGTCTTTGAACAAGTCACTGGTCAGGCACTGCATGAAGGCGGTGGTGTCGGCGTTCAGGTAATGCGCGCCCGTGGTGTGAAAGCAGGCGTTGCAGCTGGTGCTCACATGGATCATGGCGGGAATGTCGTGCTCCACCATTTTTTCGTAAATCGGGTACCACTGCTTGTCGCTCAGCGGCGGGGAAGTCCAGTGGCCGCCCGATGGGTCGGGGTTCAGGTTGATGCCGACGTTGCCGTACTCTTTGACGCAGCGCTCCAGTTCGGGAATGCAGGTGGCCGGATCAACACCGGGCGACTGCGGCAGCATGGCCGCGCCGATGAAGTGGTCTGGAAATAACTCGCTGACGCGAAAGCACAGCTCATTGCAAATAGCCGCCCAGGTGGCCGAGGTGTTGAAGTCGCCGATGTGGTGGGCCATGAAACTGGCGCGCGGCGAGAAGATGGTGAGGTCG
Source organism: Comamonadaceae bacterium (assembly GCA_947449895.1). Taxonomy (GTDB): domain Bacteria; phylum Pseudomonadota; class Gammaproteobacteria; order Burkholderiales; family Burkholderiaceae_C; genus Polaromonas. The sequence continues at coordinate 34,540 of CANFSO010000010.1, forward strand.
CTGCCGCGCTCTTTCATCAGACGCAGCTGGTTGCTTTCAATCGATTCACGCAGCTCGTCGTCGCTGATGTTCAGGTCAGCTGCTTTGGGGCCGGCTGACGGATTGCCCAAGCTGGCGATCTGTTGGTTACGCCAGTTCTCCAGCGCTTTGGGTGCCGTGGTGTAGTGCCCGTGGCAGTCGATGATGAGGGGCTTTTTAGACATGGCTTCTTTCATGGATGTAGAGTTGGTTGGATGGCTCAGCGGCCGTCCCAGACCGCGTGCGGAATCAGCGCCTCGCCGCGCATCAGCAAGCGGGCTGTGCGCAACAAAGCGGCCCGCGTGACGTTTTGCGGCTGAGCCGGGTCTAACCCCAACTCAACGCTGAACTCACCTGTTGGGTGTTCGACCGAGACTGTTTTGGGATTGCCCTCGGCCATGACCGCCACGCCGTCGCAGACCGAGCCTTTGAGTACACAAGCCGTGCCGACCGTGACAGCCGCCAACACGCCAATGGCGTCATGGCAAACATGTGGAATGAAACTGCGCGTACACAAAGTACCGCCGTTCTGGGGCGCGGCAATCAGCGTCATCTTGGGGTAATTTTTGCTGGTCACGTCGCCGAGTTGCATGGCGTGACCGGCAGCAATCCGCAGCGTCTCAAGGCGGGCTTTCAATTCAGTGTCAGCGTTGAGTTCGGCCACGCTTTCGTAACCGGTGCGCCCAACGGCGCTGGCCAGAAACATCACCAGCGGCATGCCGTTGTCGATGCAGGTGACTTCAATGCCGTCGATCACATCGCGCACTTGGCCGGTCGGCAACAGGCCGGGTGCCACCGAACCCGCCGTGTCGAGAAAATTGATGGTGATGGGCGCCGAGCTGCCCGGCGCGCCATCGATGCGCGCCGACCCGGCGTACTCGACGTATCGGCCCTTTTCACCCAGCGGCGTCAGCACCGTGATGTCGCACTGCATGTCGGTGTTGAGCGTCAGCACGCGCAAAGTGGTGCTGTCGCCCTGCGCTTGCACCAAGCCGGTTTCCAGCGCAAAAGGCACGACAGCGGCCAACATGTTGCCGCAATTGGGCGTGGTGTCGACGCTGTCGCCGTTGGGCTGCAGTTGGGCAAACAAAAAGTCGAGGTCGACGCCCGGCGTGCTGCTTTTGGAAACGATGCCGGCTTTGCTGGTCAAAGGATGAGCACCGCCGAGTCCGTCGATCTGACGCGGGTCAGGCGAACCCATCACCGCCAGCAAGACCTTGTCCCGCGTCGGCAGATCGGCCGGCAAGTCGGACGCCAGAAAAAAGGGGCCCTTGGAGGTGCCGCCACGCATGAGAAGACAGGGGATCGCAGTTTGCATGCGCGAATTCTAGGGATTCCGCTGGTGCTGTGGGGCTTTCCCGCTCACTAGCTGCTATTTATATTTGATATAACAAGCCATTCGGTATTTAGAAAAGAAAGCATGGACCTCAAGCAGATCGAGTCTTTTGTGCGCGTGGCAGAGCTCGGCAGCTTCACCCGCGCCGCTGCCGCACTAGGCATGCCGCAGCCCTTGCTGAGTCGGCATGTGCGGCAACTCGAAGTGGAGTTGAGGCAGACCTTTTTGTGGCGCAACGGCCGCGGCGTGACGCTGACCGAAGCCGGCAGCGTGTTGCTGGAACATGGTCGCGGGATCTTGCACCAAGTGGCCTTGGCGCGTGAAGAGCTGGGTGCTGTGCGCGGCGCGCTGGCCGGCCATGTCTCGATTGGCTTGCCCCCGAGCTTGAGCAAACTGGTCGCGGTACCGCTGACGCGTGAGTTCAGGCGGCGTCTGCCCGATGCGCAACTGACGCTGACCGAGGGTTTTTCGATGTCCATGCAAGAAACCCTGCGCTCGGGCCGGCTCGACATGGCGCTGCTCTACAACACACCGCATTCGCCCGACATGGACGTCAACCTGTTGCACCGAGAAGCGCTGGTGTTGATCTCTTCAGTGGCCAGCGCCGAGTGCCACCCCGATGTGCCCCTGCAAGACCAGATGCCACTGGCCGATTTGGCCAAGCTGCCGCTGATTGTTCCCAGCCGACCGAACACCTTTCGCATCCTGATTGACACCGAGTTCGTGCGCATGAACTGCACGCCCAATATCGTCATGGAGGTTGACGGCCTGAACGCGATTCTTGACTTGGTGCGAGAAGGCTTGGGCTTTGCTGTGCTGCCGCCCTACACCCTGAGTCATTTTCAGGAGCCGCATCCGTTTTCAACCCACGCCTTGCACAGCCCTCGGCTCATGAGCGAGTTGATGCTGGTGAACTCGGCGCGCAGGCCCAGCACCGAGACCCACAAAGAAGTCCGGGCAATGGTTGCCTCGGTGGTTAAAAAAGCCATTCAGGCTTATGTGTAGTGTTTTGCTATAGCTGCTATGCCTTGTCCTTTCCATCAACTTATTTGTACAGTGTGTGATGGAGTTTTGAGCCCGTTGCTCAAGGTCTCTGTACGCTAGCCGAATGGATTCGAAAAACTCGTAACGAAGGAGAATTAATGTTCATTCAATTTTTTTCACGCCGTCATTTATTCACCGGCTTGGCCACTCTGATGGCCTTGAGCCTGTCTTTGGCGACGGATATGGCTGCGGCGCAAAGCGGCAAGACTGAAGTCCTTTGGCTCGGACAATCGGCTTTTCGCATCACCTCGCCCGGCGGCAAAGTCATCGTCGTTGACCCTTGGCTGAAGCTCAATCCTCTGACGCCGGCGATCTACAAAAATTTGGATGCACTGGGCAAGGTCGATGTGCTGCTGGTCAGCCATGGTCACTTCGACCATTTCGCCGACGCACCGGCACTGGCGCTGATGCACAAGATACCGATGTACGCCCCGGGTGACATGAACCAATCTGCCGCCTTGCTCGGCATCTTGCCGCCTGAACTGCTGCCGCGTTTCAACAAGGGCGGGATCTTAACGCCAGCACCCGGCATCAAGGTCACCGCCGTGCACGCGGAACATTCATCGGTACTGGTGTGGAAAAACGCCACCACCGGCCAGAGCGAAACCCATGTCGGCGGAGAGCCCCTCGGCTACATCATTGAACTTGAGGACGGCTTCAAGATTTACCACATGGGCGACACCGGGCTCTTCGGCGACATGAAATTCATCGGCGATTACTACAAACCAGACTTGGTGTTGATGCCGATTGGCGGCAACTTCACCATGGGTCCGGTCGATGCCGCCTTTGCCACGCGCGAATGGCTCAAGCCGAAAACGGTGATTCCGATGCACTACGGCGCTAACCCGCTCGGTAAAGGAACGCCTGCAGAATTCATCCAAGCTCTGGGCGCCAGCAACACCCGTGTATTGGCTCTCAAACCCGGCGAGCAAGCCGAATTTTCAAAGTAAACCATGACCTTCTCTACTGACCGATCCACCTTTCGCGCCTCAGCGCTGCACCGGCTGTCTGCCTTGCTGCTCGCCCTCGGTGCGGCCACCATGCTCCCTGCGCACGCGCAAACCAGCGCTGCCGCCAACTACCCAAACAAGCCAATTCGCATGATCGTGCCTTTCACGCCGGGCGGTAGCACCGACATCTTGGCGCGCTCGATCGGCCAAGAACTCAGCAAGGCCTGGGGCCAAAGCGTGGTCATTGAAAACGTCCCCGGTGCCGGCGGCAGCATTGGCGCCGACAAGGTCGCCAAGGCCGCAGGCGACGGCTACACCTTGCTGATGGGCCACATCGGCACGCTGGCCGTCAACCCCAGCCTGTACCCCAAGCTGCCGTACAACCCGGTGACCGACTTTGCACCCGTAGCCTGGGTCGCCCGCGTGCCGAATGTGCTGGTGGTGCATCCCTCCGTGCCAGCCAAGTCCGTGCAAGAACTGGTGGCACTGAGCAAGTCACGCCCAGGTCAGCTCAACTACGGCTCCGGTGGCAATGGCAGCGCGGCCAACCTGGCCACTGAGTATTTCAATTTGCAAACCGGTTCGTCGTTTCTGCACATTCCTTATCGCGGCACGGGACCGGCCGTCACGGATTTGTTAGGCGGCCAAATTCAGCTGGTCTTCACCGGTGCGCCAGCCGTGCTGGCGCAAATCAGGAACGGCCAACTGCGGGCTCTGGCCGTGTCGTCGCCAAAACGCATTGACGCCTTGCCCGACGTTCCGACTGTGGCGGAGAGTGGCTACAAAGGCTTTGAAGCCGACCAGTGGTACGGCATTGTTGCGCCGGCCGCGACACCGCCAGACATCGTGCGCAAGCTGAATGCTCAAATCAATCTGGCGCTGAGTTCGGCAGAACTTAAAAACAGGCTGAACAACGAAGGCGCTATCGCCACACCGTCCACGCCAGAGGTCTTTGGTCAACTGATTGCCAGCGAGCTAGCCCGCTGGAAGCCGGTGATTTCTTCTGGGCGGGTCAAGGTCGATTGAGTCGTTTCTGCTCAAGCCACCGATCCATTCACTAACTCTTCAAAGAGCGTTTCTGTTCCCATCTGCCCGCCTTTGAGCATGATTTCCAAGCCGTCCATCAGCGGGTTGTCACTGTGCAGGCAGCACAGTGCAACGCCCGGCGTCAGTTGGGCCCGGTAGGACAGCCCCCAAGCGTCCAAGGCTTGAACTGCGTGACTGGACGTGTCTCCCCCCGCAATCCCTAAGCGTTTGACTGGCGTGATGCGCAGCACCTGCGCCAACAGATCGCCGCATGCGCGGGCTAGATTACGGCCATGCGTGACGCCTGCCGTCTCGCCATTTGACGCGGTGAAGGCCAGCACATGGCGCCCCCCGGCAAGGGCTTTGGCGACATGGCTGGCTGTACTGACCACGTAGGTCGGATCAGTTTCAAGGTGTTGCGGGTCTAAGCTGACATGCAGATAGGAGCTGGCCGCGCTCACTTGCAGTGCCGTCAGCGGCGACAAACTGCCCGCCAGAACCAGCACGGGCCCATCAGCAGCGGCCACGCGCGGTGCCACCAACTCGGGCGCGATTTTCCAGTGCGCGACGAGCGCCTGCACCACGCTGCTGGGGCCAGCGGCGAGCAAGGGTTGCACTTGGGCGCGCGCCCAGATCAGCCGGCCCACGCTGGCCAGTTGACAGGCGTCAGACAGATCCATCAGCACGGCCCTTGGGGCGGCGCTGGCTTGCGGTGCCTGAGCCAGTAACGCATCCATCTGTTCGTCCAGCTCGGCGTCACTCTGCGCATAGTCGGTGTAGTTGATCGACTGCACATTGTGCAGACCTTGCGCCTCAAGATGCAGGCGCAAATCTGCCTCATGCATCGGCGTCACAGGGTGCTGGCGCATCGTCGGATGGCGGTCAATGCGGGCCACTGTGCTGTCGGTGCCGGCGAACAAGTTGCCAAAGACGCAGTAGCGCCGCAAATTGGGCTGGCCCCCGACGATAGGCACCCATGAATTGCCGGTGTAGTGCTGCAAGATGCTGATCGCCGCGCCGATGCTGCCAACATGCGGCGCACTGTCAAACGTCGAGCAGGTTTTGTAGTGCACAACGCTTGCACCGAGTCGGGCGAACAATGCACCGACAGGCGCCAGTTCCACCCGCATTTCGTCGGGTGTCATGGCGCGTGCTGCGCCGGCAATGCCCAAGCAGTCCAGCGGTCCAGCGCGTTCAAGTTGCGCGGGTGTTGGCAAACCCAGATACAACACCGTGCGCAAGCCAGCGCGAGCGGCAGTCGACAGGGTGTCGGTGGCGCCCGTGAAGTCGTCGCCGTAGAACGCGATTTTGAGATCGGCCATCAGGCCACTGCCGTGCGGCGCCATGGCCCGGCTACTTGCCGAAAAAAGTCAACGCAGCAGCCAGCTCAGGGGCCTGCTCGGCGAACGTCGCCAGCGGAATGCCTGCACGTGCGGCAGCCCATGCTTGGCGAATGCTGGCGACACCAGCAGCAGGGCCGCCCGGATGCGCCAAAATGCCGCCTCCAGACATGAACAGCAAGTCGTCGCTTTTCACCGCGGCCCAGGTGGCCGGCACGGTACCAGCCCACTGGCCCGACGAAAACGCCGGCATGACGCGGTCGTCAAAACCATCTGTGAGGGGGGTGTAGCAATCGTGTGCCGATTCGATGACTTCGTCGTCCGGCTGCGAGAACTTACCCTGCAGGCCATGCACATGCATGTGGTCGACACCGGCCAGCCGCCAAAGTGTCTGGTAGGCCTGGAAGGACATGCCCAGCAGCGGGTGCCGCGACAGCGCGCCGTAGCCATTGCGGTGGCCGTGGATCGCCAGGCCGGTGTGGCGGCGCAGTGTTTGCATGCCCGAGTGGCCGCACCAGTTGAGGCTGGCCATCACGCAGGAGCCGCCTTCGCGCTCGACCAGATCGGCGTGGCGCTTCATGGCATCCGTCTCGTCGGTGATGTTGAAGGCCACCATGACGTGTTTGCCGGTGCGCTGCTGGTGCTCGCGCACAACGGCCATGACGGCCGGCACGCGTTGCGCCAGCGGCGCGTGGGCCGGGTCGGCGCAGACCTCATCGTCCTTGATAAAATCCACGCCGGCAGCGCACAGCCGGGCCACCAGCTCGGCGGTCTGCGCCGCGGAAAAACCGACATTGGGCTTGATGATGGTGCCGACCAGCGCGCCCGTCGCCACGCCGGTGGCCTGGCGCGTGCCGGCAATGCCAAACCGCGGCAAATCGAACCGGACCCGGTAGGTTGCCGGCAAAGTCAGACTTTCTAATCGCAGGCCGCTGGTTTCGCCGAGGTCGTACAGATTGCCAGACACGCTGGCAGCCAGCGTCGGTAAATTGGCACCGACGTTGGCAACTGGAAACGAGATGCGGACGCGGGCGCGCCGCCAAGGCCCGGTGTGACCTTTGCGCTCTAGCAGCGCATTGGGCAAACTCGGCGCGTTGACCGATTCGAGCTCCTCGATATGTTCGACAGTTGCCCGCGCACGTTCGCGCAGTTCGTCGGTCTCGCCTTCGACTCGCGCAAAGGTTCC
>CANFSO010000011.1 GCA_947449895.1 Comamonadaceae bacterium
CATGGGCCGCATACCCGTCACGATTTTGACGGGCTTTCTGGGTGCTGGAAAGACAACTCTGCTCAATAGAATCCTCACCGAGCAACACGGGCGAAGGATTGCGGTCATTGAAAACGAGTTGGGTCCTCAGTCCATCGACAGTGAGATCCTCGTGCGCGACAACCAAGAAGAAATTGTCGAACTCAGCAATGGCTGTGTCTGCTGCACCGTGCGCGGCGATGTCACCCGCGTTCTGGGTGAGTTACATGCCAAAAGAGCCAAGGGCGAGGTCGTCTTTACTCATGTGGTGATTGAAACCACTGGCATGGCGGATCCGGGGCCAGTGGCTCAGACATTTTTTTTGGTGCCTGAAATCGTTGAACACTACAAGTTGGATTCTGTCATCGTGGTGGTTGATGCTGTGAACGGAGCCGTGACGCTGGAGGTTCACCCCGAGGCGCGAGCCCAAGTGGGTTATGCCGACAGTCTGTTAATCACAAAAGTAGACCTCGTCAGCCCGGAGGTGGTTGACGATTTACGACTCAGGCTGGCCACCATCAACCGACGTGGGGCCATCGGTACAGCCGAATTACAGAGCATCTCTATTGGTGAACTTCTTGAGATTGGCGGCTTCGATCTGGCGAATACACTAGACAGCAAACCTGATTTTCTGACCGATTTAGCAGAGCTCGATACCGGCAAAGGAAGCGCCCACGCGAGCGACGTTCATTCATTTTCTTACGTCACTGACGGAACATTTGATGCTGCTAGGTTAGAGCAGTTCCTTGCCGTGTTGGTCGAGGGCGTCGGGGTTGATCTGTTCCGCTTCAAAGGCATTATTTCAGTCGCAGGCATGTCACAACGAATCGTGTTGCAGGGCGTCCAAATGCTGATGGGTGCCGATGAAGGTAGGCCATGGGTTGCAGGCGAGGCACGCATCAGCCGTCTCGTGTTCATCGGCCGAGATCTGCCGGAAAGAGAAATACTCGACAGCCTTTCACGTTGCTTGATGACGCCAGAAGCCACCAGTTCTGCGACCCAAGGAAATAGTGAAATGGGCTTGGCCCACACAACTGCATGCATGTCACCTTTCTGCCAATGCGGTGGTCAAGTCCTTTTTAACGTGAACACCCGCCAACCGGCCGTCACGACAAACTGAGAGAAAAAATGAACGAGTACCAGACCGCACTGCGTGAAAAATTTGTAGCTGGCCCTTTTGATTTGAAGGGTGCGATTGACCTGCACGTGCATTCAGCACCCTGCCTTTTTCCTCGCATGGGCGATGACTTGCAGGTTGCAACCATGGCGCGTGATGAAGGCATGCGGGCCATCGCACTGAAGAGTCACCACGAAAATACCGTCTCACGCGCTTATCACACAGAGATGCAAGTCGAGAACATCCGCATCATTGGCGGCATCGTGCTAAACCAATGCACAGGGGGCATCAACCCTGTTGCGGTCGAAACCACCTTGATGATGGGCGGAAAAATTGTCTGGGGACCGACAGGCCACTCTTGCTACCACGGCATGGTGGCGGGCAAGTTCGGTGTTTGGGGCGGACCAGGGCGGGTGCTTCCCGGCAAGGAGAGCGAAGCCATCACTGTGTTGGATTCAAACGGTGACTTGAGTGGCAATGCGATTGAGATTCTTGACCTCATCAAAAAATATGATGCGCTGTTTTGCACATCACATTTGAGTCCCGATGAGATCGTCAAAGTCGTGGCTTACTGCAAAAAAATCAAGGCCAAGGTGATGGTCAACCACATCTACTTTTTCCCTCGGGTTGGCATCGACTTTGCACAAGAGATCGTTAAACAAGGCGCTTTCATTGAAATGTGTTCGACCTTGGTGATTCCCTCGCGGCACCGCAAAGCCTATCGCTACGATTATGAGTTGCTATCAGAAACAATCAAACTGGTGGGCGCGGATCACTGCGTCATGTCCACAGATGCAGGGATGCTTGTTGGCAGTCTTTACCCGCACGAGCAGTTTCGGATGTTCGGTGAGCGCATGCAGGGCTACGACATTTCCCGAAACGAGGTGGAACTCATGATGTGTTCAAACCCTGCAGCATTGGTGGGGCTTTGAGTAGGGCCTTGTCGCAGGTTATTTGATGCGCTGTTTTTCCAGCTTTCGGGCCAGCGTTCGGCGGTGCATGCCTAAGCGTCTCGCGGCCTCAGAAATATTGAAATCTGCAGCGGCCATGGCCTCATGGATGTGCTCCCATTCCAGCGTCTTGATCGACGTTGTTCGAGCCGTCAACCCCACCGCAGTATCGCCCTGTGCGCGAGCAAAAGCTTCTTCGATGTCGTCGGTGTTGGCCGGCTTGGCCAAGTAGTGCCGAGCGCCCAGTTTGATCGCCTCGACCGCAGTGGCGATGCTGGCGTAACCGGTCAACACCACAATCAACATCAGGGCATCGTGCTTGTGCAAGAGTTGCACACAGTTCAAACCGGAAGCGCCGCCCGCCAGCTTCAAGTCGACCACCGCGAATTGCGGGCGGTGCGCCAGTAGCAGGGCGGGCACATCGACCAAACCTGCGGCTCGTTTGACAAGGTATCCGCGCCGCTCAAACGAGCGGCTCAAGGTCATGGCAAAAGCATCGTCGTCTTCGACAATCAGCAGACGTCGATCATTTTCCATTCTCTGTCCTTTCACGCAGGGTCAGCGCGGCCAAAGGCAGTTTGATCACCACCTCGGCACCACCGGCTGCGATGTTACTGGCTTCGATTCTGCCGCCCAGAGTGCGAGCCACATTGACCGACAAAAAAAGTCCCAAGCCGCTACCAGGGCGCCCTTTAGTTGAATAGTAGGGCTTGGCGAAATTGGCCAGTATTTCAGGGCTAAAGCCCGGGCCGGCATCGCGGATACTCAGCGTGAGCCAGTTGCTCGCGCATGTGACACGCAGCTCCAAAGGCATTAGCGGGGCCGCGTCAATGCCGTTGTCCAGCACATTCCCGATCATCTGCTTGATAGCTGAGTCCGAAATAATTGGCCTGTCCAGCAAGTCACTGCGCTCATACTCGAGCACTTGCATAGGTCGCGCATTGCGCCATTCTTCAACCAGTTGGTCGAGAAAAAGATGCAAGGTGGTTGCGACGGATGCCTCACCACGGGCCTCGCCAGCCGACATTAAAATGCCGCTGACGATGGTCTTGCAGCGTTGCAATTGCAGTTGCATCATCTTGATCTCATCCCTCAAAATAGGGTCATTGGCCAAGGGTTCGCTGTGCAACCAATCCCCCAAAATCACCGACAAGGTGGCCAGCGGTGTGCCCAGCTCATGCGCCGCGCCCGAGGCCAGCAAACCCATGCGGACAATGTGCTCTTCTTCAGCCGCGCGCTGGCGCAAATCTGCCAGCCGTGCATCACGCTGTCGCAAGTTGCTGCTGATGCGGTGAATGAATATCACCAGCAGCGCCGCATTCAGTGCAAAGCAAACCACCAGCCCGCCAATGTAGTGCAGCGACAGTGTCAGGTCCATGAGGTCTGGCAGGATCAAGGGCCTGTGCCAGAGGGTCAGCAGCACAAAGCACCCGCTGGTCAACACAACCATGGCCCAGATGTAGCGCGGTTTGAGCAAGACAGCGCCAACCGCAACCTGCAGTAAATACAAAAAGATGAAGGGATTGGCGATACCGCCGCTGTAATAAAGCAAGGCACTGAGCAGCGCCACATCAACCAACAAGCCAGTGAATAACTCACCATTGGCGATTTCGCCTGAGGCCGTACGGCAACGCAGCCAACTGGCCAGGTTGAACAGACTTAGCGCAGCGACCAGCGTCAACATTTCGGCCAGTGGAAGCAGGGCACCCAACACAAACTGAACACCCAGAATCGTTGCCAGTTGGCCACCCACAGCCAGCCATCGCAGTTGAATCAGCTGCAGTAGATTGTTCCGTTCCGCCAGAATTTCAGTGGCATCACCGCCGCCATTCAGAGCTTCGCCTTCAGCTTGTAGCGGAAACATCAGCAAGGCTTCACGCATTGACAGCCAACGGCTTGTCACTGGCCGACAAGACGCGCAGATGTCGCTCAGAATACCAAAGGTAAGCTGCAGCCGCCGCGACCATGGTGGCCAGCACAAACCAAGTGACGGCGTAAACAAGATGATGGTTGTTGAAACTGAGCACGGTCAGTCCGCCACGCGGCCATGCCTGTGTATCGGGGGAGGCTGACGCGTCAATAAAGTAGGGCGCCACTGATGCTGCGGAGAGTTTCACGCTGGCCGCCATCGCCGGCACGTCGCGCGAGTACCAGCGACCTGCCGCCGCATCGTTGTGCTGGAGAAAACTGCCTCCGGGCTCACTGAGCCGCAACAAGCCGCTGATGGCTTGGGGTTCAGCAATGCCCAAGCGTGCCAGCTGCGCGCCGTCAGCCTCTGGCACAAAGCCGCGGTTCACCAGCACCCAAAATCCAGCGCTGGTCTGCAGCGGCGTCAGCACCCAGAACCCGCGGCCCAGCTCGGTGCTGGCGCGCACCAGCGTTGCCCGGCTGTGGTCGAAGCGCCCCGTGATTTGAACCCGGCTGTATTCATTCGATTCACGGCTGATGGCCGACCATTCAGCTGAGTCGGGGGCGGGCATCGGCGTCGCATGCACCCGCTGCTCAACCCGTTCCATCAAAGCCAACTTCCACTGCAGGCGTTGAACTTGCCAGACACCCAGCGCTGTCAACCCAACAAATAGCGCCGCTGCCAAGAACAGCAAAGCTAAGACCAGCCTAGCGTTGGCGGGATGCGGAGGGCGGTCGGTGTCGTTGCTCATGAGTCAGGGCATGTTACGCATTTCCGTCATGTCGTGTACCGGCATCATGTTGGTGTTCAGGTGGTACATCACCCAAATCGAGCCCGACAGCATGATCAGCACCAACACGCCGGTGAACAGCAGGGCCAGCATTGACCAGCCGCCTTGGACCCGCGTGTTCATGTGCAGGAAGTAAATCATGTGCACCACAATTTGCACTGCGGCAAAGCCCAGCACGACCAAGGCCGTGATGCCAGACGACGGCAAGACCTTGGCCATCACCAGCCAGAACGGAATGGCGGTGAGCAACACCGACAGGCAAAACCCGGTCAGGTAACCCTTGACGCTGGCGTGGTAGCCGCTGTCGTCATGGCTGTGGTCGTCGGACGCATGCAGGTGCTTGCTCATGGCAACACTCCCATCAAATAAACAAAGGTGAAAACGCCAATCCAGATCACGTCAAGGAAGTGCCAGAACATCGACAAGCACATCAAGCGGCGCTTGTTGTCAGCAGTCAGTCCAAAGCGGCTGACTTGAAACATCAAGGTCACCAGCCAGATCGTGCCGAAGGTGACATGCAAGCCATGGGTGCCGACCAAGGTGAAAAATGACGACAGAAAAGCACTGCGCTGCGGGCCCGCACCTTCATGGATCAAATGAGAAAACTCAAACAGCTCCAAGCCCAGAAAGCCCAAACCAAACACGGCGGTCACGGCCAGCCAGCCGAGCACCGCTTTTTTGTGGCCATGCTGCATGCCGATCATGGCCAAGCCATAGGTCACGGAGGAGAACAACAGCAAGGCCGTGTTGGCCGCCACCAGCGGCAAATTGAACAAATCAGCGCCCGACGGACCGGCCGCATAACCACGGCCCAACACGGCATAAACGGCAAACAGGACAGCGAAGATCAGGCAGTCGCTCATCAAGTAGATCCAGAATCCCAGCAAAGTGCCTTGCTGGGGATGGTGCTCACCATCGTCATAAAAGCGCACCGGGTGACCGGCCGCCAAAGGTGTAGAAGTCTGCATTTTTATAGACGCTTCAAGGGTTGAGTTCAGGCTTGGGCCGCAAGGGAGAGCGTGCGCAGGTTTTCAATCTCGGTGACATGGTCGGCCGGAATGTAAAAGTCGCGTTGGTAGTTGAAGGTGTGCACGACAACCGTCACCAGCACCAGGGCGAAGAACAGCCCCGCCACCAGCCACATGTGCCAGGTCAAAGAAAACCCGACGACAGCGCAGAGCATGGAAATGACAAAGCCGGTCGCCGTGTTCTTAGGCATGTGAATCGCTTTGAAGCCGGCAACCGGCCGCTGGTGGCCACGCTGCTTCATGTCGTGCCAAGCATCGAGTTCATGCACCACAGGTGTGAAGGCGAAGTTGTATTCCGGCGGCGGTGAAGACGTCGACCATTCCAGCGTCCGGCCATCCCACGGGTCGCCCGTGACGTCGCGCAGCTGCTCGCGCTTACGGTAACTCACTGCCAATTGGATCAAGAAACAGGCAATCCCAATCGCGATCAGCACGGCGCCGAATGCGGCCACCTGAAACCAGATTTGCAGCGACGGATCCTCAAAGTGACTCATGCGGCGGGTCACGCCCATCAAGCCCAACACGTACAGCGGCATGAAGGCCATGTAAAAGCCAACCAACCAGAACCAGAATGAACACTTGCCCCAAAACGCATCCAGCTTGTAGCCGAAGGCTTTGGGAAACCAGTAATTGATACCGGCAAACATGCCAAACACAACGCTGCCAATGATGACGTTATGGAAGTGCGCAATCAGGAACAAGCTGTTGTGCAAGACGAAGTCAGCTGCCGGTACCGCCAGCAACACACCTGTCATGCCGCCGATCACAAAGGTGACCATGAAACCAAGCGACCACAGCATCGGCACATCAAAAACAATGCGGCCGCGAAACATGGTGAACAGCCAGTTGAATATCTTCGCGCCGGTCGGGATCGAGATGATCATGGTGGTGATGCCAAAGAAAGCGTTCACACTGGCACCCGAGCCCATGGTGAAAAAGTGATGCAGCCACACCACGTACGACAGCACGGTGATGACGACGGTGGCGTAGACCATGGAGGCATAACCAAACAGGCGTTTGTGGCTGTAGGTTGAAATCACCTCGGAGAAAATACCAAAGCAAGGCAAAACCAAGATGTAGACCTCGGGATGGCCCCAAATCCAGATCAAGTTGACGTACATCATGGCGTTGCCGCCGAGGTCATTGGTGAAGAAGTTCGTGCCCACGGTGCGGTCCAGTGTCAGCAAGGCCAACACCGCTGTCAGCACCGGGAAAGCCGCAACGATCAAGACGTTGGTGCACAGGGCCGTCCAAGTGAAGATGGGCATCTTCATCATGGTCATGCCAGGGGCGCGCATTTTGATGATGGTGGCGATCAAGTTGATGCCCGACAGCGAGGTGCCAACACCGGCAATCTGCAGCGCCCAGATGTAGTAGTCAACGCCGACCCCCGAACTCTGCAAAATACCGGACAGCGGTGGGTAAGCCAGCCAGCCCGTGGCCGCAAACTCGCCGACAAACAGCGAAATCATCATCAAAACCGCACCGCTGGCGGTCATCCAAAAGCTGAAGTTGTTCAAAAACGGAAACGACACGTCACGTGCACCGATTTGCAAAGGCACCACATAGTTCATGAAGCCCGTTATCACAGGCATGGCAACGAAAAAGATCATTAACACGCCGTGTGCCGTGAAAATCTGGTCGTAATGGTGCGGCGGTAAAAAACCGTTGCTGTCACCAAATGACATGGCCTGTTGGGCGCGCATGAGGAGCGCATCCACAAAACCGCGCAACAGCATCACCACCGCCAAGATGATGTACATGATGCCAATTTTTTTGTGATCGATGCTGGTGATCCAGTCGCGCCACAGCGTCCCCCAGACGCGGTAGTAGGTCATCGCCACAAACAGTGACAAGCCTCCCAGAATCACCATCGCGAGGGTGCCCAGGACAATCGGGTCGTGCGGTATGGCGTCTGGGCCCAGGCGGCCAAACACAAGCTTTAAAATATCTTGAACGGGGAACATGTGAGATCTCGGTTATTTTTTTAAATCGGCCGCGGGGCCTTCGCCGCTGAGGTTGTCAGGCGTGCACAAGGCGGCAACGTAAGTGCGCTGCGCATCACGCCAAGGCTTGCTAGACAAACCATCGATGCTGCCTTTGCCCAAACCACCTGCGGCATCAATCGCCATCATCTGGCCCATGCACATCTTGTTGCCGTCAACGCAGCGATTCAAAATGGCTTGGTACAGCCCGGCGTCAACGTTGGCGTAACGCCGCACCGGTTCGCTTTCGCTGGGTTGCTCAAGTTTCAAATACTCACGGCGGGCCAGCTCACCGCCAGCGCTTTTGGTGGTTTGCACCCAACGCTCAAAATCTGTGGGTGCCAGACCCAAAAACTTGAAGCGCATGTGTGAAAAGCCACGACCGCTGTAATTGGCTGAAAAACCGTCATACACACCGGCCGTGTTGATCACCGCATGCAGCTGGGTTTGCATGCCGGGCATGGCGTAAATCTGCCCCGCCAGCGCCGGGATGTAGAAAGAATTCATGACCGTTGAGGCGGTGATTTTGAATTCGATGGGTCGGTCTACGGGTGCCGCCAGCTCATTGACCGTGGCAATACCCAGTTCAGGGTAGAGAAACAACCACTTCCAATCCAGCGCCACGACTTCAACCACAAAAGGTTTGACGCCAGCGACCAGTGGCCGGTTGGCGTCCAGCCGTTCTAGTGGACGGTAGGGGTCTAATTTGTGGGTGCTGATCCAAGTCACCGCGCCCAGCGCAATGACGATCAACAAAGGCGCGCCCCAGATCAGCAGCTCGAGGCGGGTCGAATGGTCCCACTCCGGCGTGTAAGGCGCCGCTTGGTTGGCGCTGCGGTAGCGCCATGCAAAAATCAGCGTCAAGGCAATCACCGGCACAACAATCAGCAGCATCAGCACGACGGCGGTGACAATCAGCTGCGATTGCTGCTGCGCGATGTCGCCGAAGGGCTTCATCACAATCGTGCTGCAAGCCGCTAAGGGCAAGGTGGCCAGCAACAGGGCCAAGCGTTTTAAGGTTTGAAAACTATCGGGTGCGAGTGACATGCGTGATAACCAACTACAGAGGGTAAACGCTAATTGCGTATTGATCGTTACTGTAGCTTCATTGATCTAAATCAACGATTGGACATATTGTCCAAGGCAAATTGATTAAAAACTATTTTTTCACCATTTCAAACAGCTCTTTACCCACCATGGACTTCTCTCCAGTCAGCGTTATCGGCCCCGACATCCATCAGCGGCCCAGCAGCGACAGCCTTTCCCCATCCAACGACAGCGTCGCCCCTGGCGACATCGCCGTTGGCGTGGTGATCGGTCGGGCCTCTGAATATTTCGACTTTTTTGTTTTCGGTATCGCGTCAGTGTTGGTCTTTCCTGCGGTTTTCTTTCCATTTGTAGACAGCCTGCAGGGAACTCTTTACGCTTTTGTCTTGTTTTCCCTGGCCTTTGTGGTTCGCCCACTGGGCACTGTCGCCGGTATGTGGCTGCAACGCCGTTATGGCCGCAGCGCTAAGCTCAGCCTAGCGCTGCTGTTGCTGGGTTGCGCCACCGCCAGCATGGCCTTGTTGCCGAGCTACCAGGTGCTCGGCGTTGGCGCGATTGCCTTGCTGGCGCTGTGCCGAATCGGCCAAGGGCTGGCGCTTGGCGGCTCGTGGGACGGACTGCCTTCGCTGTTGGCCTTGAACGCACCGGAAGACCGGCGCGGCTGGTACGCCATGCTGGGCCAGCTGGGCGCACCGCTGGGGTTTTTAATCGCTTGCAGCTTGTTTGCCTATCTGTGGGGCAATTTGAGCAGCGCGGAGTTTCTGGATTGGGGTTGGCGCTACCCTTTCTTTGCCGCCTTCGCGATCAATGTGGTGGCCTTGTTTGCCCGCCTGCGCTTGGTGGTCACGCATGAGTACGAGCGCGAGTTGGATGCCAATGAACTGCAACCCTGCAGCCTGCGCGAACTGATTAGCACTCAGAGCAACAATTTGTTGATTGGCGCCTTTGCTGCGCTGGCCAGTTTTGCCCTTTTTCACATCGTCACGGTGTTTCCGTTGTCTTGGGTGATGTTGTACTCAGAGCAGTTGATTGGCGAGTTCCTCGTTGTCGAGATGGTTGGCGCGGTGCTGGCCGCCGCCGCCATGCCGCTGTCAGGCCTGCTGGCTGACCGCATCGGACGTCGCAGCACGCTGGGCCTGCTGGCAGTGCTGATTGGCGTGTTTGGGTTGTTTGCCCCCGTGTTGCTGGGCGGCGGAATACTGGGGCAAGATGCCTTCATCTTGATTGGCTTTGTCCTGCTAGGCTTGTCTTATGGTCAGGCGGCAGGCGCGGTGACGGCTAACTTCTTGCCTCACTTGCGCTATACCGGCGCGGCGCTAACGACCGATTTGGCATGGCTGATAGGCGCTGCCTTCGCGCCATTGGTCGCGCTCGGCTTGTCCGCGCGCTTTGGCTTGGTGGCTGTCAGTGTTTATTTGCTTTCTGGTGCTGTTTGCACCTTGCTGGCGCTGCGCGCCAACCAAACACTGTCGTTGCGCGATCAGTAGCAAGTCTAGGCGTGAGTTGCCGCCTTAATTAATCGCTAGCTTGACCTGCTTGAGAATGTCTGCCCAGTTACGAGTCTCGTCCTGTATGAACTTTCAAAATTCTTCAGGGCTGCCTGTCACGGGGTCGACGCCTTGGGCGACCAATCGGTTGTGCACTTTCGGATCAGCCAGCACTTGGCACCAAAGCCTGCGGATTGTGCTGCGCATGGTGTGAGTCTGCCACCTTGATCCATGCGAGTTGCTCTGAGGTGCTGCCGTACTCTTGTACATGGCGTTTGGCGCACATGGCGTAGCAGTTGGCATTGGTAATGCCTTAGGGGTACTCTCATTGAAAATCAGGTTGTGATGGGTGATGTCGGGCCCATACACGGCGCGTCAGCCGAACAAAAATAACCGTCGATGTCGTCCTTTCTCAAACCCGCATCGTCGAGGGCTCCACGCGTAACTTCAGCATGCAATTGCGCGACCGAATGGTTTGGCGCTCTGCGCAAGGGGTGTGTAGGCGCCCACCATATAGGCTTGACCATGAATACTCGTCAGCTTGCTTTGCGCCAGGACTGGCCCGCTGGGGCCGTAACAATGGGATAAATTTTCATAGGAGATTTTTATAGGGTGGATGGCCGCATGTGGAATATGGAATTCAGGGGTCAAAATTAGGCGTATTTTCGCGACAATTTTGGATAGGAGCCGTCTATGAATTCATGTGTCGCAAGAATCAGTTCGCAGAGATGTCGCCGATTGATTTTTCCCTGTGGGTTACGCGGCAGACTTTCGACACGCAAATAAGCACGCGGATGCTTATGACGCGAGAGCACGCTAACGCGTTCAGCGGCCTCGACCTCCCATCCGTCGCCTGCATTTTCGGCGACTGCGACAATTATTTCCCCCCAATAGTCAGATGGGATGGAGGTGACACAGACTGCGCCGCATTTGTGAATTCCCGTCAGCAGAGCCTCGATCTCGTCGGGGTTGACGCGATAACCACCGGTCTTGATCACATCGGCGATCCGACCTGTTAGCCACAACCTTCCGCGTGAATCCAGACGACCCAAGTCGCCCGTTTGATGCCAGCCATCGGGCTCATGCGGCTTGAAGCTTCCAGCCTCTATCAATCCGACAGACATCTGAGGCGCACGCAACCAGACCTCACCGGGTGTGTCTGCGCCGCCATCTACGTCGGCCTCGCCATGTATGCGGATCTCGACCCCTGGCGCTGGCCAGCCGACACAGGTTCCCGCCGTTCTTTCTTCGAGCGTGAAGTGAGCGTGGGTGTCATCAGGGCCTAGAGTGGTAATTGGATTGATGCATTCGGTTTTACCAAAGGTGACCCGCACGACCGGCCCGAAGATCGCGCAGGCTTTTTCGTAGAGCGCCGCCGTGAGCGGTGCCGTTCCCGTGAACACGCAGCGAACACCTGAAAAACGTTCGTTGCCGCATGCTGCGGCGATCTTGGCAAGAACCGTCGGAGGTGCAAACACGGCGTCAATGCTGCCTGAGCGCAACAGCACCAGCACGCGATCCGTATCGACGCCGTTCAAGAGGATGACTTCGCCGCCAAAGTCACACCATGCGAAGGTGAGCAAAGCAGCTCCGTGCGAAAACGGCGTCATCATGAGGATGCGTGAGCCCGGACAGGGTGTGAAGGGCAGACTTGCCTTCAGCATTTGTTCACCAGTCCACCTTCGACCATGTGTATAAACCGCGCCTTTGGGTCTGCCGGTGGTCCCCGATGAGAACATGATGCGGCCTCGGGCCTCGGTCGGCACCGGCGGCAATGTCGTGCCTGGATCAAGGTCGGTGAACGCCTCGACCGTCAGTGGCTCTAGGTTGATGGCACGCAGTTCGTTAGCGCGCGCGTCAAGCGAGACGACGATCCGGAATTCAGCAAGTCCGGCGCTCCAGCCGATTTCGTCGGTGGTGTAGCCCCAGTTCAGTGGCGCTTCTGCTGCCCCGGTCAGTTTGATGCCGTAGCAGGCCCAAACTGCTGCAAGGCCGTTGGGAAGGAGCGTTCCGACACATTGCCCGGGCCCGACGCCAGCCGCCATCAACCGGGCCGCCAAGGCGTGGGCGCGACTGCAGAGCTCGTTGTACGACAGCTGCTCGCAGCCGTTCGTCACCGCCGTCGTGTCGCCGAAGCGTGCGGCAAGAACGCGCAAGTCAGAGGACCACGGGACGCCGGTTGCCCGCGTATGAATGGCTTCAGCAGACATCATGAAATCGTATGGCCATGGTTCATTCGGATCCGTTGTGTAAGGCCTGGTCGCCGTTGGGGTGACGTTGGTCAGTCGACGCGGGCACCCGATGCCTTGACGGCGATCGCCCATTTTTCCAACTCGCTCTTGAAGTAAGCCGCAGTCTGTTCGGGCGTGTACTCGAGCGCTTCAGCCCCCATCCCAATCAAGCGCTCCCTTGTCGCCGGCTTCGCGAGCGCCGCATTGAGTTCAGCGTTCATTTTTTGAATAATCGGCTTGGGTGTGCCCGCTGGTGCTAAGAACGCAGCCCAAGCGAGCGCGCTGAAACCGGGCAAACCAGCCTCGGCCACCGTGGGTACTTCTGTCAGTGGCTGTGAGCGGCGCGGACTGCCGACCGCAAGGACCTTGAGCTTGCCGCTCTTGATGTGCGGAAGGACGGCCGGACCAGACTCAAACATCATGCTGATTTCGCCGCTGATAAGCCCGATCAAGGCTGCTGAGGCGCCTTTGTAAGGCACATGTGTCATTTGCAAGCCAGCTGATGTTTTGAACAATTCCATCGTCAGGTGGTTGGTAAGTCCGATACCGCCGGAGCCAAAATTGAGCTTGCCTGGGTTTTGCTTGACATAGGCAATCAGCTCCTTGAGGTTGTTGGCAGGGATATCCTTGTTGATCACAAGGAACTGCGGCACCGCCACCATCATGCCGATGGGTTCGAAGTCCTTCAGCGTGTCATAGGGCAGCTTCGAATAAAGCGACGGGTTGATGGCCAGAGGCCCGCTGGCCGCCATGAGCAAGGTGTAGCCATCGGGCACAGCGTTCTTTCCTAGCTCGGTGCCAATGATGGCGCCAGCGCCGGCCTTGTTGTCAACAAAGAAACTCTGGCCCAGTGACTCGGTGAATTGCTGCGCCAGTATGCGCGCCATGATGTCGGTGGTTTGCCCTGCTGGGTAAGGCACGATGATGCGCACCGGCCGGTTCGGATAGGCGCTTTGCGCAAGGGTCAAGCTCGACATCAGGCAAATGAGAATCGACGCGAAGATTTTTTTCATGGTGTGTCTCGGTGATTGTTTGAAGTGAACGTGAGAGGCTTAGTTGAAGGTCTCTGCTGAGTCCTTGTTCCAAGAAGTGACTAGCTGGAAGCGGTCTGCGATATACAGGTTGGCCGACGCACTCAGCAGACGGCCGTTGCGGTCGAAGTAACAGCGCAGCATGCGAAGTGCCGGGCTGCCGGGTTTAAGTTGCAGTAGTCCTGCCGCCTCGCTGGGCATCAAGGTGGCTTCAATGTGCTGCAACACAGACGCCACTTCTTCACCGTAAAGCTGATTGAGCAGGGCGTAAATGCTGGGGTGGTCACCGTGCAGGTGGTTCTGGATGTCGGCGAATTCTGGGCGCAGGTAAACCTTGGTGAATGAGATGGGCGCATCCTGGCCCACTAAGTGCCGCTTGGTGTGCAGCTCAAGCCACTCCGAGCCGACCTCGCAGCGCAGGTCTTGGGCCAGTTGTGCGTCGGCCGTGACGCGGGCTTGACCCAGCACTTCAAGGCGTGTGGTGTTGGTGTATTTCATCAACGCTTCGAGGGAGCCCAGCGCGGCGACATAGGGTGCAGCTGGTTGGCTGGCCATCACGATGGTGCCAATGCTGGGGCGACGCGAAATAAGGCCGCTGTCGACCAATTTGCGCGTAGCTTCGCGAACCGTGTGGCGGCTGACACCAAACGTTTTACCCAATTGGTCTTCGGTCGGCAGCAGACTGCCCACCGGGTATTTACCGCTTTTGATATCTCGCAGCAGGCACTCGTGTAGCCAGACATAGCGCGGCGTTGGTGGCGCAACGGTTGTGCGCACGGCGCGGCCAGTTTGCGACAGAGATGCGTTTAATTTGGATGTTTTCATTTGCACTTTTTAGCTTTATACGGACAAAGATTTCGCTTGCCTATGCTCGTTTGTACGGACATTGAAAAATTGATTCCATGCGACCATGAAACACCTTTCCCTGACGCTTTGAAGACGACCTCCGCACTCGATGAATCCCTATGTCTGACACCCTCCCGCCTGACGCCGCCCGCACGGGCCCCTTTGCCGGTCTCGTCGTGGTGGAGCTCGGGCACAGTGTGGCGGCTCCCTTTGCCGGCCAAATTTTCAGCGAGCTTGGCGCGCAGGTCATCAAGATAGAAAAGGCCGACGGCGACGATGCGCGCAAATGGGGGCCACCATTTTGGGAAGGTGCCTCGGCATTTTTTCAGGCGCTCAACCGCAACAAACAGTCTGTCGTTTGCGAGCTTCGCGATCCTGCGCAACTGGCCGCACTCAAGCAATTGATTTGCGACCGGGCCGACATCGTGATCCAGAACCTGCGGCCTGGCCATGTCGACAAACTCGGTCTTGATGGCCCCGGGTTGCTGGCGCTCAAGCCGTCCCTGATTTACTGCAACCTCGGCGCATTCGGGCGGACGGGCCCCTTGAAGGACCGGCCCGGCTACGACCCTTTGATGCAGGCCTTTGGCGGCATCATGAGTACAACGGGTGAACCGGGGCGGCCTTCAGTGCGGGTCGGCGCCTCAATCGTCGACATGGGTACCGGCATGTGGTCTGTCATCGGCATTCTGACCGCACTGCACGAGCGCCACACAACCGGGCGGGGAAGGGTGGTCGATGTGTCCCTTTTCGAGACCGCCAGTTGCTGGGTGTCATTGCTGGCTGCACAATTTCTGGCCTCGGGTCAATTGGCGGGCAAGCAGGGTTCCGGTGCGCCCGGTATCGTGCCCTACAAAGGCTACTTAACACGCGACGGCGAAATCGTTGTGGCCGCGGGGAGTGACGGCTTGTTTCGCAGCCTAGCCGGTGCGTTAGACCGACCGGAGTGGCTGGCAGATGCCCGCTTCACGGACAACCCCAGCCGGGTGGCGCATCAAGTAGAGCTTTACGCTATGTTGGACGCCATCATGGCGCAGCAAACCACCGCGCACTGGATTGAGCGCCTAGAGGCCGTGGGCGTGCCGTGCTCGCCAGTCAACGACTTGGCCCAGATGCTCGTGCACCCTCAGACCAGCGCGCTTGGTTTAGTCCAGTCTGTGCCCGGCACCGGCATGCAGTTTGTTGGACTACCACTTAGTTTTGACGGCAAGCGTCCCCAGCCTGTTTCTGCGCCGCCCAGGCTTGGCGAGCACAACGCATTGCTTGGTTTTCCGGCGTTCATTTCTGATCCCCTTTCTGTACGGAGCGACACATGACACCCATCCCCGCGTATGAAACCGTGGCTATTGACATGGTTGGCGCCCATGTGCTGAAAGTCACCCTGAATCGGCCACAGGTCGGCAATGCACTCAACACGCAAATGGGCCGTGACCTACTGGACTTGTGGACCCGGCTGACGGAAGACGCTGGTGATATTCGCTGCGTGGTGCTGACGGGCGCTGGCGACAAAATATTTTGCGCGGGCGGTGACCTCAAGGAACGTAACGGCATGACCCGTGAGGTCTGGCGGCGTCAGCACGAGCTGTTCGAGCGTCAGTACTGGACGTTGGCCGACCTGCCGACACCCGTGATTTCAGCCGTCAATGGCCACGCCTATGCGGGTGGTCTAGAGATGGCTCTCTGCTGCGATTTCATCTACGCCAGCAGTGCCGCGCGTTTTGCGCTGACCGAAGTCACTCTGGGGATCATGCCGGGCGCTGGTGGCACGCAAAATCTGCCGCGCGCCATTGGCGAGCGCCGTGCCAAAGAAATCATCATGACTGGCCGGCCTTTTGATGCTGCACAGGCCTTGGACTGGGGACTGATCAACCAGGTGCATGCACCGGGCGACGTGTTGGCCCGGGCGCTTGAAACTGCCGAAGTGATCGCCAGCAACGCGCCGCTGTCGGTACGTCAAGTCAAGAAGTCTATCCGCTATGGCGGACAAATGGAGTTGCGCACGGCTTACCGCTTTGAGGTCGAGGCCTACAACCACTTGGTCGACACTGAAGACCGAATGGAAGGCGTCAAAGCCTTCAACGAAAAACGCAAGCCGGTTTTCAAGGGTCGTTAAGACGCTACCTCGTTTCATGCCGACCCACGATAAGCTGACCCGGGTCGTCGGATTTTATTGATCAATGATGGAGTGAGCCATGGACGAGAATTCAGCAACTTACAGCATCGAGGTGGGCGATGACTACCCCGAAATCCGCGATAGCGTACGCCGCGTTTGCGCCGACTTTCCAGGGGCTTACTGGCGCAAGCTCGAAGAGGCCGAGGCCTACCCGACGGAGTTCGTCCAAGCACTGACAGTGGCCGGCTACCTTGGCGCACTGATCCCTGAGTCTTACGGCGGCAGCGGTATGCCTTTACGCACCGCAGCGGTGATTCTTGAAGAGATACATGCGTCGGGCTGCAACGCCGGTGCTTGCCATGCCCAGATGTACACCATGGGCACTTTGCTGCGCCACGGTAGCGAGGCGCAAAAGCAGCGCTACTTGCCGCAAATAGCCAGTGGCAAGCTTCGGCTGCAGGCTTTTGCCGTGACCGAACCGACCAGTGGCACCGACACGACCAAGCTCAAGACCCGTGCCGTGCGTGATGGCGACAGCTATGTCATCACCGGTCAAAAGGTCTGGACCTCGCGCGCTCTGCACTCAGACCTCATGTTGCTGCTGGCACGCACCACGCCTCTCGACCAAGTCAAGAAAAAGAGCGAGGGGCTGTCAGTCTTCCTTGTAGACATCCGTCAGGCGCTGGGCAAAGGCTTGGACATCAAGCCCTTGAAGGCGATGATCAATCACAACACGACTGAAGTCTTTTTCGACCAGCTGCGCATCCCGGCTGACTGCCTGATTGGCGAGGAGGGCAAGGGCTTTAAGTACATCTTGGACGGCATGAATGCCGAGCGTATTTTGGTTTCTGCCGAGGCGATTGGTGACGCGCGTTGGTTCACCAAAACATCGATCGCCTATGTCAACGAACGCCGCGTGTTCGACCGGCCGATCGGGCAAAACCAGTCGGTTCAATTTCCTGTGGCGCGAGCACACGCAGAAACCGAGGCGGCAGATCTGGTGCTGCGCCGTGCTGCCGCCCGTTTTGCGGCTGGGCTGCCCTGCGGCGATGACGCGAATATGGGGAAACTGCTTGCATCCGAAGCCTCTTGGCATGCCGCCGAAGCCTGCCTACAAAACCACGGCGGCTTTGGTTATGCCCGCGAATACGACGTTGAGCGCAAGTGGCGCGAAACGCGTTTGTTCCAGATCGCGCCCATCTCAACCAACTTGGTGCTGTCCTACATAGCCGAGCACATGCTGGGCATGCCGCGCTCGTTTTAAGCCTTGCTTAACTTTTTAAAGGCCTCACATGTCCGCTCCATTTCCCTTGACTCAAGCCTTGGCCAAATTTGTGGCAGCCCCGACATTTGGCGCTGACGAACAGGCCGCTTGCGCGATTGCCAAGACAGGTTTCATAGACACCATCGCCACCATGATGGCCGGCTGTAATGAACCGGTGGTCGGCATAGTCAAGCAACATGTGGCAGCCAATCAGACACCGGCCGAAGCGCCTGTAGTGCCCTTTACCGGGGCCATGCTGCCGGCGGCGCAAGCTGCCTGCGTCAACGCCGTTGCCGCTCACGCGCTTGACTTCGATGATGTCGCGCTGTCAGCGCACACCAGCACGGTTCTGGTCCCGGCGATTCTGGCGGAAGGCCATTTGCTCAACGTGTCAGGCGCAGAAGCATTGCGCGCTTACGTGGTGGGCTATGAGGTCTGGGCTGAGCTGTTTGCCCGCGAGCCAGACCCTTACCATTTGAAGGGTTGGCATCCAACGGGCGTCTTTGGCACGGTCGGTGCAGCGGCAGCCGTGGCTTACCTACATCGTTTGTCGGCCGAACAGACCCAACAAGCGTTGGCGATTGCGGCCAGCATGGCCAGTGGACTGGTGGCCAATTTCGGCACCATGACCAAGCCGTTTCACGCTGGGCGCGCCGCTGCTTGCGCGATTGAGGCGGTGCGTCTGTCTCTACTCGGGCTGACGTCCGCCCCTGATGTGTTCGAGCACCCGGCTGGGTATTTGAATGCTTTGTCGCCAGCCGGTCGGGTCGACCGCACACGCGCAGCCAGCGGACTGGGCAAGTCGTTGCGCATTCTGAAGACCGGCCTGTCGGTCAAGCGCTACCCGGTGTGCTACTCGGGTCATCGTGTGATTGATGGCGTGATGGAGATCGCCGAACGCGAAAACCTTCAACCCGAACAGGTCAGCCGAGTGCGGGTGAGCATGGGCCCGGCGCAGGTGTCTATGCTGCGCAACCACAGCCCGCACACCAGCCTGGAAGCCAAGTTCAGCGCTGAGTTTGCCGTTGCCGCAGCACTGGTGGCGCGTCAGGTTGGCCTAGCCGAACTCACTGACAGCTTCATCGCAAGGGGCGACGTACGAACGCTGATGGGCAAAGTGGTGGTCGACACCACCGACCGTGCATGCCCCATTGACCCAGCCTTCTCCTATGCCGACCGGGTACAGATCGAGCTGACCGATGGCAGCTCATTTGACTCTGGCGACATCCGCTTTGCGCGGGGTAACGCTGAGCTGCCGATGGACGCGGAATGCCTGCGGACTAAATTTTTAGACTGTGTTGCGGCCGGCCCGGCATCCGACAAAAGTTTGTCAGGCACAGTGCTTTATGAGCGCATTGCTAATTTGGAAAATCTCGCAAGTCTTCGGCAGTTGTTTGCTTGAGAACCACTGTCGTCAATGCATGGAAAGGCCAATCAATTGGAGACAGTATGTCAATAAATAAGTCGACGCGACGGATTTGGTTAACACGAGTTATCGGTGCTTCAGCCGTCTTGGCCAGCCATGTGACGAGTACTGCGCAGACCAAGTACCCGGGCAAGACGATCCGTGTGATCGTGCCGTATGCCCCCGGCGGTGGAACCGATGTCATCGGTAGGAAATTACTGCAAAACATGGCGAGTCAATTGGGTCAGCCGATCATCATTGACAACAGGCCGGGGGCGGGAACTGTGATTGGAACGGATGCCGTCGCACGAGCCGAAGCTGACGGTTACACGCTGCTGATCAACACCAACGCGATTGCCGTGAACGCCTCTCTGGTCAAAAAACTACCCTACAACACCTTGCAGGATCTTGTGCCAGTAGGCCGTATTTGTACAGGACCCAATGTCCTCGTGGTTCGGGCTGACAGTCCCTTCAAAACCCTGAGCGACATCATCCGGGCATCCAAGGCCATGCCGGGTAGTCTCAGTTATGCATCTTCGGGCAACGGCACGGCTGTTCATCTTGCGGCGGAACTCCTGAAGGTCACTGCCAAGATCCGCATCCTGCACATCCCTTATCGGGGCGCCGGCCCAGCCTACACAGATTTACTGGGTGGCCAAGTCGATATGCTTTTTGGTACGGCAGGCGGCGTGAGTAAATTTGTCCAGTCGGGACGCATGCGTGCCATTGCTGTCACCTCAGAGTCTCGGTCTGCGGCCTATCCCGACGTTCCCGCCGTCTCTGAAACCTTGCCTGGGTATGCTGCCAACGTTTGGTATGGCATGTTCGCACCAAAGGGGACGCCCAACGAAATTCTGACTGCGCTGAATGACGCGATGCGTCTTGCCGTCAGTGATCCGGGCTACAGCGCAGACCTTGTACGGGACGGCTTGACGGCCGCGGTTAATTCTCCTTCTGAGATGGTGACCTTCATGCGCAGCGAAGTCGAGCGTTGGCAAAAAGTCGTCACTGAAGCTGGCATCACACTGGACTGACATCGAAAGAATTTATGACGAACAAAAGATTATTGGGTAAGGTCTGCATCATTGTTGGGGCCGGACAGCAACCGGGTCAAACGCTCGGTAATGGTCGCGCCGTTGCAGAGCGGTTCGCAGAGGAGGGTGCCTCGTTGTTGCTGGTCGATATCAACCCGGACTGGCTTGAGGAAACGGTGCAGGCTGTGCGTGCCCACAAGGGCATCGTGCATTCGCTGGTCGCGGACATCACGCAGGAGTCTCAGTGCCAACAGATCGCCGCAACCTGCATCCAGCATTTCGGAAAAATTGATGTTCTTCACAACAATGTCGGCCTTTCAAAGGGCGATAAACGCACGGCGGATTTGGAC
The DNA here is from genome assembly GCA_947449895.1 of Comamonadaceae bacterium. GTDB lineage: Bacteria > Pseudomonadota > Gammaproteobacteria > Burkholderiales > Burkholderiaceae_C > Polaromonas. The sequence goes on from CANFSO010000011.1 coordinate 20,606, forward strand.
GTTTCTGCGTGGGACTACATCATGGACAGAAACCTCAAGGGGATGTTCATGACGTGCAAGCATGTCTTGCCGCACATGGTTCGGCAACGATCCGGCTGCATTGTGAATATTTCATCGACATCATCTCTCGCTGCCAGGCCTACATTGACCTACAAGACCAGCAAGGCCGCAGTCAACGCGATGACTCAGCACATCGCTGTCGAAAATGCGCCATTCGGTATCCGTGCAAACGCAATTTTGCCCGGACTCATGGACACGCCTATGGCGATCAATCGGCGAGCTCAAGAGCAAGGCATTGACCCCGAGTTAATCCGCCAGCAACGCAGCGCACTGGTTCCCATGGGGCGCATGGGGACAGCGTGGGACGTTGCCAATGCGGCGGTCTTCTTGGCCTCTGATGAAGCGGCCTACATCACCGGCGTGCTGTTACCCGTAGACGGTGGGCTGCTTCAAAAACGGGGATAAATGCCCACGAGCTTTGACGTACTCAAACGTGGCTTATTCAGCCGATTGTTTGTGTGAGTACAACTCAAGTCCAACGGCTGGTAAATTGGCTACCAGCAGGCTGCCAGTGGCCGACTCTGTCATCACAATTTGCATGGAATCTGGGCGAAAAGCGAGGTTGGTCACCGTAGCACCCGACGGGCTCTTGACAAAGTGCGTGACTTCACCGCGTGCATTGAGCACAAAAGCGCCACCCAAGCTGGCATGGGCGACCACCAGGCGAGCTTCGCTGTCAAGCGCCATCCCGTCCGGGCCACTGCTACCATAGAACGTCTGGAAAGCGCCCATCTTGCTGATACTGCCGTCGGGCAGCAGCGGCGCACGCCATATTTGATTGGCTCGGGTGACGGCTAAAAAAAGAGCCTTGCCATCAGCGCTGATGGCGATGCCATTTGGGCTGGGGGCGTTGCTCAGTAAAAGGTCTAATTTGCCGCTGTCAGTGCACCAACGATAGACCCGCCCGGTGGGGTCATGCAGGCCGGTTTGTCCTTGATCGGTGAAGTACAAATTGCCATTTGGATCAAAAGTCAGATCATTGATGCCCTTGAAGGATTCACTGTTGCGGTGCCCTAGCATGGTGCTGATGACGCCGGTTTTTGGATCTAGCCGCAAAATGCCCTGTCGGTAGTCAGCAATCCAGACACTGCCATCGGCATGCACCGCCAGTCCATTCGGCCAGCCGCCGTAGTCGGCCACGCAGTGCCACTGCAAATCCGAAGTTACCCTGAAGATCCTGCCGTGCGGTATGTCCGTCAGGTACAGGTTGCCGGCGCGGTCAAAGCAGGGGCCCTCCAGAAAACAATCAACAATTTGGCCGGGTTTGTTCGCATCAGCCCAGTTGCTGGGCACCGGTCGCCGCAGTTCATCTGGCAAGCGGGTCAGTACCTGGGCTTCAATGATTTGCGGTGGTGTGAATGAAAGGTTCCACATGGTCTGGCACTTTGATGAAAACGTTAAGGTTGCCGGGGTAGCCATTGCGCTGCGTCGCTCCCTAAGCGTGGCGATGGTCGGTCCCAGTGGGGAGGCGTGCTGGACATCTGCAACACCGGGCCCAAGGTTTTGAGTTGGCCATAACAGGTGTTGGCTTGCACGTGCAGTTTTTCAAGCTCGTCCTCCGTCAAGCACCCCGGCGCAGCGGCAAAGGATTCAAGTAAGCCCTGGCGTTGCACAAACATGGCCGACTGACACAGCGAGACCTGCACGTGGTAGCTGCCGCCTTCGCGTGCCCGGCGTGCTAACGCCAGCATGGCACCAAGCGCCGCCAAGTACCCGGTGGTGTAATCGCACAATGGAGCAAAGACCAGCTTGGGTTGGCCTCCCTGAGTCAACAGGCCATTGGTGTGGCAAATGCCGGTGACGGCTTGAGCGACCTGTTCCCAGCCTGCGCGCGAAGCCCACGGTCCGCCTGAACCGAAGCAGCTAACGGACACAACAACCAGCCCTGGCCGTTGCGCCACAAGGTCTTCGACAGAAAACCCGTGAGCGGCAAGTCGTCCGGGTCGATAGCCGTCGATGAACACGTCGGCCTGGCTCACTAACGCACGCAGTTCTTCTGCTTGAGAGGGTTCGCGAATATTCAGAAAGCAACTGCGTTTACCGTGACTGGTGTCTCGCACATGCTCGGGTGTTTGAGGAAGGCCTTCTGCGCCGACCATCAGGACATCAGCCCCGTGCTCAGCCAGCGCGCGACCGGCCACCGGTCCCGCCAAAATACGGGTCAAGTCCAGCACTCGAACACCCGAGAGCGGCCTGTCTCCGCTGTGCAGTTGCTCGGGCGCAGTGTCTGCTATTTTTGTGATTTCAATCACAGGTCTTGCTGCAAGATAACGGCCCTGTGGATGCTCAAGCCATTCTTGTGGACTGCGAATCATGCCGCCGCAGGCGCCTGCGTTGGCGATGGCATCCTCCAGGGCAACACCTTCCCAGCCGGCGACGGCTTGGCGCACAGCCGCCGGCGTGTCGTCGCAAGCCAGAACGTCTAGTACGCGGCGACTCAGGTGGGGAAGGTTGAGGTGGGGCAGCAGCCAGTGGCCGTCCTTCGTCGGCCAAGGTTGGGTCACGCCGAGCATGTGTGACATGGCTGCGGGAATGGGAACGTGGACATACTGTCCGTCCTGATTCAGCGCCCGTGTGTAGTCCACGGTGCGCAGCGTTGCTGCCGCAGGGGCAACATCGACGTGTATTTTCTGCCGCAAGCCGGTTCTGAGTTCCCATAAGTCGTTGGCGGCAACCCCGATAGCAGCCAATGCTGCGGCTACAGTTTCGCCCACCCGATAAGGCGTTGGAAAAAACGGGTCGCTGCCGGTCATGCTTAATTCGCCAGGAGCCAGCTCATCTTGACCTCTGAGCGCCATCAATTCGGCGAGTGCGCGCCATTTTCCAGGGGGCTGAAGCTTGTCAGACTTGTTTGGATTGGGCGTAGACGTAGGGAGGGTGTTCATCTCATTCAGGCTTGATGCCCTGTTGCTTGATCAGCGCCGACCAGCGTTTGATCTCGCTTTCAACTTGCTGGACGGCTGCCGCTTGTGAGCTGGCAACGGTTGTCAGTCCCATGTCGGCGCTGCGCTTTTTCACATCAGGCAAGTTCAACACCGCGTTGATATCCTTGTTGAGTTTTTCGAGGATGGGCTGAGGTGTCCCCGCGGGTGCAGAAAATCCGACCCAAAAGTCCATGGCCATTTCTGGCAGACCTTCATCTTTGGCCGATGGCACATCAGGCAACACCGGGGATCTTGTATTGCTAAGCACCATCAAAGGTCGAAGTTTGCCGGACTTGATGTGCGGCAGCACTGTGGTGACTGTTGAGATCATCATCTGCACTTGGCCCCCCATCAGATCGGTCAGAACCGCACCGGCGCCGCGGTACGGAATGTGTGTGATGAAGATGCCGGTTTGCGACTTGAGCAGCTCGGAACCTAGGTGCGTGTTGGTGCCGATACCGCCTGAGCCGTAATTAAGGCTGCCCGGCTTGGCTCTGGCCAGCGCAAGGAACTCTTTCATGGTCTTGGCTGGGAGGCCGGGTGTGACCACCAAGACATGCGGCACTGACACCGCCGTGGTGATGTGAGAAAAGGCATTGCGCGGGTCAAATGGCAGGTTGGGGTTGAGTCCTGCCGCGATGGCATAAGACAACTCCATCGTGATCAACGTGTGACCATCCGGGGCTGCGCGCGCCACGCTGCCCCAGCCGATCGCGCCTGCGCCACCCGTTCGGTTCTCGACTAACACTGGTGCGCCCAGCGGTCCCGCCAATTGTTGTGCGACCAACCTGGCAACAATGTCGGTGGCCCCGCCCGTTGCAAATGGGACGACGATGGTAGTGGGCTTGGACGCTAAGCCCTGGGCGAAAGCTGAGGGAGTCATAGCCGCTAACCCGGCCATGGATAAAGCGGCATTTAAGAAGTAGCGTTTTTTCATCTAGTCTCTTTTATAAAAATGATCAAAGGGTTTTGTATCCTAGGGATGCTCTCGCCGTTTCCGTATCGCTGCATTGACTTGTTGTCCCTGTTCCATGCCGGTGCGCCAGGCGTTAAAGCCCTCGGGAACGGCTTGCAGAGCTTTTTTTGTTTCTTCTAGAGCTGTTGAATCGAACCCGGCGATGGTTTGGGCTAGCTGTGCAGTGCGGGTCATCAATTGATCACTAGGCACCACCTCATTGAGCAGTCCCCAGCGTTCTGCTGTCAGCGCATCAAGTGGCGTATTGGCCAGTAACAACCAAGCAGCGCGTTTGCGGTTCACAAGGAGTTGACTGGTTGGGCCGGCCATGCTCGCGAAAGCCGCAAAACTAATCTCTGGGCAACCTAAGGTGGCGGTGGCTGATGCCAGCGCTAAATCGCTTGAGTTGATGAGCGTCACACCCTGGCCGAGTGCGACGCCATTGACTGCCGCAATCACAATGGCCGGGTGCTCGCGCAATGCCATGTTGATTTCAATCGCATCTGATCCGGCGCTGTCGACTTGGCCTGAGGCTATTTCTGCTTCCCGTTCCCTCAGATCTAGACCGGCGCAAAAGCTAGCTCCTGTTCCCGTCAACACAATGACCTGAACCTTGCCACGCAAGGACTCAAGCGCACGCAACAAACTGTCCCGTGTCGCTCGATCCAAGGCGTTCCGTTTGGACTCTCGGTCGATCCTCAGCAATGCCCAGCCGGGGTGCTGTTCAATACAAAGCGTAGTGGGCTTCAGTGTCATCAGGTCACTCGAAACGAATACCAGCTTCGCGTACCAGAGCTCCCCATTCCGCTTGCTGGGCAGTGATAAATTGAGCCGCTTTTTCCGGACTCCCGCCTAATCCAGTGCTGGACTCTGCCGCCAGTTGAGTCTGCATCTTAGCGCTGGCAAGGGCCTTTTCAATCGCGGCATTGAGACGTTTCACCACGTCTGGTGGTGTGCCTGCTGGGGCCACGATGACTTTCCAGTCGACTGCTTCAAAATCCTTGAAGCCTGACTCGGACACGGTGGGAACATTTGGCAACACGGGAGAGCGCTTCAATGATGTGACCGCCAGTATCCGTAGTTTGTCGCTCTGTATCATGCCCATGACAGTCTGCGGCGTTACAAACATAAAGTCCGTGAGCCCACCCAATAGCTCTGTGACGGCCGGTGCAGCCCCTTTGTAGGGCACCGTCAATATCTTAATGCCGGCATTGCGTGCCAGCATTTCGCCGGCAAGGTGACCGACGGTGCCTAAACCGGCGACGGCTTGTTTCAGCCCACCGGGTTTGGCCTTGGCCGCGCTGACGATATCGGCCAGTGATTTGTAGGCTGACTCGGGCCGAACCACCAGCACCATCGGAACTTCAGCTACCAAAGCCACGGGTACCAAGTCTTTCGCTGGATCAAAGGGCATGCTTGGCAACGCCGCGGGGTTGATCGCCAGATTGGATGTTTGCCCCATGCCGATGGTGTAACCGTCAGGTTTTGACTTGGCCACCAAGTTCAGACCAATGTTGCCGCCACCGCCCGGTTTGTTGTCGATCAAGAAGACCCATTTGTTCTCCTGATTGATATTGTTTGCGATATGTCGGGTCACGGTGTCAGTACCACCTCCCGGGGTATAGGGCACGACGAAACGAATCGGTTTATTGGGCCAGTCTGACTGCGCTTGCGCATGGCTGATTTGAAGTCCAGCCATGGCGACTAAACCCGCTAAAACGACTTGCCCCATTGCCGATGTTGGTGTGAATTTCATCGCTTGTCTCCTGTTGTTTCTATGTTTAGATTTTTGTGTCCAAAGCCGATCCGGTGAGCGCGTGGATGTCTGCTGCACTGAAGCCCAACTCGGTTAGCAACTCGGCGCTGTGCTCGCCCAATTTAGGTGGATTCAACCGAACGCCTAGTCGTTTTCCACCCATCGTGATCGGCATCAGGACTGTTTTGCTTGGGCGTCCGTCTGGCAAAGTGATCGACGCTAAGCCCCCGTTAGCCAACAGGTGGGGGTCGTCCATCAGGTCTTGTGGGCGTGTGATCGGTGCAAAGGGGAGTGCATACTTTTCAAACACCGCGCTGAGCTCGGCTGCACTGAAGTCGGCCAGCCGTTCGCGCAGCAACGGCATCATCCAGTCGCGCGCCCGCACCCGGTCGTTGTTACTGCCCAATCGTTCATCGCGCTGAAGGTCATCAAAGCCGAAGGCTTGACAAAACAAGTTCCAAGCCGTGTCACTCACCACGGCTAAAAAGATTTGTTCGCCATCCTTGACGTTGAACACATCGTAAATTGCCCAAGCCGAAATACGGGCTGGCATGGGTGCCGCTGGTTTCCCGGTGACGCTAAATTGCATCATGTGTTGGGCCACCAAAAACACATTGTTCTCAAACAGTGCGCTCTGGACTTCTTGGCCGATCCCCGTTTTTTCACGTGCAGCCAGCGCGGCCATCGCGCCCATCGCGCCAAACATGCCGCCCATGATGTCGTTGACGCTGGTGCCGGCCCGCAGTGGGTCTCCGGGTCGGCCGGTCATATAGGCCAGGCCACCCATCATTTGCACGACTTCGTCGAGAGCCGTGCGGTGATCGTAGGGGCCGGGCAAAAAGCCTTTGTGGCTCACGTAAATAAGGCGCGGATTCAAAGTTTTCAGACTGTCGTAATCGAGCCCTAACTTCTTCATCGTCCCGGGTTTGAAGTTTTCACTGACGATGTCGGCCGTCGCGATCAACCTCAATGCAGCCTCTTTGCCCAGTGCTGTGTGAAGATCGAGGGTTAGACTTTTTTTATTGCGGTTGAATGTTGGGAAAAATCCAGCACCAGAGCCAAGCAGTTTTCTGGTGTTGTCCCCGGCGATCGGTTCGACCTTGATGACCTCGGCACCCAGATCCGCCAGCATCATGCCGCAGGTTGGGCCCATCACCATATGGGTGAATTCAACGACACGCAGGCCGGCGTAGGGCAGGTTGCGCGTCATGTTTGATTGATTCAGATTTTTCTCGAGCATCAATGTTGTTGCTTCCAGCCTTTGGGCAAGCCGGCATCGGGTGTCATGCCATAGACGGGCTCACCAAGTAATCCTGCCATCAGCGGCTGCCGTGCATCTATCAATTTTTCTAAGTCAACACCAGTCGATATTCCCATGGATTCAAACATGAAGACCAAGTCTTCGGTCACCACATTGCCAGACGCGCCCGGCGCATACGGACAGCCACCCAAACCGCCCAGCGAAGAGTCGAACGTCCGTACGCCTTCCTCGTAGGCGGCGAGGCAGTTAGCAATACCAAGCCCTCGGGTGTTGTGCATGTGTGCGGCGCCGGCGTGCACACCGATCTCGGCGCGTAACCGCTTGAACAGCCGACGCACTTGGGCGGGGTTTGCATAACCCACTGTGTCGGACAGTCCGGATTCGTCCGCACCGGCCTCAATGCATTGGGCCGCCAGCCAGATAACCTCGTCTTCCGGCACACAGCCTTGCAGTGTGCAGCCAAACGCCGTGGCAATGCCAGCCTCGAGCAGAACTTGCGGTGCGATCGCATCGCGCAACGTTGCGACTGCTCGAACTTCTTCCACCATCGCTTCCCGCGTCTTTCGCACATTGGCTAAGGAGTGGGCTGCACTGGCTGAAACTGGCATCGTCAATTTGTGCACACCGGCTTCTAACGCGGCTTCGGCCCCTCGTCGGTTTGGCACCAACGCCATCACAGTCAGCCCGGGCAAGGTCAGAGCGTGACGAACAACCGTAGCGACATCCTCCATTTGCGGCAACAGCTTGGCCGGTACAAATGAGCCCACCTCAATTTCCCGCAGGCCTGCCGCGTACAACGCGTTGATCCAACTGAGCTTGTCAGCCGTTGCCATGGTCGCGGCAACGCTTTGCAGCCCATCACGCGGTCCAACCTCACTGATCAGCACAGCATTTTCTCGAGAAAGCGATGTCATAAATTGGGATTTTGTTCTGTAAGATAGAATAATATTCTTTAAGATGAAACAGTATCATCGTGCAGCCATTCCATGCTGTCAACCCAAACTGCTGACGAGGTCTCTGGATGCCACGTAAAGCGAAAATTGAATCCGTCGCCGATGCTGATGCGGCCGCTGGTGGCGTTGCGGCAGTGGACCGAGCACTGTCTCTCTTGGCCGCGTTCAAATCGGATGATGTGTCCTTGAGCTTGAGCGATCTGGCGCTGCGGTCGCAGCTTTATAAAAGCACCGTGCTTCGGTTGTTAGCATCTTTGGTGCACGCCCATTTGATTCAGCAACTTGACGATGGCCGCTATGCGCTGGGTGTGCAGGTTGCTCGATTGCATAGTGTCTATGCCGCTTCTTTTTCGATGGAGCGAGTCGTCGTACCCGTTTTGCGCCAGTTGGTCACGGCCACCGGAGAAAGCGCCGCCTACCATGTCCGACAGGGCGAGGCCCGTTTGTGCTTGTACCGGGTTGACTCGCCTCAACCGATTCGTGACCATATTCAGGCCGGTGACCTGTTGCCATTCGATCGTGGAACAGGTGCCCGTGTTTTGACTGCGTTTGATCCGGATCGAGAGGCAAGTATTGCCCCCCAAGAAAGGCCACTGTATGCTGAGATTCGGGCGCAGGGCTATTGCACAGTAGTCGGTGACCGGCTGGCTGAGGTGGCTGGCATTTCTGCCCCGGTTTTTAAGACTGGGGGGGCGTTGGCTGGCGCGCTAACGTTGACCATGCCCAGCAACCGCTACCAACTAAGTCACGTGCAAATAGTGCTTGAAATGGCAAAAATACTCAGTGCCAGACTATGAGTGATGGCGAACTTGCCTAGACAGCAACAACGTCCGGTTCGCTAACGCGGCAACATGGCTTTGAGTACGCCATCTTTGAGCACCACGTGATGGTAGATAGCGGCGGCGGCGTGAAAGCCGGCGAGCCAGAGTATGGCGTCGCCCAAAAGTTGATGCAAATCCCCCCAGTCAGTCAATGCGGATATGCCAGACGCGTTAACCAGCGGTATCTGCTCAATCTGCAACCCGCCGAGTAATGTGAGCGGAATGCCCTCGCTAGCCAAGGCCAACCATGCGGTGAGCGGCAGCACGAGCAGAAGTACCCACAAAGCCCTGTGCACCAATTTGCCCGTGATCTGCATCCAAGGCGACATCAGAGGCTGTGGCGTGCCTGATCGCAGCGCTGCCCAAATAAGTCGCAACACGGTCAAGACCAAGACAAACACACCCAAGGTCTCATGCCAAACGATGTCGATGCGGGTCGCTGGATCGACACCTTGCTTGATGAGGCGACCAAAGTGTTCTGGACCCAAGATGAAAGCCGCGAGGACGAGCATGGCCGTGACCCAATGAAAAACTTGGCTGACGAAATCGTAATGAGTTTGTTGCTGATGATCCATAAATTTGACATTAGCGATTGATGCTGACGCGCGATTCGATTGTGTGATCCGAATCTGAACCGGGAATGACAGCATGGCTGCATAAGCGCAGAAACGTTGTGTGAACGTTTTGTAAAGTCCAAGTGCTGTACGTGAAAACCCCGGCATGCTTGTTCAATACATTCATTAACATTCGGGACCAATTGTAAAAAAGTGCAGAAGAATTGTTTTTTTTTGCGAAGTGAATGCTTCAACTGATTTTTAAGTTGTTGCATTTGTTGTCAGACCCAGCCAAGTACCCGGAGCAATTTCTTCATGTCGATGGTTCAATTGGCGCTTCGGCGTCCGTACACATTCATTGTGATGGCGATGTTGATCGTCTTGGGTACGCCCTTTGCCTTGTTGAACATGGCGACGGATATTTTTCCGGAAATAAATATTCCGGTGATCAGCGTCATCTGGAACTACAACGGACTACCTGCCCAAGAAATGGGGCAGCGCGTCGCAGGCCAGACTGAACGCGGCCTGACCACCGTCGTCAGCGATATCGAGCACATCGAATCCACGTCCCTGTATGGTGTCAGTGTCATCAAGGTGTTTTTTCAGCCGGGTGTCAACATCCAGACGGCTATCGCCCAGGTGGTGGCATCTGTGCAGACTCAAGTGCGGCAACTGCCCCCAGGCATCACGCCGCCGCTGGTGATTAAATACTCAGCCTCCAGCATTCCGGTCATGCAATTGGCGTTGTCGAGCCCGACATTGGCTGAAAATGCGCTGTTCGACGTGGCTGTCAACGGCTTGCGCCCGCAACTCATCACCGTGCCCGGTGTGGCGTCGCCTTTTCCGTATGGCGGCAAGGTTCGAGTGATCTCTGTCGATCTGGACATCCAGGCGCTACAAGCGCGTGGGCTCTCGCCGGCAGACGTGGTAAACGCGGTCAATACGCAAAATTTAATTCTGCCTTCGGGGACCGTCAAGCTGGGCGAAACCGAATATGCAGTCCGCATGAATGGTTCTCCAGATGTGTTGTCTGAACTCAACGACTTGCCGGTCAGAACCTTGAACAATGCGACCACGTATTTGCGTGAAGTGGCTTACGTCCGTGATGGATTCCAGCCGCAGACGAATGTGGTTCGCCAAGATGGACTTCGTGGCGTGCTTGTTTCGGTGTTGAAAAATGGCGGCGCCTCCACGCTGGACATCGTCGCCAACGTCAAAGCATTGCTGCCTAAAGCGGTTCAGACCTTGCCGGCTGACGTCAAGGTCACGCCCTTGTTCGACCAGTCCGTGTTTGTCAAGGCGGCGGTTTTGGGGGTGGTTACCGAGGCCTTGATCGCTGCTGGCCTAACCGCTTTGATGGTGCTGCTGTTCTTGGGCAATTGGCGCAGCACAGTCATCATTGCCTTGACCATTCCCTTGTCCATCCTTGCGTCTATTTTGGTGCTGTTTGCGCTGGGCGAAACACTGAACCTGATGACCCTGGGTGGACTGGCCTTGTCGGTTGGTATTTTGGTTGACCAAGCCATCGTGACGATTGAAAACATCGAGCGGCACTTGCACATGGGCAAGGAGTTGAACCAAGCGATTGAGGTCGGTGCTGGCGAAATTGGTCCTGCCGCGTTTGTCGCCACGCTGTGTATTTGCATTGTGTTTGTGCCGATGTTTTTCCTCTCTGGTGTGGCGCGCTTTCTGTTTGTGCCTTTGGCCGAAGCCGTTGTTTTCGCCATGATTGCGTCCTACATTTTGTCGAGAACTTTGGTGCCGACCTTGGTGATGTTGATGATGGGCGGTGTGCATGAAGCCGCCAAGGCGGACACCAATCCGGGTATTTTGCAGCGGGTTTACAGAAGTTTTGACGCACAGTTTGAGCATGTGCGTCGGGCCTACACGCTGGCTTTGTCGGCTGCACTGTCACATCGTGGGCGCTTTATCTCATTGTTTCTAGGGTTTTGTCTGCTTTCATGTTTGCTTTACCCCTTGCTTGGTCGAGATTTTTTCCCAAGTGTCGATGCGGGTCAAATGCGCCTGCACATGCGGGCACCAACGGGTACGCGGATTGAAGAAACCGCGCGGATAGCTGACGCTGTTGAATCCGCTATTCGCGAGTTGGTGCCTTCTGACCAGCTCGAAACCATTCTGGATAACGTTGGCCTGCCCAACAGCGGTATCAATCTGTCCTACAGCAACGCCGGCACCATCGGCACCATGGACGCTGAGATTTTGATGTCCTTGAAAGAAGGGCACAAGCCAACGGAAGGCTTTGTCAGCTTGCTGCGGACCGAATTGCCCAAGCGCTTTCCCAGCATTGAATTTTTCTTTCAACCGGCCGATATTTCAACTCAAATTTTGAACTTTGGATTGCCTGCGGCGATTGATGTGCAGTTCACCGGCAATGACCTAGAAGGCAATGCCGCCAGAGCTGCTGAACTGACCGCGGCGATCCGCAAAATTCCGGGTGCGGTCGATGCGCATATTCATCAACGTCTTGATGGCCCGGTAGTTTATTTGAAGATGGACAGAACCCGATTGCAGCACTTTGGGCTGGGCGCTACGAACGTCGGCCAAAACGTGTTGATTGCCTTGTCGGGCAGCTCTCAGACAGCACCGGCGTTCTGGCTGAACCCTAAAAACGGCGTGGTTTACAACGTCGTGGTTCAGTCGCCTCAATACAAGGTTGACTCGATTGATTCGCTGCTGAGTCTGCCAATCGGTCCGGCGCCCAATGCCAACAGTGGCGTCAACGGGGCGACCGTGTCGAACACCACGAATCAATTGCTTGGCAACTTGGTGGAAGCTAAAACTGGGCGCCAGTTGCCCATCGTGTCACGCTATAACTTGCAGCCCGCCATTGATGTGTATGTCGGCGTGCAAGGCACAGACTTGGCCAATGTCGCAGGCCAGATTAAAAAATTGGTGGATGAGATTTCACCCAAACTGGCGCGGGGCAACCAAGTTGTTATTCGGGGTCAGGTCGAGACCATGCGCTCGTCTTTCATCGGTCTTGGCTTGGGCCTGGCGATGGCCATTGTGTTGGTGTATTTGCTGATTGTGGTGACCTTTCAGTCTTGGATTGACGCAGCCATCATCATCACCGCCTTGCCCGCTGCCTTGGCCGGCATCGCTTGGATCTTGTTCATCACCGGCACCACGCTCAGCGTGCCCGCCTTGACTGGCGCCATCATGACGATGGGCGTGGCCACTGCCAACAGTATTTTGGTGATTGCCTTTGCCCGCCAACGACGAGAAGACGGCATCACGCCTTTGTCTTGTGCTTTGGAGGCTGGCGCCACCCGAATCCGGCCGGTGCTGATGACCGCGCTGGCGATGATCATTGGCATGATCCCCATGGCTTTGGGCTTGGGGGAAGGCGCTGAGCAAAATGCGCCTTTGGGTCGTGCGGTAATTGGTGGTTTGTTGTTTGCCACTGTGTCTACGCTGTTTTTTGTACCCGTTATTTACGCCGAAGTGCATCAGCGCCTGTCGCATCGCAAGCAGCGACAACAGGCCGCACGTGAACTTCGTATTTCGTCCCAGGAGCTTTGATTCATGTCTGAAGAGCGTCATTCCCAAATGGCTGTCCATCCTTTGCAGGTTGAGGACGCCGGCGAATTGTTGAAGCGAGGCGCGGTCGTGCGCCGAACCAAAATAGTGGTGGCTGTTGTGCTGGTGCTGCTGGGTCTGGGTGCTGCCCGCACCGTGGTCAGCCGCATGCAAAATACAAAAGAGCTGGAGGCGGGCGTGGTTGAGCGAGGTCGCAACTACGTCAAGACCACGGTGGCCAAGTCGAGTGAAGCGGGCCAAACCATTGCCCTGCCGGGAACGCTCCAAGGCTACACACAGTCGCCGATTTATGCGCGGGCTGGCGGTTATGTCAAGCATTGGACCAAAGACATTGGTGCCAGGGTGACCCGTGGTGAGCTATTGGCTGAAATTGAGACGCCTGAAACCGACCAGCAACTTTCGCAAGCTGTGGCCGCTCGGCAGCAGGCTCAATCCAGCCTTGATTTAGCCAAAAGCACGGCTGCGCGTTGGGATGCGTTGCGCAAAAAAGATGTGGTCTCGCAGCAGGAGCTTGAAGAAAAGCGCAGCGCCAGCGACCAGGCGGTGTCTAACCTGGCCGCTGCCGAGGCGAATGTGCAGCGACTGAGTCAGCTGCAAGGATTCAAAAAATTACTGGCCCCGACCGACGGCGTGATCACACGGCGCAACGTGGACACCGGCGACCTGATTGATGCTGGCGCCGGCGGTGGTTTGGCCCGGGCTTTGTTCATCGTGACGCAAACTGACCCTTTGCGCCTGTACATCAACGTGCCGCAAAGCTATGCACAACTGATCAAGGTCGGGCAAAGCGTGGTGGTGACCCAGGCGGAATTGAGCGGCAAAAAATTCGAGGGCAAAGTGGCCCGAACGGGTGCCTCGATTGACACCCAGTCACGCACGCTCCAAGTGGAAGTCTCGCTTGCCAACAAAGAGGGTATTTTGCTGCCGGGTGCCTTTGTACAAGTCGAAATCCCGTTGGCGCTGAATCGCAGTTTGTCCATTCCCAACAACGCACTGATTATTCGTGGCGAAGGCACGATGGTGGCCGTGGTGGATGACAAAAATCATGTGAATATCAAACCAGTGCAACTGGGGCGTAACTACGGTGTGAAAGTTGAAGTGATGGGCGGTCTGGAAAGCGGCGAACGCTTGGTGCTGAATCCGCCCGATTCATTGAACACGGGTGCTGAAGTTAGCTTTGTCGCAGCCGAGGATGACAAAGTGGCCAAGCCAGACAAAGCCGACAAGAGCACTGGCGACGCCCGTACAAGCAAAGCGTCTGCGAAACCGTGAGCCGAGCGTAAATCATGACGCTCAAATTTCTTTTCTGTGCCAGCGCGCTGTTGGCAGGCTGCACTACGGCGCCCATCTATAACAAGCCTCAGGTAGACATGCCCGTGACTTGGCAAACCCAAGCACCTTGGCGCACGGGTGCACCCAACGACCAGGCCGCCAAAGGTCCGTGGTGGGAAAGATTCGAAGATGCACAGCTCAATGTCCTTGAGCAAAAGGCGATGCTGAACAACCAGACTTTGGCTGCGGCCAATGCCCGCTTGGCACAGGCCAGAGCGACACTGGCATCAACTTCAGCCAGTCTGTTCCCGCAGGTCAACTTGGGAACCCGTGTCGCGAATCAGCGGATTTCGGCCAACCGGCCTTGGACCAAAAACAATACAGCTAACTTTTCGACGATTCAAAATGACATCGTGCCGTCGCTCGCAGTGAGTTACGAAGTTGATTTGGCCGGTCGTGTGCAAAACTTGGTCGACGGTGCGACTGCGACTGCTGAGCAATCAGCTGCGGATTTAGAAAATACCAAATTGCTGTTGGCGGCTGATGTCGCGATCAATTATTTCAATCTGCGGGCTCTCGATGCTGATCTTGAGGTGCTGTCGCAATCCATTGGGTTGCAAAAAAAATTGCTGCTGATGGCTACAGACCGTCATGATTTGGGCGCCACATCGGGTCTCGAAATGGCGCAGCAACAAGCCCTGTTAGACACCACTTTGTCTCAGGTTTTTTTGCTCAAGCGTCAGCGTGCGGTGTTCGAGGATGCCATCGCCACCTTGACCGGAACACCGGCCCCGCAATTTTCAATTGCGCCGCAATCAAGATTGGCGCCGCCGCCAGCCGTGCCTCTTGGCATTCCATCTGACGTTCTGGAGCGTCGTCCTGATGTGGCTTTGGCCGAGCGGGCCATGGCTGCTGCAAATGCCCAGATTGGCGTGGCTAACGCGGCTTTTTATCCCAGCGTGATTGTTGGGCCGAGCTTTGGCTTGGACAGCACGAGTCTGCCTAAACTGTTCAGCGCCCCGAGTATGGTTTGGTCACTGGGTGTGACGGCTACACAGGCGCTGTTTGACGGCGGCCGGATCAAGGCCAACCTTGATTTCAGTCGCTCCGGATACGACGTGACTGTGGCTAATTACCGCCGGGTCGTGCTCACGGCCATGCAGGAAGTACAAGACGGTATCAGTGGCGTGGCGTCTTTGGATCTCGCCTACAACCAAACCTTGACGGCAGTCAAAAGCGCCACACGGGTGTTCAACATCGCTAGCGAACGTTATGAAGGCGGTATCGCCAATTACCTTGACGTCATCACCGCTCAGCAAACCTTGCTGAACAGCGAGCGACAGGCTTCACAAATTTTGGGGCAGAGGTTGGTCACGACTGTTGTCCTGATCAAGGCGCTTGGTGGCGGTTGGCAAGCAGGCACGCAAGCGGTAATTTCCCAAGTGGACAACAAATAATCACTCAGCGGCTGGAAGGCTGGTCACGCTCTAGTGTTGTTCAGCGACGCAGCCCCAGTTTCTCCACCTGAACCACGGCTGTCTCGTATTCATTGCGCAGCGTTTCTTTGAAGTCTTTCGGTCCTAGGTACGCGACTTCAGCGCCTGAAGTTTCGGTTTCTTTGACAAAGTCCACGTCGGCGGCGAGCGTCCTAATCCCTTGATTCCATTTGGCGATGATGTTCGTTGGCAAGTCGGCGGGACCGGCAATGCCGCTCCATCCAATCAGAGTGAAGCTGTCAGAACCGGCCTGTTTCGAGGTCGGCGTATGGGGCAGGTGCTTGACACGGGTTGGGGTGCTGACGGCGAGGGCTTTCAGTTGCTTGCGTTCTAGTAGCGGCCCCATTTCTGCCAAGTATTGCGCTGCAAAGTCGGTCTTGCCGGTGATGACTGCGTCAAGCAGTGGTGCACCTCCTTGCAGTGTGACGCGACCGAGCTGGCGCGGATCGATCCCGCTGGAACCGAATAACAGTGAAACAGCAATGCTACCCACGCCACCTGGGCCGGAGGTACCGTACTTATAGCTGGCCGGTTCCTTGCGAACGTCGTCCAACATTTGCTGCAACGTTGTCCAACGCGAATCGCCTTTCACAACAAAAACCAGCGGACTCACGCTGGTTCGTGCGACCAGTGTCGGCTCGTCCCATTTGTACGGTAACTGGCTGTCAATCGCTGGATTTTGTGTGGCCTGACCCGTCGCGTTCATCATCATGGTGTAGCCGTCCTTGGGCGAGGCCAGCACATGCAAGGTGCCGATGGTACCGCCGCCGCCAAGCATATTGACGACGGTGACGGGCTGTCCCCACAGGCGGGTCAGGTGTTTGGCCAAGATACGGGCGTTGATGTCCGTGACGCCGTCAACCGGAAAGGGCACGATCAGCTTGATTTCTTTCTGCGGGTAATCGGCTGCTGTGTCGACAGTGCTGCAGGCGGGAAGTGCGGCGAAGGTCACCGCCGCTGCCAGCCAAGTGAGTCCGCTGCGCCGGATGCTAATGCTGGGCTTGTTGGGCATGCGGATTTTCTTGTTCAGTTGTGAGGGTGTTTTTGTCATTTGGCTCTGATTCCGGCCGCCTTGACGACGACGGCCCATTTCTCGATTTCGCCGAAGACGAGTTGTGCGAATGTGCTGGGGCTTCCGCTCAGAGGCTCACCGCCGCCGTTTGTGAACAATGCACGCACATCGGGATCAGCCAGTGCAGCATTGACCTCCCGATTTAGCCGCTCGACGATGTCCTGTGGTGTGCCCCTAGGGACGCCGATGCCAGTCACCGCACTCGCTTCATAGCCGGGCAAGGTGGCGGCGATGGTCGGAATACCGGGCAGCGCTGATGATGTTAACGCCGTGGTGACGCCCAGGGCACGCAATTTTCCAGCTTTGACTGGTTCTATCGCCGCAGACATGGGCTCGAACATCATGTGTGTCTTGCCGCCGCCGATGATGTCGACCAGAGCAGGGCCGCCACCACCAAAGTGCACGATGGGCATTTCGAGGCCAGTCGTGCGATTGAACAGCAGTCCAGACACATGCGGCGCGCTGCCGTTGCCAGTCGAGGCCATGGTGATGCTTGCGCCGCTCTTGGCATAGGCGATGAACTCCGCCACGCTGTGGGCCGGTACCGAAGGGTGCACCAGCAGCACGAGGGGTTCACGTGTGATGCCGGCGACCGGCACTATGTCGCGCCGGAAGTTGAAAGGCAGGTCAGGAAACAGGGATGCGTTGATCGCGTTGGCCGGTCCGATCAGCAGCAACGTGTAGCCATCTGGCGCCGAACTTGCTACCGCAGCACTGGCTGGGTTGCCAGAACCGCCGGCTTGGTTGACCACGTTCACGGGCTGGTGAAGGCGGTGTTCTAGCGCTTGTGCTATCTGTCTTCCTTGGATGTCGTTCGGGCCGCCGGGCGCAAAGCCGACCACCAATGTCAGGGGGCGGTTTGGGTAATCGCCTTGTGCGTAGGCTGCACGCGGGGTAAGGAGCAGAAGGATGGTTGCGGCCGTTGTGAGCAGTACCGCCAGTGGCTGACATCTATTGCGCATGTCTGGGTTGACCTTGTTGATATTTTTCACTCGACCGACTTGGCCCAGACCTTCTGCATCAGGGCATCAAGACCTTGCTGAAGAACTGCTCCGCATGCACAGCGTCCAATGTCTTGAGTTGCTTGTACACGTCCCTAACCTTGCTCCGTTGGCCTGAGCCTTCGTAAAGTTCGCCCAAGCTGTACCAAGCAGCCGCATCTTTGGGGTCAATGCTCAAGGCTTGCTGATACGCGTCAATGGCCTTCGCACTTTGACCTGTGCGTGTGTACGCGGCAGCCACGCGGAACCACAGCTCAGCCTCATCTGGATGAAGCCGAATAGCCTTTCCCCAAGCGTGTATCGACTGCTGTGTTTGACCCGTCTGGTAAAACGCAACTCCCAGGCTTTTCCACGCGTTGTCGTTGCCTGCTTCGGCTTTCGTCCACTGGTCGCTGTGTTCAAGCAACCCGATCCAGTCTTTGTCTAGTTCAAGTTCATGCGATTTTTTTTGCCACTGAGACGCCGCTGGAGGATGGGACGTCGGCGGTAAAAGTGGTGCCATCGGAGGCGCCAGTGCAAGTGCCTGTGTACTGCGCTGAGCCAATTCGTTCACCCATTCAATGGGCAGGGCGAAATTCAGGTTTTGTCCGTCGGCCATGTAAAAAGTGGTGAGCCCGATGAGCGCGCCATTTTCATCGAACAAGCCACCACCACTGGAGCCGCGTGATATGGCTGCAGTGGTCTGGATGTAGCGCCCGCTCTGGCGTTCGCGAAAACCTGAAACGATGCCGTCTGACAAGGTAAGGGCGAGGCCTTTGGGCGTGCCCAGTGCGTAGACTTTTGCCCCGACTTTCAATACGCTTGAGTTTCCCAGTAACACGGCAGGTATATCCAGACCGACGACTGTGAGCGAGCA
>CANFSO010000012.1 GCA_947449895.1 Comamonadaceae bacterium
CCACGCCAGCCGCCATCAGCAACTGCCTCGACGTTGCCGATGACACCGATGTGCAGGTCGCGATTCACAGCGACACGCTGAATGAATCCGGTTTTGTCGAGAACACCATTGCCGCCACCAAAGGCCGCGCGCTCTGCGCCTTTCACACCGAAGGTGCGGGCGGCGGTCATGCGCCGGACATCATGCGCGTCGTCGGTGAGGCCAACTTTTTGCCGTCGTCGACCAACCCGACCATGCCCTACACCGTCAACACGCTGGACGAGCATGTCGACATGTTGATGGTCTGCCACCACCTCGATCCGTCAATTGCCGAAGACCTGGCTTTTGCTGAAAGTCGCATCCGCAAAGAAACCATCGCCGCCGAAGACATCTTGCATGACCTCGGTGCCATCAGCATGATGAGCAGCGACAGCCAAGCCATGGGCCGCGTCGGTGAAGTCATCATCCGCACCTGGCAGAACGCGCACAAGATGAAGCAGCAGCGCGGCTGGCTGGCGAATCCGCTGGCCAGCGGCAAAGGCGAAGCCGAAGAGAACTCACGCAACGACAACTTCCGCGCCAAACGCTACATCAGCAAATACACCATCAACCCGGCGATTGCGCACGGCATCTCACACGAAGTCGGTTCCATCGAGCCCGGCAAATGGGCTGACTTGGTGGTCTGGCGACCGGCTTTTTTCGGTATCAAACCCTCCATCATTTTGAAGGGCGGCTTCATCGCCATGGCCGCCATGGGTGACCCCAATGCTTCGATTCCGACGCCGCAGCCGGTGCATTACCGGCCGATGTTTGGCAGCTTTGGCGGCGCTATCGCAAAGGGTTCTTTGACCTTTGTGTCGCAGGCGGCGCAAGCCGCCGGCGTCAAAGAACGCTTCGGTTTGGCCAAGACTTTGAGTGCCGTGAAAAACATCCGCAGCGTGCGCAAACAGAACATGGTCCACAACAACTATCTGCCGAGGATGGAGATTGACCCGCAAACTTACCTGGTGCGCGCCGACGGCCAACTGCTGACCTGCGAACCCGCGACCAGCCTGCCCATGACGCAGCGCTACTTTTTGTTTTAATGAACGCCATGCTTCAAGTCTCCAAAATCATCGCGCAGGGCCAAGGCCTTGCACCCGTCTTGCTCAAACGCGCGGCTACCGTCGAACTCGACTGGGACGTGCGCCAGAAAAGCCGCTTCGACACCACCGATTCACTGGGCCGGCACCTCGGCGTGTTTTTGCCACGCGGCACACTGGTGCGTGGCGGCGACGTGCTGGTGGCCGAAGACGGCTCAATGGTCAAGGCGCTGGCTGCCCCGCAAGCGGTGCTGCGCATCACCGCCTGCAGCGCCCACGGCTCGCCGTTTGACCTGACGCGCGCGGCCTACCACCTCGGCAATCGGCATGTGCCGATTGAACTAAAACCCGACCACCTGAAAATCGAACCCGACCACGTGCTGGCCGACCTGCTGCGCGCCATGCACCTCATCGTCAACGAGGTTGAGGAAGCTTTTGAACCCGAAGGTGGCGCTTACAGCGCAGCCACGCATGCCCACAGCCATGCCGTTACAGCAGCGCAAACGCCAGCACCGGCGCCGCATGTGCACGGCCCTGACTGCCAGCACGACCATGGTCACGATCACGGTCATTCACACGCTGCACCCGCAGCGACCGCCGTGCCGATCCAGTTTCATTCGCAGCGTCCGCCCAAACCGACGACGACCTGAGCCCCGCAGCCACCCCCATGTCCAGCGAGATCAGTGCAGTCAGCGATTCCAGTGAGCAAAATAAAGCCCTGTCAGCGGCCAGCCTGATCCAGCTCATCTGGCTGGCATCGCCGGCGCTCCCCGTGGGTGGATTTTCATATTCGGAAGGGCTCGAAGCTGCGGTTGAGTGGGGCAACATCAGCACCGAAGCCAGCGCGTCGGACTGGCTCAGTGCGCAACTGCAACTGAGCTTGGCACGCGGTGACTTGCCGGTGATTGCCGGCGCTACCGCTGCTTGGCGCAGTGGCGACTTCACGCGGGTGCGCGCCCTCAACGACTGGATTTTGCAAACCCGCGAAACCAGCGAGATGCGCTTGCAAACCGAGCAAATGGGCAAGTCGCTGCTGGAATGGTTGCGCAACCACGACGGCGTCAACGCCGAGCACATTGCAGTCTGCGCGACACTGCCGCCCACCTACCCCGTGGCCTTTGCGCTGGCTGCCTCGCCCACGGCAGCCAGTCTGCGCGATTGCCTGTTGGCCTTCGCCTTTGGCTGGGCAGAAAACATGATGCAAGCGGCGCTCAAATCTGTCCCACTCGGGCAAAGCGCGGGGCAACGTTTACTGGCCCGCTTGAGCCGAGAAATTCCATCCGCCGTTGAGGCTGCGCTGGTCATGGCCGATGAAGACCGACAAGCGTTTTCACCCATGCTGGCTATTTTGTCGGCGCGCCACGAAACCCAATACTCACGGCTATTTCGTTCCTAGATTTTCTGATCTTCACTGTCCGTTTTAAGTACATCATGACCCTGCACCACATCCCGAACCGCACCAAAAAACTGCCACCCTTGCGCGTCGGCATCGGTGGACCAGTCGGCTCCGGAAAAACTACGTTGCTAGAGATGTTGTGCAAGGCCATGAAGGCTCAATACGACTTGGTCGCCATCACCAACGACATCTACACGAAAGAAGATCAGCGCCTGCTGACCGTCAGCGGTGCGCTCGACGCCGAACGCATCATGGGCGTCGAAACCGGTGGTTGCCCGCACACCGCTATTCGCGAAGACGCGTCTATCAACCTTGAAGCCATTGACCGCATGCTGGTGGATTTTCCGAACGCCGATGTGGTGTTTATTGAATCCGGCGGCGACAACCTGGCCGCCACCTTCAGCCCCGAACTCAGCGACCTGACGATTTACGTGATTGACGTTGCTGCCGGTGAAAAAATCCCGCGCAAAGGTGGTCCAGGCATCACCAAGAGCGACCTCTTCGTCATCAACAAAACAGACCTCGCACCTTACGTGGGCGCTGACTTGGGCGTCATGGAAACCGACACGATACGCATGCGCACCAACGCCAAAGGCCTCAAGCCCTTCGTCATGACCAACCTCAAAACCTTGACGGGACTGTCACAAATTGTCGAGTTCATTGAGACCCGGGGCATGCTTAAAGCCGTTGAGCTCCATTAACAAGCGCTCACAATCTAAGCCTCAAAATAAACGCCTCTAAGGCAAATTCCCGGCCATGATTCGAAGATGGATCAACGTGCACTCGCCCCGACTCGGGAGCGCTCAAGCATCAAGCTTGACGACGTCCCGTCTACCCTGCTGATACCTCTGGCTGCGCGGGCATTTGGCGACGCCATGTTTCCTACATTCGCCGTGAACGACGCCTATGCAGCACCCGCGTTGCGCAAGATGAATGTCGATGTCAGCCCTTATCTACGCGACAAGCCAAGCGTCTTCGGCGTACTGTCACGCACGCAAGTTTTCCGGCAATTGGCGCTTGATTTTTTTGAACGCTACCCGCACGCCATCGGCGTCAACCTGGGCTGCGGGATGACCCACTATTTTCAATGGCTTGACAACCACGCCAACCATTGGCTGGACGCCGATGTAGCGCAAGTGATGCAACTGCGAAAACGACTGCTGCCAGCGGCCAATAAACGACGACTAAACGCTGTGGTCGACTTGAGGATACCGGGCTGGTGGCAGCGCCTCGGCTTGCCTGATCGCAACAGCGATGTGCCGGTGCTGGTGATCTGCGAAGGCGTGCTCATGTACCTAGAGGCGCATGAGGTTGAACACGTGCTGCAGGAGTTTGGCCAAAACGCACCGGCCGGCTCAGAAATGCTGTTAGACACACTCAGCTGGCTGGCCATTGGTTGCGCGGCCATGCACCAGTCGGTCTGCCACACCCACGCCGAATTCAAATGGGGCTCCAAACACATACGCGACTTCACGGCACCTCATCCACGGTTGTCACTCCGATCAGAGCATTCTGTCATGCAGGCTTATGACGGCAGCATGGCATTGGCCTGCGCCAGCTTCAGGGCACTGTGGGGCGTGCCGCTCTACGGCATCATGCGGCTCAGCGTGGCGGGCTGATCGCCGCAAAACTCAGGTTAAACTAGCTTGCTTGGAAGCGTGGCAGAGCGGTTGAATGCAGCAGTCTTGAAAACTGCCGAGGATGTGAGTCCTCCGTGAGTTCGAATCTCACCGCTTCCACCAGAGATGTAAAACCCTTATAAGTCATTGATTTATAAGGGTTTTTTACTTTCTGGATTTTGGAATTCAGAACTTGCATCCACCGCCCACTCAGTGCTGCCACTGAACAACACAAGTCCATTCCTCATCGCATAGTGGAGACTTGGGGCTCAACCAGCGGCCGCAGTTTATGCCGAGTATGGAGACATGATGAAACGAAGACACTTCAATCAAGCAGCATTGGCCGCATTGGCATCCGGCTTTGGACTCAAAAGTGTGCAAGCCCAAAGCAACTACCCTGGCAAACTGATCACATTAGTGGTGGCGTATTCCAGCGGTGGCAGCACTGACCAGCGCGCCCGACAAATTGGACGATTCTTCAGCGACACGCTCGGTCAGCCAGTTGTCATTGACAACCGACCCGGGGCGGCCGGCAACATCGGTACGGAATTCATGGCCCGGGCCAAACCAGACGGTTACACGATTGGCATGGGTAACCTCGCGCCGCTTGCAGTCAACCCATGGCTGTTCAAAAAGATGGGGTTCGACCCGGCAAAGGATTTGACCAAGATCGCACTGATTGAACGCGGTCCGTTGATACTGGTGGTGCCACTCGGTTCGCCCTTCAAGTCTGTCGCCGATGTCGTGACTGCATCGAAGGTCAAGCAAGGCGGACTGTCTTACGGATCGAGTGGTGCCGGGAGTGCCCATCACCTTTGCGGTGAGATGTTCAAAGCGGGCAGTGGAGGCAACATGACCCACATACCCTACAGAAGCGGTGCCGCAGCCATGACGGACCTGTTTGGCGGGCACCTCGACTTTATGTTTGAGCCGATGTACTCAGCACTGCCCTCGACGCAAGCAGGCAAACTGCGAGCGCTGGCCATCACAAGTGTTTCGCGATCACCGCTGGTATCTGAAATTATCACCATGGAAGAGGCTGGGTTCCCAGGCTTTCACATGGAAAACTGGCAAGGACTGATAGGCCCCGCCGATATGCCGGAGGCCATCGTGCGACTTCTGAACGCGACCGTGAACAAGGCACTTGCTGATCCAGCCATCAAAGCTCAAATGCTTGCGCAAGGAAACGAAATCGGCGGGGGAACTCCTGAGCAATTCGCTGCATTGGTAAAAACTGAGAGCGAACGTTGGGGCAAGATCGTGCGTGCCAACGGTATCGTGCAGGAATGAGATCGGAGAAAAATTGACCATGAAAGCTATCACCATCGACCGTTATGGCGGACCGGAAGTTTTGCAACGACGTGATATTGAAATACCTGAGCCTGCGGTCAACGAAGTATTGGTGCGGGTTGCATGCGCGGGTATCAACTTCATGGATATCCACACTCGTCAGGGCAAGTATGCGTCGTCAAAATCATATCCGGTTCGGCTGCCTTGCACTCTGGGTATGGAGGGCTCGGGTACGGTTGTGAAGGTGGGCCGAGACGTTACGCGCCTGCGCTCCGGCGACCGAGTGGCTTGGTGTATTTCATGGGGCAGTTATGCAGAATATGCGTGTGTGCCTGAAGCCTTGATTGCCAAGTTGCCTGAAGCCATTGACTTTGATGTCGCTGCGGCCAGCTTGTTTCAAGGTAGCACCGCACACTACCTCGTGCATGATGTTGCAGGTCTCGCGCCGGGGAGCACGTGCCTTGTGCATGCTGCATCAGGCAGCATTGGACAAATCCTGATTCAACTTGCCAAGCGCTTGGGAGCCATTGTCTTTGCCACGGCAAGTACGGCTGAAAAATGCGAGGTCGCGCGTCGACTCGGCGCAGACCACGCGATGCTGTATGAAAACGGGCGGTTTGCAGAGGCGATTAGAGAGGCGACTGGTGGGCGCGGCGTCGATGTTGTCTTCGACTCGCTAGGTCGATCGACCCTGCGCGACAGCTTTCGTGCTGCACGCGTGCGCGGGCTCGTGGTGAACTACGGCAATGTTTCAGGTTCCGTGACCGATCTGGATCCCCTTGAACTGGGTGAGGCCGGCTCGCTTTTCCTCACCCGCCCACGGCTTGCCGATCATCTTGCGGATGCTGAAACTGTTCAGCGCAGGGCTGAAGATGTATTTTCTGCCCTGACCGAAGCCACGTTACAGATTCCTATCGTTGCACGCTACACGCTTGAAAATATCGAAAAAGCACACGCGATGATTGAACATCGCGAGCAAATTGGAAAGGCTATTCTGTGCCTAGAAAAACCCCCGAGCTAGCTGAAACTAGCGCAAAGTTTCGGCCGACCCGTCCGAGGGGGTGACCCACTTTGCGATGACGGTCAACTCGCTTATTCGGCAACGATCCCTGCCGCCTTGACCATGGCAGCAGTCGCATCAGACTCTTTTTTGATCGTGTCACGAAGTTGCGCAGCATCACCGGCGACGACTGACAGACCCTTGGAGGTGACCTGCTGCTCCACGAACTGCGCGTCGGACATCGCCCATTGCACAGCTGCGCGAATTTCGTTCACCACTTCTGCCGGTGTGCCGGCAGGCGCGAACAGGGCATACCAGATAGACACCTTGGCGTAAGGGAAGCCCTGCTCCGTGGTCGTTGACACATTGGGATATTGCTTCATGCGCGCGTCACCGGCAACCGCCAGTGGCTTGACCCGCCCCGACTGTACAAAGGGAGCGACCACCGCCACGCTACCCATCCCCAGCTGAACGTCGCCGGCCGCTAGCGCGGTGAGGTTGGGCGTGATGCCGTTGTAGGGAATGTGCGTGAGGTCTATGTTTTCGCGGTCCTTGATCACGGAAAACAGCAGGTGTGGCTGGCTGCCGTTGCCGAACGATCCGTAGTTGATCGTGTTGGGTTTGCTGCGCGCCAATGCGACTGCTTCCTTGAGCGTGTTGGCGCTCAAGCCGACGTTAGCCACGATCAACTGATCAGCCTTGATCATCATGGTGATGGGATCAAAAGCGGTATCGATGTCATACGGCAGCTTCTTGTAAAGGAAGCGGTTGCCCACCATGGTCTGGTTGACCGTGGCCAGCAATGTATAGCCGTCTGCAGGTGCGCGCGCCACCAGCGACGAGCCGATCAGCGACCCGGCACCCGGCTTGTTATCGACCACAATGGGTTTGCCCCAGCGGGCCGCCAGCTTGATGCTCAAAGCGCGCGTGAGCACGTCGATGCCACCGCCTGGCGCAAAGGGCACGATGATGGTGATTGGCTTGGCTGGGTAGGGCTGAGCCTGAGCCAGGCTCCAAGTGCACGCGGCAATGGCTGCCGCAACGATCAGTTTGAACATGTGTTCTCCATTTGCTTGTTACACGTAGTCATCGCCATCGAACAGGCGAGCCATTTCCACTGGTTTTTTCAGTAGGGACGCGGCGAGCGCTGTTCACACTCGCGCACCGGGAGCGTCATGCTGCCGACCGATTCAATCTCGATTTTCACCACATCGCCGGGTTTGAACGGCCCCACACCTTCGGGTGTTCCGGACGCGATCACATCGCCAGGCGAGATCTCTAAAACGGATGAGATCAGTTCGATCAACTCAGCGACGTCCACGATCATGTCTTTGGTGTTGGCCTGCTGCTTGAGTTCGCCATTGACCCACAGCCGGTTTTGTAGCGCGCCTGGATTGGGCACCTCGTCGGCGGTGACAATGTAAGGGCCGACCGGCGTGAAAGACTCGAAGGATTTGCGCATGGAGCGCTCTTCCTCGCCCACGCCCGGTTCGATGCGCATGGTCGCATCGATCAGGCAGGAGTAGCCGAAAACGTGGTCCATCGCCTGGGCGCGCGGGATGTTGCGGCCAGCGCGGCCGACGATCACGGCCAGTTCGCTTTCATGGTCGAAGCGGCGTGATGATCCTTTGGGGATCAGGATGGCGCCACCGGCACCCACCATCGATCCCGGCGCCATCAGAAAAAATCCTTGCTCGCGCGCCGTGCGGCCGGCTTTGGTCACGGCTCGATCGCCCAGTTCACCAATATGTTTTTGGTAGTTGGCAGGTGCCGCGAACACATGGCCAGCGCCCGGGTTGGGCGGCAGTAGCGTGACGCTGGCGATTGCAACTGCCGCTGCACTCTTCTTCGCTTGCTCGAGCTTGCCCTTCATTTCGTCCCAATGGGCGATCATCCAGTTGATGCGTTGCTTGGGCAGGTCCTGCAGCAGCGCTGGAAATGCCGATGTCACATCAAACAGCTGCTCGCCGTCGACGATGCCGACGCGGTAATCGTTGAAAACTGCGATCTTCATTTTGTGTTCCCGTTGGGTTGATTTTCTGAGCGCACCCAATTGAGTCGACTCAAAAGTGGAGCATCCGACACCTGCAGCAGCACCGCATCGGACGCGGCGTTGTGCGTGTGCGCATACCAACTGGGCAGGGTCATCATGTCCCCGGGCCCCCAGTCGAATTCTTGGCCATCCAGCGAGGAAGTGCCATGTCCGTCGATCACCGTGAAGATTCGGTTGACCGTGTCGCGGGGGCACTGCCAGCGCGCACCGGCTTCCAAGCAGACAACGGTGCGGTCGAAGGTGGCTAGGGTGGCTGGCCCCAACAGCAGCGTGCGCACACCCTTGGCGACCTCGGGTGCGGCGCGCAGGCGCGGCAGGTAGTCCGTGTACGCGAAGCGCATCGGGGAGTTTGCATCGACTGTGACGGAGCGTTCCAGCGTGTCGGGGTGCATTTCGAAGAACATCGGTCCTAGATGCTGCACCAGTGGCGCGTCGAGAACATCAACCCAATATGCGTCTTGGTTGCTTTCATTGGTGTGTCCATGAAAGCACCAGTTGGGTGTGAGCAGCACGTCGCCGTGCAGCATCGGCACCTTGATGCCGTCGACGATGGTGAAGGTGTTCTCGCCTGCTTCCAGCACCACCCGCATCGCATTGGGTGTGTGGCGGTGGCTGCGCGCAGTCTCCCCGGCCTTGACCATCTGGTAGGCCCCCACCAGTGTGCGCACGGTGGCGTAGTCGTTGCCGGGCACTGGGTTGGCCATGATGAGGTTGCGCCGCTCAGCCCATTCGGTGCCGACCAGGCGGCCCGCGGTGTGCAGCGCGTCATGCGCGTCGCGGTAGCGCCAACGAAACGGTACGAAAGTTTGTTTGGGCTGGGGGTACAGCGAAGGCGTGGGCTTGGCCCAGCCGTTGCGCATCTGCACCTGCTCGAGCAGGCCGTAAAGCTCGGGCAGGTCTTGCGCCGAATCGAAAGGAATGCGGGAGGCGTTCATGCTGTGACCTTTTCAAAGACGTTGCCTGTGACCTTGGCTAAGACTTCGCCGGCCAGGTCGTTGATGTTCTCGCCGCGCCAAGCCACATGACCGTCAGGGCGCACCAGCACCTGCGGTTTTTCGTAGAGCGCTTGTACGACGGGATCGTCAATACGCGCTATCGCCAGCGGGATGCTGCGCGACTTTGCCGCGGCCTGCAGAGCCGCGAAATCGTTGCCACCGGCGGTCACGACCAGCACCAGGCCCTTGCCAAACAGGTCCAGCGTCGAGCGCCCATCGACCAGCCATGCATGGGGCGCACGGCAGCCGGGCCGCGTGCTGGGTCGGTAGTTAACGGCGTCCTCGCGTTCGGCCTCAATGGCGGCTGGATCTTCCGGCTCGTTGAACACGCAGACAGGTGAGTTGTCATAGCGGTACCCCAGGTGCATGTTCTGCGAGAACCATTCACGCTTGAGGCCTTCGCCCAGCGCATGGCCCACGGCCTTGCGGGCGGCGTCGCCCTCCGGGCCCGTGTCAAGCACTTTGTCGGCGCTAGGCACCTGCTTCATGGTCTGGAGGTTGCCGGTGGAAAAGCGCGTGATGCGGTGTGCGACCGGCCTGCGCTCGGTGGTGTACGAATCGAGCAGCGCGTCGCCACCCCACCCCTCAAGCACTGCGGCAAGCTTCCAAGAAAGGTCCACCGCGTCGCCAATGCCCGTGTTCATGCCCAAGCCACCGGTCGGCGAGGTCAGGTGCACGGCATCTCCAGCCATCAAGGCACGCCCTTCACGGTAGCGGTCGGCCACCTGTTCGATGCGGGTCCATCTCAATACGCTCAGGATCTCCGGATCAAACTCACGGCCCAAGGCTTGGCAAGCCATGATTTTGAGTTCTTGCTCTGTGTAGCGCTTGCGATCCTGCGCGTTGCCGATGATGGACATGCGCCATTGGTCGTTGCCGTTGATGGCAACGATGGTGGCCCAGGTACCTTCTTTGCCAACGAACATGTACCGGTATCCGGGAGCCTTGTCATGCAACTGGTTGAAGTGCGCGCAACGAAAGATGATGTTGGTGGTGTGTGTCAGCACGCCGCGGCCCTGCATGCCAATGCCAAGTTGCTCACGCACCGCGCTCTTGGCGCCATCACAGCCCACCAAGTAGCGCGTCCGCAGCGTTAACTCTTTGCCGCTTGCCTGATCCACCAGAGTCGACGTGACACCCTCGGGGTCTTGTGTGAAAGACACGAGGCGGTGTCCGTAGCGAATGTCTACGCCAGGCTGTGCGCGAGCGAACTTCTGCAAGATGGGATCGAACATGTTCTGCGGGCACCGCTCACGCCGCTGCGGACTGTCCGCCGTGTAAGCCGCCGCATTCATCGACGGCATGGGTTGGCGCCCCATTTCCCAACCGTTGAGGGCAGTGAGGTAGACGTTGTCCTGTGGATAGTCCCGCCCATAAGGCGCCATCTCCACGTCCGCAACCAACCCCCAGCGCCGGCAAAATTCCATGGTGCGCACGCTGACCATATCCATTTTCGGCTGACCAATCACACCATCCCCTTGATCCACAAGGATGCATGAGTGGCCGCGCCATCCCAAGTCGCCGCCCAAGGCCAAGCCCACTGGACCGGCACCGGCCACCAACACGTCGGCCTCAAAGCCATTTAATTTATTAATTTGCACAGCGAATTGGTAAATTGCACAGCGGTAATCCTACAATAGCTGACAACAAATGTAAAGGGGAGAGGCATGGCAACCGACAACGGCAAACCCGCCTTGCAAGCAAAAGACCGCCAGTTCGTGACGGCTCTTGCGCGAGGTCTGGACATCCTGAGTTGCTTCAGCGCCGCCACCCCGAGTTTGGGCACGGCCGATCTGTCCAGAATGACCGGCCTGCCGCAGGCAACGGTTTGGCGGCTTTGCCACACGCTCATCGAAAAGGGTTATCTCGTGCAGATGGACCGAAAGGACAAACTGCGGCCGGGCATTCCTGTACTGAGCCTAGGTTATTCGGCGATCTCAACGATGCCGCTGGCCGAACTGGCCCGCACCGAGATGCAGCAGCTGGCAGTCAAAATCCAAGGCGCCGTTTCACTGGGCGCTCGCGACGGCTTGAGCATGGTTTATCTGCAGCGATGCCAGGGCGCGGAGATCGTTCTGCGCAATATGGTGGTGGGTTCAAGGGTTCCAATGCTCACCTCGGCGACAGGCTGGGCTTACATGGCCGGCCTGTCAGGTGAACAGCTCAACAATCTGTTTGCACAACTTCACCAGGAAGACGCGGTCGGCTTCAAGGAAGCTAAGCCGCATATCGAGCGGGCACTTGAAAACTACGCAGCAACGGGTATGGTGATCAACAAAGGCTTGTTGCACCCGCAAATTTATGCGGTGGGCGTTCCGGTCATTTCGCAGGATGGGGGCACAGTGTTAGCGCTGAGCTGCGGCGGCATCGCGCAGCTTTTCAATGACACGGCGCTCAAGCAGGCTGGCAACGCTCTCAAGAAGCTGGCTGGGCAAATAAGCCTGATGCTTTCGAGCCAGCACAAGGCCTGATGCCAAGAGCACTCAGCGGCAACTGAAATGTCACGGCTTCAGCAGGAGTTTACCGAGCACCTTGCCAGTCTCGAACAGCGCATGCGCTCTGCGGACATCGTGCAAGGGAATCTTTTCAAAGATGGGCGGCTTGATCAGTCCCTTAACCAGAAGCGGCACTAACTCGTCCATCGCTGCGCGACGTCTTGCAGGTTGACTGTCAAATGTATGCATCGAAAAGTACCGCAGTCCGACTGAGTCACCAAAGCGAGCCAGCATGGCTGGCGCAAAAGTAGCATCAGGGCTGCCCTCCAGCAAGCCGTAATTGACGACCATCCCCAGCGGCGCGAGCCAAGCGAAATTACGACCAAAACTGGGGCCACCCACACAATCGAGAATGAGATCGACGCCACGGCCAGCGGTTAAATCGCCCACCGCTTGGCCAATATCCTGTGTCTTGTAATCAATGCAGGCATGCGCACCTTGGGACAAAACAAAATCACAGCGGTCGGAGCCACTGGCCAGACCAATCACTTTTTTCCCAGCCAGTCGGGCCAGTTGAACCACGGCTGTTCCAACACCGCCGGCAGCGGCCCAGACCAGCACAGAGTCAAATTGAAAGCCCTTGGTTGCACTTTTCAAAAGGTGCCAGGCCACTTGGTAGTTAGACAGGCAGGCAGCGGCATCAAGATCAGCGCCTTCCGGCAGCACATACACAGCCGATGCATCTGCCTTCAGGTATTCGGCATAACAGCCACCACGAAAGGGTAATTCGCGCGCACTGACAAAAACCGAATCCCCCACTTTCAGATGTCGCACCCCCTCCCCGACTGCAAAAATACGACCAGCCATCTCAATACCAAGAACCGTCGGCAAAGGTGGCATCCAGGCGTAGGTGCCCTTGCGAACCAAAATTTCCGGCATGCTCACACCAATAGCCTCGGCCTTGACGACAACGTCGGCGAGTCCGGGCTCAGGCATGGGCTGCTCGACATAGTCAAGCACCTCAGGCCCACCCGTCTTAATGAGTTGCACAACTCTCATTATTTTCACTCCACCGGGATCTTGGCTTGCTCGACTATTTTTTTGAATTTGTCGATTGATTCAATCATCTGCTTACCCATTTCCGGGGTGTTGAGGTACTGCACATTCAGTCCTATCTCGTAAGCTCGGAGCCTTGTGTCGGGATCAGCCAAAGCGATCTTTGCGGCCTGAGCCAACTTTGCAATGACTTCGGGCGGTGTCCCTGCTGGAGCCGTCAAGCCTTGCCACCAAGTGACGTTGTAACCCTTCAATCCGGATTCATCAACAGTGGGGAGATTGGGAAAGCGCGGGTCGCGTTGCAGCCCGGTCGTCGCAATGGCCCTGACTTTTCCAGAATCAACATACTGCTTTGCAGTTCCATCGTGCGTACAGCTCGCCACCCCAGCGATCACATCGGCCATGGCCGGACCACTTCCCTTGTAGGGCACGTGCAATATTTGAACGCCAGCCATTGAGTTGAACAGCTCTCCGGAGAGGTGGTTGCCGCTGCCTTGACCGGCACTTGCATTGCTCAGCTTGTCGGGATTTTTCTTCGCATAAGCGATCATTTCGCCAACGTTGCTCACGGGAACGGAGGGATTGCAAACGATGGTCGACGCGTACCAAAACAGCCCCGCAATGGGTGAGAAATCTTTGATCGGGTCGTAGGACAAAGATCTGGACAAGGCAGACAAGGTTCCGTGCGTGACCGAGTAGGCATAAAGTAGGGTGTAGCCATCAGCAGGTGCCCTCGCCACGTATTCCGAACCAATTCGTGTCCCACCACCCGCCTTGTTTTCGACGAAGACAGTCTGACCAAGCAGGACACTCATCTTGGCAGCAATCAAACGTGCCGCAATATCCGTTACAGCGCCCGCTGCAGTTGGCACAATCAAGCGAATCGGCTTAGCAGGATAAGTTTGGGCGAAGGCGCTGGAGCCAACCATGGCTAAGCTGGTTAAAAAAAATACACGGCGCATAAAGTTCAAGCTTGAATGTGACATGTTGTCTCCGATTTTTAGAAATCACTTATCGAACTGCGACGAGATCAGGCGTAGCCCCCAAGTGCTTGCACAAAAAGTCCAATGCCTCTTGAAGCTGAACATCCGCTGGGTTGACGTGACCGCCGGGGTAGTCCTTGAGAATTTTGTCTGAACTGGCCAGCGCATCAAACAAGGTTTTTTGCCCTTCCGCAGAAAAACGCTCGTCCGCCAACTTTCGATGGAACTCCACTGGGCACAACACGTTGCGGGCAGCTTCAAGCAACAAGTCACCATGGGGATGACTGGTCCCCCACATGCCCAAGAGTGCAGCCTTGATACGAGGTTCTGCAGCACACAATGGCAGCCCATAGGCAGTGCCCATGGAAAGTCCAAACCAAGCAAGTTGGTTGCAGTTCAGTTCTGGCAAAGCGCTCAAGGCGTCTACCGTGGCCTTCCAGTCTGATGTCATGCTGGTGATGCTTGGATTTTTTTTCCAAAGAAGCCGAAAGTCCTGAATCACTAAGGCGCTGTCACGGCCTTGATCTGCCCGACGATCACCATGAACAGGCCCATCAATCGCCACGACAGCAAATCCATGTTGACTCACCATGGGGACGACAACATCCAAAACAGCACTGGCGTCTTTGCTCTGAGAGCCGCCATGACCAACCAAGACAACAGGCGATCGACGCTCGGATTGAGCGGGCATCCAGAGGACGCCAGGAATTTGCCTTGCATTGGCTTCAAGCTGAAAAAAGCGCTGTCGAATAGATCCGTCAACCACTTCCTTTGCCCATTGAATGCTTGTCATTATTGGCTTTCTATGAGCTTGCCGGCAGGGCCAATTGGAAGTCGGTCTCGCTTCAGCGTCTCATTCAGTACATCAAGGCAGGCCGCAATGGAGTTCAAGGTCGGGACTGCCACGCCCGTGAATGAAGCAAGCTCCACAACAGCATTGACGATCGCATCGCACTCCAGTGGCCTTCCTGCCCTGACATCTTGAAGCATGGAGGGTTGCTGATCCATGTTGCCCGCCACTCGGTCGAGTGCTTCATCGGCATCCAAGCTGAGATCCATGCCCACGCTGTGGGCAACGGCCAGACCCTCTGCGATGATATTTTTGACCAGAGCTCTGGCCTTTTGACTTGCAGCGATACGCCCCGAGGTTGACTGCGTGATGGCACACAAGCTGTTCCAGACCAGATTAATCATTAACTTTCGCCACTTGGCCAAGCGGATATTTTGTGTTGTCGTTGTCGGCAGTCCAGCCTCGCTCATCAACGCCGCTAGATTGTCCAGTCGTGGTGATTTTTGATTGTTGATCTCGCCAATAACGAGCGAAGCAGAAGCCGAATCTGGAAGAAAAATGCGCCCAGGCTCCATTTGCATCACGGGTTTGTAAATCACCGCTCCAATGACTTTTTGAAGAGGTAAGTCAGAACGTAGCTTTCCGGTGCTGTCTAGGCAAGACAAATGGGCGCCCGGCAGGGGTGATTCCGCACCATCCAGATACCACCAAGGCAGTCCATTCTGGATCATCAAGGCCACGCCATCAGGCGTCAGCAGCGATGAGATGTCAGCTGCCGCAGCCTCCAGATGCATCGATTTCAAGGTCACAATCACCAGCTCATAAGGCCCATGGCAGTCACCGCGAGCACGCGCAATCACCTGCGTTTTTTGGTCGGCTTGCCCATTGCGCACAACGACCAACCCAAGCGCACTCAGCGCTTCAAGCTGAGCACCTCTAGCCATCAAGGTGACATCTTGCCCCGCCTCTGTCAGCAGGCCTCCAAGGTAACTTCCAATCGCACCTGCACCATAAATTAATATCTTCATTGAACTCACTCAGTTGGAATATTCGCGTCCTTGACGACTTTGCTGAATTTTGCAATATCAGTGCGCATCAACTGTCCTAATTTGTCAGGTGTCCCACCATAAATATTCAGACTCAGGTCAAAGGTTCGCTTCTGCAAGGCAGGATCTTTCAACGCCTCGTTGGCTACCGCATTGAGTCTGGCAATGATCTCTGGGGGCGTCCCGGTGGGGGCTGCAATACCTTGCCAAACCACAAAACTGAAGTCCTTCACCCCAGCAGCATCCATCGTGGGTGTTGAGGGGAAACGCGGGTCAACCTGAAGGCCTGTGGTGGCCAACGCTTTAAGCCGTCCTGCATCGACATGAGGCTTGGCCGCGCTATCGCCATAAATACAGTTCACGTTTCCCGCCAACACATCTTGCAAACCGGGACCGCCACCTTTGTAGTGAACCTGTGTGATGTCGACGCCGGCCATGCTGTTAAAAAGCGAACCCGCCAAATGATGACCAGAACCTGGTCCCGCTGTGGCATTTGTCACGCGTCCTGGATTCTTTTTGGCATAGGCGATCAGTTCAACAATGTTGTTGAACGGGGCCGCTGCATTGCAAACATAAATGTTGGCATACCAAAACAAAGGCACCACCGGCGCGAAATCCTTGATGGGATCGAAAGGCAATGACTTCGCCATGGCCGGCATGGTGCCGTGCGTGATGGAGTTGACAAACAACAAGGTGTACCCGTCAGGTTGGGCCGTCGCGACGTGCTGCACCCCAATCCGCGTACCCGCTCCGCCTCGGTTTTCCACAATCATGGATTGGCCAAGCAACGCGGACATTCGCTCAGCCGCCAATCGCGCAGCAATATCGGTGATGGCCCCTGGTGCGTAAGGCACCACAAGTTTCACTGGGCGATTTGGATAGCTTTGAGATAACGCCCATGAAGGCAATAACAAGGCGCCCGCCAACACAAAAACCAAGCCTAATTTTGAGAGAGTCATGCCTGACCTTTGGTTAGTGAGAAATGGCATCTTTGCTTTGTCTGGCGAGCAGCAAGCGTGTTGATTTATCGCTGAGGTTTCGGGCGTGCCACGCGCTGCCGGGCTCAATGCAAATCACATCGAGCTGATTCAGGACCACAGGCTCACCGTCTATCGAAACTTCACACGCACCAGCATCCAAGTTAAAAACCCAGAGTCGGTTTTCAGCCCCCACCTTTTGAGCATGCTGAGTGACGGGACCCATGCTCAAGATCGAAACATCGAGCCCGGGCCAGCATGTCACCGGCGCGACATCTTTGTTGCCGGGTGAACTCATGACCGCCGTCTCCTGAACCGGCCCCATCAAGTTCAAAGTCGACAGTTTTGGTTGCCGTGCAATACGCTCCTGCATTTGCGGCCAAGAGAACTCGGGCTCATCTTCGCCTTGGAAGCGCATGTTGATTGCCGCTAATTTGTCAATCAGGTTTGATCCGTATTTTTCGCTCAGAGCCAAGCCGATAGCGCGTGGCATTTCAATTTTGTCACTCATGTTTTTATCGCCCTGGATCAGGACCAGCAGTCGACCATCGTGGTCGGATAAATTATGGAAAGTGCGGTACATCCGGGGTGGCACCGAACACAAATCGCCGGGCTCCAGTGTGACCTTGTGTTCGAGATTGTTGCCCCAGGAAATTTCGAATTGACCATCGATACAAAAAAATGTCTCAAGGGTCCCGGTGTGGTCGTGCGCTACGGGCCCATCTTTAGGCGTGCATTCAGCAATGGTGATGCAAAGCCCTGGCCATCCTCGCAGGGGTGCCATGGCGTTTCGGCCGACCAAGCCCTCTGGACAAACCACGGGAAACACGCGTGTCGCAGCGAGGTGTTCCATGACCTCCCGGGGGATTCCATTGTTGGCGTGTTGCGATTGATATGGAATCAATTCTTCATATTTGGCCATGACGTGCGTCATTTACGTTCTCCTGTATTAAATGGATGGGGCAGGTGTCGTCATCGAGATGACGAATTTCACGCCCTAGCGCCTTTGTTAAGATGCCGCGAGGTGAGAAAAAGTCAGTTTTGACTTGCATTTAGCACCGTCAAAAGCTTGAAATTGATGATGGAAAAAAACCTAAAAAAACTCGATCTTTTCCAGCTGAAGTGTTTGTCCACACTTGTCTCGCAGGCGCACGTGACAAGGGCTGCCGAACAACTGGGTTTGAGCCAGCCGGCCATGAGCGCGATCTTGTCGAAGTTACGCCGCATCTTTCAGAATCCTCTTTTGGTTCGTACCACCAAGGGTATGGTGGCCACACCAGTAGCGATTGAAATTGCAGCTCATGCCCGCAATGCTTTGGTTCATGTTGAACTTGCGCTGAATCTGAACAGTACGTTCAACCCCAGTGATTCTCGAACCACATTCAAGATCGGTGCCACCGAGTCTGTTGCGTTTGTACTCATGCCCTTGCTCGTCGCTGCGCTGGAAGCCGAGGCACCACACGTCCGGATATTGGTCGTCACGTTGGAACCAAGTCGCGTGCGCGAACAGTTGGAGGATGGGGAAATCGATCTGGTTGTGGCGTATCTTGGAACACCACCAGAGGGGCTGCACACAACATCTCTGTATCAGCAGGTGTTGAAGGTCGTCGCATCGACGAGTCACCCGGACATTCAAGGAAAGCTCTCCTTGCAGCAATACATCGACGCCGGCCATATTTATTACAAGCCACGCGTTGGAACTTCGACTATTGAAGATCAAGTGGATGAAGCGTTCACCGCCGTGGGCGCTACCCGCACAGTCAAAGTGACTGTTCCCTCGGCCATGTCTTCGCCTCAAATTGCCGCCAACTCGCGCCTGCTGGCGACATTGACCTTGGCCGTAGCGCAAGAGGCTTCGCGGGCGTACAAGCTGCAAATCTTGGAGCCCCCGCTTCCGCTGAAACTTGTTCATGTCGCGATGTACTGGCATGAACGAACTCATGCTATGGCACAGCAAACTTGGTTTCGCAAGTTCATCAAGAAACTTTTTTGAACGACACAGCAAAGCCCATAGCCCGCAAAAAATAGGTAAGCAACATGGCTGTATTAGAACGACGGCACAGCTTATCCGCCATCTCAATTCAATGATGTGGCTATACGTTTTTCATCATTCGTTTGAATTTCGCAGCCTGCAGTCTCAGGGTGCTTTGTCTTTCGGTGGTTCGGCGACCTCGGATTCCCGTTGAATGCCTAGCAACTTTTTGGTCAATCGCTCCAACGGCCCGCCCACCATCAAAATCAACAGCATGGCAGCTAGTGCGCAGCCGCCCAACACATAAAAGCCTGAGCCAAAAGTAGCGCCCAAAATGGCACAGGCCCAGAGGCTGGCAGCGGTCGTCAGGCCGTGGATGTTTTGAGAATTCGCCTGATGGATGATCACGCCGGCACCCAAAAAGCCAATGCCGGTGATCAAGCCTTGAAGAACCCGACTGGCAGCCTGCACATCTGCGCCAGGGAAACTGCCAATCAACAGCATCACCAACGCAGCACCCAATGCCACCAAGGAATGCGTGCGGATGCCCGCAGATTTGTGGTGTATCCAACGGTTCAGCCCCAAGGTGATGCCAGCCAACAAGGCCAAGCCCAGTCTGAGCAAAATTTCAGGATAAGCGTTCATGTTGTCTATCACCCTGGTTGAACCTTAAATAAAAACTTTGGGATCCTCTGCTTTACCCTTTATGTGCGGAAAAGACAGCCAGTGGTAGTTTGCCAGACAGTGCCAGGAGTAAGTTGCTGGTCGCCATTTGCGCCATGGCGGAGCGCGTCTCATGCGTTGCTGAGCCGATGTGCGGCAAGGCGGTGACCTTGGGATGCGTGCGCAGTGCTGAGTCTTGCGGCAAGGGTTCCGTGGCAAACACATCCAGCCCTGCGGCACGCAGTGTTCCGTGATTCAGGGCGTGCAGCAGGGCTGGCTCCTGCACGATGGCGCCACGGGCACCGTTGACCAATATCGCGCCCGGCTTCATCAGTCCAAACTCGCGAGCCCCGATCAAGCCCTGCGTTTCATCCGACAAGGGCAGCACCACGGCAACGATGTCGGACCGCTGCAGCAGATCATCCAGCGCCGCAGGCGTCACCTTGCCGACCAGCTCAGGGGCGTCTTGCGCGACATTGACTTCGCGTCGGTTGTTGTACAAAACAGGCATGCCAAAACCCAAGGCAGCACGGCGTGCAACAGCTTGACCGATACGGCCAAAACCTATTACTCCCAACGTTTTTCCGTGGACGTCCCACCCGAAAAGATCGGTATCGATATTGCGCGTCCAGCGGCCCTCGCGCACATGGTTGGAAAGTTCCACCAGACGCCTGCTAGACGCCATGATGAGTAAGAAAATAGTGTCGGCGGTGGTCTCCGTCAGCACACCGGGCGTGTGGCACAGCATGATGCCGCGCTCGGCCAGTGCTTGCAGCGCGTAGTTGTCGACGCCAACCGACACGCTGGAGATCACTTGCAGATGCGGCGCGGTGGCCAACACAGCGGCATCGACTTTGAAGCTTGAACCGATCATGCCTTCTGTCGTGGCCAGAGCTGCATGGAAAGCCGCTACTTGCGCAGGAATACGTGGGTTGGCCACGGTCACGTCGTGCTCCGCTTGCAGCCGGGCCAGTTGGTCGGGCGGCAACTCTCTAAAAACAAGGACTTTTTGACGCGTCATATCAATGGCTGGTCAATGGTGGGTGTTGGCATGAATCAAAGTTTTGCTTGAAGCAATTCGGCACGGGTCGGCAAACCTTCGCTGTCGCCCAACACCTGCACCGCGCGGGCACCGATCCATGCCCCTCGCTTGACTGCCTCGGGCACACTCAGTCCGTCCAGCAAAGCGCTGATCACGCCCACCGCGAAACCGTCGCCGGCACCCACTGTGTCCACCACCGTGTTCACGGGGAAACCAGCGATGTAACCGCAGCCGGCATCGGCATCGTAATAAGCACCTTCACTGCCCAGCTTGACAACCACCAGTTGCGCACCACGTTGCCGGTAAAAGCCGGCAATGCTTTCGGGCGAATGTTCACCCGTGAGAAAGCGCCCTTCCTCGATACCGGGCAGCACCCAGTTGGCGAGAGAAGCGAGCTCATTGATCGCGTCGCGCATGGTCTCGGGTGTGGCCCAAAGCGTGGGACGAAGATTCGGATCAAAGGACACGCTGCGGCCAGCGGCACGCATCAAGTCCATGGTTTTTCGGGCCGCAGGCAAGGTTGTGGACGAGACAGCGGCAAACACACCGGTGGCATGCAGATGCCGCGCACTGAGCAACCAATCGACATCGATGTCCGCCACCCCCATGTAGCTGGCTGCGGAGCCGGCGCGGTGGTATTCAACCGGTGGGTCGCTGCCATCGCTGACTTGACCTTTGAACTGGAAACCGGTTTTTTGAGTCGGGACGCAGACCACGTGCGAGCAGTCGACGCCTTCGCCAGCCAAGGCTGCGAGCAAATAACGACCCATCGAGTCAGTCCCCAGACGACTGGCCCAGCCCACTTTCAAACTCAGCCGTGCGAGTCCAATAGCGACATTGGTTTCGGCTCCGGCGGTTCGTTTGTGAAAGCCCTGCACCGATTCCAGCGGGCCGGGCTGGTCGGCGACCAGCAGCAGCATGGCTTCGCCAAAAGTAACAACGTCTAACGCGTGCGCTACGGCGCTGCCCGCGTTGTCAGTGCGCATGTTGCGAATTCAGAATTTGCCCTAGGAAATTTCGGGTTGTTTCGTGTTGTGGATGGCTGAAGAATTGCTGCGGCGGCGCCTCTTCAATGATCTTGCCTTCTGCCATGAAGATCACGCGGTCGGCCACGCTGCGTGCAAAGCCCATTTCGTGGGTGACGCAGAGCATGGTCATGCCCTCTTCTGCCAAGCTCACCATGGTGTCCAGCACTTCCTTGACCATCTCCGGGTCAAGTGCCGACGTGGGTTCGTCAAACAGCATGATCTTCGGCGTCATGCACAAGGCACGCGCAATCGCCACACGCTGCTGTTGACCGCCTGAAAGCTGGCTCGGGTATTTGTGCGCCTGCTCTGGAATGCGCACGCGGTGCAGGTACTTCATGGCGATGGTCTCGGCCGCCTCCCGGCTCAAGCCGCGCGAGCGCATCGGCGCCAGCATGCAGTTTTGCAACACGGTGAGGTGCGGAAACAAGTTGAACTGCTGGAACACCATGCCGACTTCTTGTCGCACCGAATCCACGTTTTTACCGCCGACCGTCAAGTCGATACCGTTCACCACAATACGGCCGCTTTGCACTGTCTCCAGCCGGTTGATGCAGCGGATCAGGGTCGACTTGCCCGAGCCCGACGGCCCGCAAACCACAATGCGCTCTCCCGCACGCACGTTCAAGTTGATACCCGTCAGCACCTGAAACTTGCCGAACCATTTGTCCACGGCTTCCATGCGGATGATGGGTGTGGCGTCTTGGGTACTGGAGGGGGACTGCATTGTGTCTGTCATGAAAGCACCCGTTTATTGCATTTTTGGCAGGTCGGTTTCCAGCCATTTACGGTAAAGCTTGTTGAGCTCACCATTGGCCGTATTGCGGGCCACGAAGTCATCCACGGTTTTCAGGAGCTCGGCTTGGCCGGGGCGCATGGCCACAGCCATGACTTGCTGGCGCAACAAGAACTTGTTTTCATAGGTGTTGGCGGGTGCGCGTTTGTCGATTTGCGCGGCCACGGTGGTTGAGCAACCAATGGCATCGACCTGACCCGACATCAAGGCTTGCATGGCCGACGCATCGTCGTCAAAGCGGCGGATCTCGGTGCCTTCTGGGGCGACAGCTGTCAGGGCGACGTCTTGCGTACTGGCGCGGGCAACCCCCACGCGCTTGCCTTTGAGGTCAGCGGCCGCTTTGATGCTCGCTTTTTTGTCGCCGTACAGAACGATGCTGGCTGCTGCATACGGCTTGGAGAACTGCACCTGCTTGGCGCGCTCCGGCGTGACCGCCAGCGAGGCGACCAGCAAGTCAACCTTGTTGGTCAACAAGAAGGGAATGCGATTGGGGCCGGTCACGGGGACCAGATTGACCTTGACGCCGAGGTCTTTGGCCATCAGGCGAGCCACGTCAGCGTCATAGCCGTCAGGCTGGTTGCTGCTGTTCATGGTGCCATATGGGGGAAAGTCCACCAGCATGCCAATCGTCAGTTCGCCTTTTTTCTTGATGTCAGCGACAGTCTGCGCGCTGGCCGTCGTGACCCATGCAGAAAGGGTAGCGCTGAGGCCCAGCGCCAAGGCTGTACCCGTGAAAAGGCGGCGTTGCATAGGCTTGATCATGGTGAAGTCTCCGTTTGTAGTGGTCAAAAATAATGAAGGGAAATAGACGTGGTTCAACGAGAAAGCGCCGCCGCTTGACGGCGTTCTATGCGCGCGGCCAGCAAAGACAAAGGCCAACACAACACAAAATAGATGGCAGCCACCACACTGAACACGATCAGCGGCTGAAAGGTGGCGTTGTTGATGATCTGCCCGGCGCGGGTGATTTCCACAAAACCAATGATCGCAGCCAACGACGTGCCCTTGATGATTTGCACCATGTAGCCGACCGTCGGCGCCAGTGCAATCTTGAAGGCTTGCGGCAAGACTACAT
Source organism: Comamonadaceae bacterium (assembly GCA_947449895.1). Lineage (GTDB taxonomy): Bacteria > Pseudomonadota > Gammaproteobacteria > Burkholderiales > Burkholderiaceae_C > Polaromonas. The sequence goes on from CANFSO010000012.1 coordinate 23,275, forward strand.
CACGCATCCGCGACAGGTACGGCAAGCTGAGTGCATGCGCAGCCTCCCATTGCCCGCTAGGAATCGCCTGAATGCAGCCACGCCAGATCTCGCCCAAGAAAGCACTGCTGTTAAGGATCAGCGCCGCACCCGCCGCCACCCAAAGGTTGATTTCAATCCCCAATATCGGCGCGCCAAAGAACACCAAAAAGAGCTGCAACAGCAAAGGGGTGCCCTGAAACACCTGAATGAAGGCACCCGACAACAGGCGCGCAAAACCATTGTGTGAAGTACGGCTGAGCGCAATGATCAAGCCACCGATAGCGCCACCGATGAAGGCCATCATCGACAGTGCCACCGTCCACTTGGCCGCCTCCAGAATGAACAGAAATTCGGAAAATCCAAACGTACGCATCAGCGACCTGCCGGGTAGTTGAGGGCCAGCCGGTAAATCACCCGGAACAATGCAGAAAACGACAACGCCAGCAGCAGGTAGATCCCGGCCACAACGATGTAAATCTCGAAACTGCGAAAGGTCTGCGACTGCAAATTGGCCGCGACGGAGGTCAGGTCATTGGCAGAGATAGCCGACACCACGGCAGAGCTCAGCATCAGCAAAATGAACTGACTGGTCAGTGCCGGATAAACCGTGCGCAGCGCCGGTTTCAAAATCACAAATCGAAAAATCTCGTGGCGCTTCAGGTTGAGCGCCAAGCCGGCTTCGATCTGTCCCTTCGGAATGGACTCAATCCCGGCACGGATGATTTCGGTCGCATAAGCCCCCAAGTTCACCACCATGGCGACCAATGCTGCGGTGTAAGCCGACCAGCGCAGGCCCAAGGCCGGGAGTGCAAAAAAGAAGAAGAACAGTTGCACCAAAAACGGCGTGTTGCGAATCAGCTCAATGTAAGCGTTGATGACGCAGCGCACGGGGCGCGCCCCGGCGGTCTTGCCCCAGGCGCAGACGATCGCCACCACCAACCCCAACACCATCGACAGCAAGGACAACTCAATGGTGTTGAGCGTGCCTTTGACGAGTTCCGGCCAAGCGGCAAAGACGGCATCAAATTGAAATGAATAGTTCATGAACAGGCGCATTCGCCAGAGAAGACAAAAAGGTGAACTGACAATCAGACTGAAACCGATTTCAGTTGATTATAAAAGTGTCCGATTGTGCATCGTAATTATGGAAAACCCTGTACCGACTTGGTCACGCCGTGCAGAGACGACCCGCGCGCCACCAAGCGTCCTGACAACAATATCTGACGCGGTGGAAGTGCCGCACCCTTGAGCCGTTCAATCAGGCACCCCGCCGCAATCCGGCCCAATTCATCGGTCGGCTGCACGATGGTGCTCAGACCCGGTCCGATGTAAGGCGACCACTCGGTGTCATCAAAACCTACAAAACCAAGATCGACACCGAACTGCCAACCAAGGCGCGCCATGGCAGCCACTACGCGCAAGGTCACCACCGCGTTGCTGGAGACCACAGCCGCCAAGCGCTGGCCGGCACGCTGACGCAGCTCGCGCAAGGCATTGTCTAGGGCTTTCGTGTCGTCGACGGTATTTTCATAAGTGTGACCTTGCAAGCCTGCCACACCTGGCGCCGAATCAGTGATGAAGCTGCGAAAAGCCGATTCGCGCTCTTCACGGGAGCTGACGCTTTTGATCGGCTCTGAGATAAAGAGCAACTCACGGTAGCCGCGCTCCACCAAGTGACTGGCAGCCAAGCGCACAGCGCCAGCATTGTCCAATGACACGAAATCCGCCTGCATGCCTTGGTGACGACGATCCACCAGCACGACCGGCTTGCCTTGAAGCGCCGCTTGGGCAGCGGCTTTGGTATCACGTCCTAATGTATTCAAAATGAAACCGTCCACCTGGTAGGCAGAGAGGGCCGCAATGGCATCGCTTTCACGTCGGCTGTCATTGCCCAGATTGAACAGCATCAGCAGATAGCCAGACTCTTGACAGGCTTTTTCGGCGCCTCGCAGCACCGCCACCGAAAAGGGGTTGGTCACGTCCGCCACAACCAAACCGATCAGCCGTGAACGTCCACGCTTCAAGGCCTGCGCCATTGGACTTGGGCTGTAGGACAGAGCGGCAATAGCAAGCTCCACCCGTATCGCAATGTCTTTGGTAAGCAGTGTTTCCCGGTGATTTAAAAACCTAGAAACGGTCGCCTTAGAAACCCCCGCCTCACGCGCTACATCAGCGATAGTTGCGCGTGCGGTGGTAAGAGGGAGGGTGTTGAGGGGTGAAGGTGTTTGACTGGTCATCGGCAAATAGGCACGCTCTTTATATTCTCTGAAACCAATTTCAGAGAATGGTAGCACTGCCTAGCATCGACACCGGCTCAGTGACCTTATCTGCGCTCATTAAGCCTAAAACGACTAGCTTGCATCGACCGATATTTTTCTATCTTTGACAACTTTTGTCCATCGCGTGATGTCTTCTCTGATGTAAGAGGTGAACTGCAGTGAAGTCATAGGCATCACCGCCAGCGCTTCGGCTTCAAATTTTGCAATCACCTCAGGCTCCAGTAAGACGCGGTTGAGTTGAGCATTCAGCAGTTTGGTGATGTCCTCAGGTAATCGCGCTGGTCCGGACAATCCGTACCACTGCAAACTGGAAAATTCTTTAAGCCCTATTTCCGCAAAAGTAGGTACGTTCGGCAACAAGGGATGACGCGATGCGGAGGTCACCGCCAAGGCTTTGAGCTTGGGTGACTTGAGGTGCTGCAACACCGCTGTTAACCCAGGGAACAGCACGTCGGTACGGCCCGCCATGAAGTCAACCAATGCGGGGCCAATACCGCGATAAGGCACATGGGTGAGCTCAATGCCGGTGACAAGTTTGAACTGCTCCATCACCAAGTGAGAAGACGTGCCCGGACCGGCGGAGCCATAAGCTGCATCACCGGCTTTTTTCTTCAGACTGCTGATCAAGTCATCCACAGTGTTGACATGAGCCAGACCGGGCCCAGCGACAAGCACATTCGGTGAGCCACCGACCATACCGATATGGGTAAAGTCTTTCAACGGTTCGTAGGGAAGTTTTCGAACAGCCGGGTTCGTGCCGTGGGTGCTGATGTTCACGATCATGAACGTTTGCCCATCCGCGGGTGCGCGGGCCGTGGTGATGCAAGCAATGGTGCCGCCACCACCGCCGATGTTTTCAACCACCCATGGCGTGCCCATTGCACGCGATAGACGATCGGCTGTGGTCCGAGCCACCAGATCCAGGCCACCGCCAGGTTGCGCAGGAACAATCAGCTTGATGGGTTTGGTACTGGGCCAAGTAGCAGCGGCATTGACGCCTTCCGGCAAAAGCCAAACGCCAACTCCTCCGACAAGAAGCTGCCAAGCCCTTGACAGACATTTGCGTCGGGACGCATCAAGCATCGTGCAGGTGGGCATGGCAGCGACTCGGAATCAGGCCAACACTTCGCCATGAACACCTGCGGCCAAGGTTTTAGCTTCCCAGCGCTCCATCGGAACGACTTCAGCAACCGGACCACCAGGCGGACGGAACTTGACTGGCAAATGGCCAGGGGCAGTCAAAATTTCACCACCGCTGGCTTTGATTTGCTCAATAAAGGCCGGCAAGTCTGGCACTTCCATGCCAATATGATGAATGCACGGAGCGGGTCCTGCGAAATCTGCCTCATCTGCATCGGCAGACTCATAGTGAATCAGTGTCAGATCCATGTACCCATCTGTCAGATGCCGTGAAATATGGTCGCCGACTTTTCCTTTACGGCGAACGGTGTTGACATGCTTGTAGCCGAAAACAGTTTCGTAAAAATGACTGGTTTTTTCAACGTCGTTGACGCGAAGCGCAATGTGCTTGATGAAGTTAGCCATAGAAATCCTATTGGTTATAAAAACAGAGCCGCCTCTGAATTATATGAATCATACATATGATTGAAATCGCGTCAAGTATGAAAGTTAATTTTTAGTCTTTAAAATGGTTCTATGCACATACACCATGACAAGCTTTAAACCGCAAGAACAGCCACTTTACGATGTTGTCCGCAGCAGCATCCTGCAGAAATTGCAAACAGGTGAATGGGCGGCTGGCAGTCGAATCCCTACAGAGAAAGAACTCGGCTCACTTTTTTCGGTGAGCGTTGGGACAGTGAGAAAAGCCGTGGAGGAATTGGTCTCCGAAAGGGTGCTGCTTCGCCGTGCGGGAATTGGGACAACCGTCGCCATTCATACCGATGCGCATGTTTTTGACGCGTACTTTAACTTTGTGAATGCAGCAGGGCTTCGTGTCACACCCACCTCACGCTTGCTCAGCTTTAAAGAAATAGGGGCTGACGATGCTTTAGCCAAGAAGCTCAATCTGACCAAGGGTAAAACGCTGATCAGATTTGACAACTTGCGTTTGTGTGACGGCGAACCCGCCATGCTAGATCGAATTTGGGTATCCCGCGACCGGTTCCCGGGTTTGGATAAAGACAGTTTCCTGAGCCGACCTGGCTCCATCTATGGGCTGTATCAGGCTGGCTTCAACACCACGGTGGTGCGCATCCGCGAGCAGGTCGGGGCATCATTGCCCCCCACTTTTGTAGTCAATGGCTTGAAAATTTCGTCGAGCCTGCCCGTGCTCAAAATTGAACGCACGGCATTCACCTTCGGGGATAAAGTGGTGGAGTATCGGGAACGCTATGTCATCAGCTCGCTTTGCCAATATCAAAACGAAACCGGATTAAAAGCCTAGTGTTGAGCCAACTACGAACGCATGTTGCGCATGCGTTCGCTGGCGCGCTCTATGAGCCGCTCTACGGCACTTACCGCTGCGTCTGGATCGTGATTTTCGATGGCCATGAGAAGCGCTTGGTGCAAGTTCAATGCATGTTCGCGATCGACATCCCGACCGGGTGTACTGGAAGCCTTAAAGCTCACCTTCAACACTTCGGAAATGGGAATTTGTAGCTGACGAATGAACCGATTTTTGCAAGAACTCAGCACAGCACTATGAAAACGCAAATCAGCCTCTAAGTATTCTGCATGGGTTTCAGCATCAACCATAGCGACGTATGCCTGCCTGATTTTCTCTATCTGCTCAGGGCTGGCCTGTGTGGCGGCAATGCCTGCAGCAACGGGCTCGATCATGTTGCGCAGTTCGACAAGATCCTTAGTGAATTCATCGTCGAAGGCGAATTGAACGTGCCATTGCAAAACATTGGGGTCGAATAGATTCCAGGACTCACGCGGCAAAACGTGGGTGCCCGTCTTTGGCAAGATCACCACCATCCCCATGGCGGCGAGAACCTTCATGGCTTCGCGTAGCGCGAGCCGTCCGACACCTAAACTTTCAGCCAGGATCGACTCAGTGGGTATCTGACTGCCAATCGGCATCCCACCTGTCACGATCTCGCGGCCGAGAGTTTCAACGATCTGGTGATGAATACTTTTCGGCCGTTTTTTGATCGGCCGTGAACTGACAGTGCGTTGATTTATCATTATTTTTTCAATCATCATATGATAAGCTTAGAATTAAAATCAGCATCAAAAATACACAAGGAGATCATCATGTCAATTCGAAAAATTCTTGTGGCAGTTCTCACTGCCTTGGTTGCGATAGGAAGTGTCGCAGCACAGACGACGCCCTACCCGTCTCGACCCATCAAGCTTATCGTGCCAGTGCCGCCTGGTGGCAGCGGTGATCTGGTCGGCCGCTTGATGGCGAACGCCACAACCAGCGAACTGGGTCAGCCGATCGTCATCGAAAACCGTGCCGGTGCCGCAGGTAGCATCGGTACTGCTATTGGCGCTAAAGCACCAGCAGATGGGTACACGCTGATTCAATGCAGCATCGGAAATTGCGCTATCAACCCAAGCCTTTATGAAAAAGTCGGCTACGACTTGTTCAAAGACCTGACGCCCGTGATTCTTTTGGGCAAGTCGATCAACGTGCTGACAGTCGGCAACGACTCGGGCATACATTCGGTCAAGGAACTGGTTGAGCAAGCTAAGAGCAAGCGCCTTGCTTATGCCTCTTCCGGTGTTGGTGCGTCTAATCACCTGTCCGGTGAGCTCCTGAAGAAGATGGCGGCCATTGAGCTGACGCACGTTCCCTATAGAGGATCTGGCCCGGCCATCACCGATCTGCTGGGTGGACAAGTGCCGATCTTCTTTGACAACGAGCCATCCATATTGCCGTTCATTAAAACCGGCAAGGTGCGGGCACTGGCGGTGACTGGGAAAACAAGATCACTGAATTTGCCAGATGTTCCAACGATGGAGGAACTTGGTTTCCCTGGATTTGTGATTGAGCCTTGGTACGGTTTTATTGCGCCGGCCAACACACCCAAACCCGTGATCAACCAGCTTAACCAAGCCTTCGAACGCGCACTCAAAACCGCCACCGTTCGCCAAACCATGCTGGGCATGGGAATCACGCCGAGCGGAGGTTCAGCAGAGTTGATGGGCCAGTTCATGCGCTCCGAATATGAGCGCTGGGGTGAGCTGATCCGGACGCAAGGCATTAAAGGAGACTAAGAGATGCGAATCACGGCCATTGAAACCATACGCATTGGTGAGTTCCCCAACCTGATTTGGGTAGAAATTCATACCGACGAAGGCCTCATCGGCCTAGGTGAAACCTTCCGCGGCGCAGAAGCCGTCGAAAGCCAAATCCATTCCATGTGTGCACCCTTGTTGCTCGGTAAAAATCCGCTGGAGATCGAGCGCATTAGCAAGGTTTTGCTACGCGGGTATCTCGGTTTCAACGGATCGGGGGTGGAGACAAGGGCCGCTTCTGCTATTGATATCGCGCTGTGGGATTTATTCGGAAAGGTGGCTGGCCAACCGGTCTATCAAATGTTAGGTGGCCTTTGTCACGACCGCATGCGCAGCTACAACACATGTGCGGGCTACAACTACAACAACCACAGCGTGCAGCGACGAATGGTCTCGAAAACCGGCAGTGCATCAATGGGGCCGTACGATGATCAGGTGGCCTTCACTGAGAACGCTGGGGAGCTGGCGCTGAGCCTGCTTGACGAAGGTTTTACGGCGATGAAAATCTGGCCCTTCGACGGTTTGGCAGCGGCGACCGATGGACAGTTCGTGTCGGCAGCACAAATGCGCCAAGGGCTAGAGCCCTTCGAAAAAATCCGGCGCGCGGTGGGCGACAAAATTGAAGTGATGTGTGAGTTCCACTCGATGTGGAATCTCACCTCGGCCATCGCCATCGCCAAAGAACTCCGCGAGTACCGACCCTACTGGGCCGAAGACCCGATCAAGATGGACAGCGTCCAAGCACTGGCGGACTATCGACGCCACGCCGGCATTCCGGTGTGCGGCAGCGAAACACTGGCAACGCGCGGTGCGTTTCGGGATCTGCTTGCCGCCGATGCACTGGACTTCGTCATGCTTGACTTGTCCTGGTGCGGCGGCATCAGCGAGGGTAAAAAAATCGCCACCATGGCGGAGGCTTATCAAAAGCCGGTGGCCCCCCACGATTGCACGGGGCCAGTCGTCCTAATGGCGTCCTTGCACTTGGCACTCAGCTCTCCGAACGCGATATTCCAAGAGGTTGTCCGCGCCTTTCTGACCACTTTTTACCGAGAGCTGGTGACCGTGCTTCCGGTGTTGGAAATGGGCTATCTGAGCCCCCCCACAGGCCCAGGCCTTGGTACCGAACTCGCGCCTGGCCTCAAGCTTCGCGCAGACAGCATCATTCGCGTTAGCACCCTCTAGAAACTGACCATGACACTCTCAAAACAGACTCTGCGTGAAGCGCTAAACGGCATCTCCGGCATCCTCATCACACCGTTCAACGACGATGATGAAGTCGATCCACCGCGGCTCCAAACCGTCATTGACCGAGCGGTAGAGGCTGGTGTCCACGTGCTGGTGGCCAATGGCAACACCAGTGAGTTTTATGCGCTCGATGCCAGTGAAGCAGAGCGGATGGTGTTCGCTACTGCCGAACAGGTGGCCGGGCGCGTTCCCTTGCTGGGTGGTGTAGGTAAGAACATCAAAGACGCTTGCAAACTGGCGCGGGCGTCACGGGCCGCTGGCGTCACTGCATTGATGGTGCACCAACCGCCGGATCCGTTTGTGGCTCCACGGGGCGTGATTGATTACGTTCAACGCATCGCGGAGGCTGGCGACGGCTTACCACTGGTGCTTTACCTGCGCGATGACGGCATCGGTTTGGACACCATTGAGATGCTGGCGCGATTGCCTGGCGTGGTTGGCCTGAAGTGGGCCTGCCCTACCCCGCTGCGCTTGGGAACAATGATCACGCGCACGCGTGACCTAGATTTGGCATGGGTGGGTGGCCTCGCAGAAAGCTGGGCACCCGCCTTTTACGCGGTCGGCTCACGCGGTTTTACCTCAGGTCTGATCAACGTCCTGCCAGCACGCTCAGTGGCCATCCATACGGCACTTCAGAACGGTGACTATGAGAAAGCCATGCAACTGATCAACGCCACAGCTGAATTCGAAGAACTTAGAACGGAAGAACGAAACGGCACGAATGTCACCGTCGTGAAGTCGGCATTGCAATTGATTGGCAACGATTGCGGCCGAGTCAGGCCCCCCGGCGCATGGCCTCTGACGAGCACCGCACGCGACAAACTGATCCGCCTCTTTCAAGAATCCACAAGTTGATTCAAAGCACGTTGGCGCAGTGCCGACAGCGTGGTGCGCGGTGTGATCCCTTCCGGGTCGGTGCGTAGCTCGATGAGAGCGCCTGTGCCGGATTGGACTGCGCGTTCAAAAGCGGCGGGGAAGTCGGCCGTTCTCTCGACCAACTGGCCATGCAGTCCATAAGCTTTGGCGAGGGCTGGAAAATCAGGATTCTCCAGACTGGTGCCGTAAACCTTTCCGGGAAAGTTCATCTCTTGGTGCATGCGAATGCTGCCGTACATGCGGTTGTTGATGACGATGAAAATGATCGGCAACTGGTACTGCGTGACGGTCGCCAGCTCTTGCGCACTCATCTGAAAACAGCCATCGCCGGCAAAACAAATCACCATCCGATCAGGGTGCAGCAGCTTGGCAGCGATGGCGGCCGGTACGCCATAGCCCATGGTGCCACTGATAGGCGCAAGCTCCGTGTGCAGGGCGCGGTATTGGTGAAAGCGGTGCACCCACGAGGTGTAGTTGCCCGCGCCATTGGTGACGATCGTGTCGGGCGGTAAGCGGGTTTGCAGCCAGGTCACCACCTCAGCCAGATTGATCGGCCCCGGCATCGCAGTAGGTGTCAGTGTCTCCAAGTAATCGGCTTGCGCCGATTCGGTCCAAGCCTGCCATGAAGTAACCGCCGGCGATGTCAGTTGGCTCAAGGCTTGCGCCAACTCCGGCACACCGGAATGTATCGGCAGCGCGGCCTGATAAACACGGCCGAGTTCGTTCGCGTCGGCATGCACGTGCACCAGCGTCTGACACGGCCGGGGTGCCTGCAACAACTGGTATTCAGACGTGGTGGTTTCACCCAACCGAGTGCCGATAGCCAGCACCAGATCAGCGTCCGTGACCCGCTGTGCGAGTTTGGCGCTCAAACCGATCCCCAGACTCCCTGCGTATTGAGGGTGTCGGTTGTCCCATAAATCTTGTCGCCTGAAACTGGTGCAGACCGGCAGGTTGAAGCGTTCGACAAAGGCGCGCACTTGGTCACTGGCCAGCATGTTCCAACCACTGCCACCCAAAATGACCAAGGGGCTTTTCGCCGCATCCAATATCACCTGAAGCGACGCCAATTCTGAACCGCTCACCGCGGCAGGTTGCAGTGGCAGCGGGTCTAACGCAGGGCATGCGCTTAACGCATACAAAACATCTTCAGGAACCGCAATCACCACAGGCCCCGGACGACCCGACATCGCCACCTGAAAAGCCAGCCGCATGACCTCAGGCAGATGCTCGATCTGGTTGACTTGAGTCGCCCACTTAGCGATAGGTGCGAACATGCGAGCGATGTCGATTTCTTGCCAAGCGTCGCGCCCCATGAAGGCGGAGTTGACCTGCCCGACCAGCAAGATCATGGGCGTTGAGTCTTGCGAAGCCGTGTGCACGCCAATGCTGGCTTGCGTCGCCCCCGGTCCTCGCGTGACCAAGCAGATGCCGGGCTTGCCGGTCAACTTGCCATAGGCTTCGGCCATATGGGCGGCGGCGGCCTCATGGCGGCAGACAATCAATCGAATCGAATCACGCACATCATGCAAGGCATCGAGGGCCGGTAAAAAGCTCTCGCCGGGCACAGAAAAAGCCATGTCCACACCGTGGCTCACCAGGGCTTCAATCAAGATTTGACCGCCGTTTCGCGGCCGCTGGGTCACTTGCAGGGTCATGTTCAATCCGCAGTAGCGCCAGAGGTTTCTACGACCTTTTTCCACTTGCCCCGTTCACGCAATATGGCCGCTTTCATCTCTTCCGGCGGACCGGGCAAGGCCTCAAAGCTGACCTCGCGCAGCTTGGCAGCAAAGTCCGGACTTTTGAGGATGACGTTGATTTCACGATTCATGCGCATGACCACTTCTGGCGATACCCTGGCCTGCGCCATGAGGCCAAACCAAGCGCTGGTGGTCATGCCGGGAAAGCCGCTTTCCGCCACGGTCGGGATGTCCGGCAACTGAAACCAGCGCTTGCTGGAAGTGACCGCCAAGGGACGCAACTTGCCTGCGCGAATCTGCGGCAACAACTGCGGCAGGTTGTCGGTGGTGAACTGCACATCGCCGGCCAGCAGTGCGCCCATGGCCGGGCCGTTGCCACGGTAGGGAACATGCGTGAGCTCTATACCCACGGTGGTTTTAAACAACTCGTTGAGCAAGTGGCCCGCACTGCCAATGCTGGAACTGGAGTAAGACAAGGGGGTTGGACTGGTTTTACCAAAGCTGGCCAGTTCTTTGAGAGATTGCACAGGCAAGCTGGGTGAGACCACCACCACGTTAGGTGCCTGCCCCATCAAACCGATAGGAATCAAGTCGGCATCTGGGTCGTAGCCCAACTTTTTGTAGAGGTACGGGTTGATCGCCATCATGGGCAAGGATGCGACCAAGAAGTAATGATCATCAAGCGCCGACTTGACAAAATAACTGGCCCCCACGCCGCCACTCGCACCGCCCCTGTTTTCAATGATGACGGCATGCCCGAGATTTTCAGACAGCTTTTGGCCGAGCAAGCGAGTCAAGATATCGGTAGAGCCTCCGGCCGGGTAAGGAACCAGCAAGCGGATAGGTCGATTGGGCCAATTTGCCTGAGCAAATACCGAGCCCTGAATCAACAGAGCAAAAATCATCACGAGCCATTTTTTCATGCAGATGTCTCCAAAATACCCTGCCTCAGGGTTCCATTTTTACAATCAAAATTCCGCCAATTTTATCGGCGTTCGCGCCCCATCAGCGGTAAGTCGATCAGCACCCGATCTAAGCGCGCATGGCGCACCTCGCTGATGGCGTTGTAACCCATCATGCCAAGACCACGATGCACCTCGGCCTTGAGTAGGCTGATGGCATGTTCAACGCCGGCTTGTCCAGCCACCGAGCTGGCGAAGTTAAACGGCCGACCGACAAAAACAAAGTCCGCCCCCAGCGCCAGCGCCTTGAGTACATCATCACCACGGCGAAAACCGCTGTCAATCATCACCGGAATACGCGGCCCCGTTCTCGTCAGTTCCTCAAGGATGCCGGGCAAAACACGCAAGGGCGAAGGGCCAGCGTCGAGTTGTCGACCGCCATGATTGGAAACAATGATGCCGTCTGCGCCAAGATCACGCGCCATCCGGCAATCGTCAACATGCAACAAGCCCTTGACGATCAGGCGCCCCTGCCAGTGGCGACGAATCAGGGCAAAACGATCCCAGTCCATGTGGTCTTTGCTGCCATGGTCGCGAGCAGCATTTTGGGAAATGATGGGTGCACCTCGAACCGCAAATGAATTTTCAAAGTGCGGCATGCCGTGTTTTAGCAATGTTCGAAAGAAGGTGCCAAAAAGCCAGCGCGGCCGAAGGATGCCGTCCCACGCTAACCGTAAGCTCGGGCGTAAAGGTGTTGAAAATCCAGCACGCGTCTGATTTTCCCGACTGGCCCCCAAGAAAGTGTCTACCGTCAGGACCAGCGTCTGATAGCCGGCCGTCTTGATGCGGTCAAGCAATGGCAAAGTACGCTCTAAATCACCCGGTACATAGGCTTGAAACCAAGCGTCGGGATTGTCCTGGATGACCTCCTCCATGCGGACCATCGAGGTGCCGCTCACCACCATCGGGATGCCGGCCTGCTTGGCTGCGCGCGTCAAAGCCAAGTCACCGCGGTAGCTTGACAGTGCGCTCAGACCCATAGGCGCAATGCCAAACGGTGCGGCCCATTCTTGGCCAAACAAAGTGGTCTTGATCGACCGCTTGGACACCTCGCGCAGCATCCGGCTGACGAGTCCGTACTCTTGGAACACGCGGCGGTTGTCGCCCAAGGTGAACTCATCTTCTGATCCGCCTGCAACATAAGCATAAACCGGTCGAGGGAGTATGTGTCGCGCCTTTTGCTCAAAGTCATTCAGCGACAGCAGGCGGCGAAGCCGCCGCAAAGGCTTTCGGGACATCATGTTGCTGTCACGCCAGAAGCCTTGACTATGACACGCCAGCGTTCCCATTCAGACTTGAGAAATTTCGCAAATTCTTCAGGCGTCCCCTTGGTCTTGAGATTGAGCCCCTCGCGAACAAATATGTCCTGCAGCTGTGGCAAGGCCAGTATCTCGTTCACATCACGACTAGTCTTGGCAACGATGTCGCCAGGCGTCCCCTTTGGCATGAAAATCCCACTCCATGACGACGTACTGAAACCCGGAAAACCTTGCTCTGCAATGGTTGGAATGTCTGGCAGTGAACTCGCTCGCTCCAGGCTACTCACAGCGATAGCGCGCAGCGTGCCGGCTTTGATGTGCTGCATGAATGAAGGAATGGTGCCAAACATAAAGCCGACGCGTCCGCCCAGCAAATCGTTCGCGCCGACCATCCCTTTGTAGGGGATGTGAATTGCCTCAAAACCTGCTTGCTGCGCCAACATGAAGCCAGACAAATGAGCCGAGGTGCCCACGCCATTTGACGCATAAGACAGCTTGCCCTGTTGGCTCTTGGCGTAAGCAATTAGCTCGGGCAATGTCCGCGCGGGGAGCGAAGGATGCACCACCAGCACATTGGGAGCCTCCGCCATATGAACCACCGGAACCAAGTCAGTAAGCGTGTTGAACTTCTGCGCATAGACATGCGGATTGATGGTGATCGTGGCAGCAGAACCGATGCCCCATGTGTAGCCGTCCGGCTTGGAACGGGACAGTTCTTCCATGCCAATGCTACCGCCCGCGCCGGCTCGGTTGTCAATCACAAACGACTGCTTCCAGCGCTCCGCCAGCGGCTGACTGATGGCCCGCGCCACGAAATCAGTACCACCTCCCGGGGTAAAAGGAATGATCAAACGAATGGGCTTCGCGGGGAAGTTGATATCTGCGGCACCGACTCTCAGCGAGGTCAGTAGCAAGCCGAGAGTGCTAGAAGCAAGCACGTCTCGTCGGCGCGCCAAAGGAAAAAACTGTTGCATAGGCCGGTCTCCATCATTTTTATAGTCTGCACCCAAAGTTTGTCACTTGAGTCCCTGACTTATACCTGATGCTTGGAATGACCGCCGCCTTGTAACCACGCAGAAGAACGCAAGGCATCCCCTAGGCTACAGCGGCTATTCAACAGGTGACTACTGACTGTGCCAGCCGCCACCCAGAGATTGGTACAGTGCGACCGTGTCGCCGAGGAAAGCTGCATGACTAGCGACCCGGCTCAGCTGTGACTGCAACAGCGACTGCTGCGCGGCCAACAAGCCCAGTCGGGAACTGTAGCCCTGCTCAAACTGACGCTGCGTGTGCCCCAACAACTGTTGAGTGGCCAATTCGACTTCGCGCGTCGCATTGAAAGAGCGGCCATCAGACTCCAGCGCATACAGCGTATCGGCAACGTTTTGGAACGCAACGAGCACGACACTTTGGTACTGCGCCCGAGCCGCTTCAGCACTGGCTATGGCCCCACGTTTGCGGGCGCTCAAAGCACCGCCGTCGAACAAGGGTTGCGTCAAGCCGCCCAGCAACCCCCAGGACTTGCTGGTGTTCGACAGCAAACCAGCCAAACTGTTGTTGTTGTAGACAAGGCTGGCGGACAAGGACAGCTGCGGCAGCATGTTGGCAGTCGCCACGCCAATCTGCGCGTTGCTGGCGTGCAGTTGCGCTTGCGCGGCCTGAACATCAGGCCGATGCTCAACCAAGCTGGATGGCAGCACCGTCGGCAAAGCAGCCGGCGCATGGATCTGGTCCAACGCGCCGCCGGGCAACTGCTGCGCTGGCAACTGACCGCACAAAACAGCCAACAAGTTGCGGGTTTGCTCGATTTGTTTTTGCAGCGGCGGCAGCAAGGCCAGCGTCTGCACATAGGCCACTTGCTGTTGCGCAACGTCCATGCCGCTTGAATAACCGGCCACACTGAGCCCTTTGAAATGCTGGAGTTGTTCGCCAGCAACCTTGATGGCCTCCTGCGTCAACTCAATTTGCTCACCCAAGAAGCGCTCTGAAATAGCCGCAGCCACCACGTTGCTGACCAGCGTGATTTTGAATGCGTCCAGCTGGTACTGCTGGCTGGAGGCCGACGCCTGCAGCGACTCAACCTGACGTCGATTGCCACCGAACAAGTCGGGCACAAAACCAACATTCAGCTGGGCCGTGTGCAAATTGAACAGCGTGCTGCCGGCGTTCAAAGGCGGCGCCAACACGCTGCCTGAGTTTTGTCGGGC
>CANFSO010000013.1 GCA_947449895.1 Comamonadaceae bacterium
GAAATGCATGCCCGCTTCCTGACCACCAACAAAAATCGCAAGATCGCCATCGAAGGTCACACCGACGAACGTGGCGGCCGAGAGTACAACTTGGCTCTCGGTCAGAAACGATCTGAGGCCGTTCGCCGCTCTTTGGCCTTGTTGGGCGTCGCCGAGACCCAAGTAGAAGCTGTCAGTTTTGGTGAAGAAAAGCCAGCCATGACAGGTGAGACGGAAGAAGCCTTCGCCAAGAACCGTCGCGCTGAAATCAGCTACCGATGAATCGACGGATTGACGCTGTGATGCCATCATTGAAGCAGCGCTTTCGGGGCGCCTTTTTGGTCGCGGTCTTGCTGTCAATGAGCGCAGCACAGGCCGCATTGTTCGAGGACGATGACGCTCGCAAAGCAATTTTGGAGTTGCGTCAAAAGGTTGAATCACTTCAATTGAAAAGTGTTGAAGACCTGCGCAAAGCGACTGATGAGAGCGCGCAGCAAATAGCGCAGCTTCGTCGAAGCATGCTTGAATTGGCTGGTCAAATTGAAAGCTCGCGCGGTGAGTTGGCTCGTATGCGGGGGCAAGACGAGCAATTTGCACGCGAGCTGGCTGAGGTTCAACTGCGTCAAAAGGACATGTTGCAGTCGATGGAAGACCGGCTCAGAAAATTCGAACCCAGCAAGGTTCGGGTAGACGGTCTTGATTTTGTTGCTGAACCTGCGGAAGTACGCGATTTTGATGCGGCATTGGCGACATTGCGCAAGGGTGATTTTGCTCAGGCCCAATCATCGTTCACAGACTTCAATAAGCGCTACCCCAACAGCGGCTACAACCCCTCGGCCTTGTTTTGGTTGGGCAACGCTCAGTATGCGCAGCGCAACTACAAAGAAGCTGTGACCAACTTTCGAGCTTTGATGAGCGCTGCGCCAACGCACTTGCGTGCGCCTGAAGCACTTTTATCGATAGCCAATTGTCAAATTGAGCTGAAAGAGACCAAGGGTGCACGCACAACTCTGGGTGAGCTTCTCAAGGACTACCCACAGTCTGAAGCTGCGAAGGTTGGCAAAGATCGTCTTGCCAAACTGAAGTAATCCGATAAGCCTCTCCATCACCCTAAAATACGGGTGATGGATATCATTGCGCTTCAAATTCTCAACAGCCAAATTCTTTGGGCTGCATTTACCTTGTCGGTGCTTTTTGGTGCTATAGCACAACGCACTCACTTTTGCACGATGGGTGCCGTCAGCGACATTGTGAGCATGGGCGACTGGACCCGTATGCGGGTGTGGGGTCTGGCGGCCGGTGTTGCCCTCATTGGTTTTGCCGTCCTAGCTGCTGCCGGACTGATTGATCCCACCAAGACACTTTACATCTCCAATCGATTTCTCTGGCTTTCAGCCCTTATTGGCGGCTTGCTATTTGGTTTCGGCATGGTTTTGGCATCCGGCTGCGGCAGCAAAACTCTGGTGCGCTTGGGTGGTGGCAACTTGAAGTCTTTGGTGGTTTTTATCGTCATGGGTCTAAGCGCTTTTGCCACGCTTAAAGGCATAACGGCTGTGTTGCGGGTCAATACAGTTGATAGCGTCGCCATCGATTTTTCAACACCAGCAACACTTGGTCAGTGGCTCGCGAATGCAAGCGGCTTGCCGCCTGCTTCAACTGCTCTGGCGCTGGGTTTTGCACTCGGATTAGGCTTGATTGTGTGGGCTATGTCTGGCCGCGACTTTCTGCGCTTTGACAATTTTTTAGCCGGCCTTGGTGTCGGCGCCATCATCACGGCGTTGTGGTGGGTCAGCGGTAGCTTTGGTTTCGTGCCGGAACACCCTGAGACTTTGGAGTCCGTATTTATCGCTACCAATTCCGGCCGCGCTGAGGCCATGAGCTTTGTTTCCCCGGTGGCTTACACGCTTGACTGGTTGATGTTCTTCAGCGACAAAAGCAAGGTGTTGACCTTAGGCATCGTCTCTGTTGTTGGTGTTGTTGCCGGCTCAGCCTTCTATTCATTGGTCACGCGCTCGTTCCGTTGGGAAGGCTTCGGCGGGACTGAAGACACCGCCAACCATCTCTTCGGCGCAACCCTCATGGGCGTGGGCGGTGTGGCGGCCATGGGCTGCACTATCGGGCAAGGTTTGTCCGGCATTTCAACCTTGAGTGCCACGAGCTTTGTGGCTTTGGCGGCCATCTTGTTGGGCGCTGTTGCCGCGCTCAATTACCAGATCTGGCGCCTCGAGCGCACGCTGTAATGACTTCACTCCTTGCGCCGGATGGCGGCGCTGCGCAGGCTGATCTTGAGCGTCGTTTCGGCGGCCTTGCCCGTCTTTATGGCCAAGCCGGCGCGCAGCGTATTCGCCAAGCCCATGCCGTGGTGGTCGGTTTGGGCGGTGTCGGCTCCTGGGCTGCAGAAGCACTCGCCCGCAGCGGTGTTGCCAAGCTCACGCTGATTGACCTTGACCATGTTTCTGAGTCCAACATCAACCGACAACTTCACGCTTTAGACAACACGCTAGGTCAGTCCAAAGTGGTGGCCATGCGCGATCGGATTCACCTGATCAACCCAAGCTGTGAAGTGATTTGCGTTGAAGAATTTGTAGATGCCACCAATTGGCCCCTACTCGCTGGTCTTGATCTGCTCGACGACACAGCGCAGTTAGCCGTGTTGGACGCCTGTGATCAAGTGCGGGCCAAAACTGCCATGGCTGCGTGGGCAATTCAGCAAGGTGTTAAC
This sequence comes from Comamonadaceae bacterium, assembly GCA_947449895.1. Lineage (GTDB taxonomy): Bacteria > Pseudomonadota > Gammaproteobacteria > Burkholderiales > Burkholderiaceae_C > Polaromonas. Next base: position 2,702 of record CANFSO010000013.1, read on the forward strand.
TTCATCACAGTCGGCGCGGCAGGCGGTAAGCGTCATGCGCATCGGGTTGACATTGAAGACCTCTCACTCACCACACACGACCCTCTATTGGCGCAGCTGCGCTACCGACTGCGCAAAGAGCAGGGCGCTGCACGCGTTGGCAAGATTGGTGTTGCCTGTGTGTTCAGCCGAGAGTCAGTCGTTCAGCCTGATGCCTCATGCGATATCGTTAATGCCGACGGCAGCTTGAATTGCCACGGCTACGGATCGGTGGTCAGCGTCACTTCAACCTTCGGCGTGTGTGCTGCAGGTTGGTTGTTAGATAAAATTGCATCAGTTTCTCAAATCAAGTAAAAAAGGACGCTATAATTTGAGGCTCAGCTGAAGACGACAAAATCTGAATCAGATGAGAGTTAAGAAGAATAAGTGGGACGTTAGCTCAGTTGGTAGAGCAGCGGACTTTTAATCCGTTTGTCGTGGGTTCGACCCCCGCACGTCCCACCAGATTCTTCAAGGTAATCAAGCACTTCCGAGTCATCGGCAAGTGCTTTTTTTACGTCTGGATTGCAAGTCATTATGAGTGTCGGCATTTAGCGAAACGTTCGCAATGAATCGATGACATCCTTGAATGGATCTGAATCCCGCAGTCTAGTGAGCTTGATCATAGGAGTCCAAGGGCCGGATTTGTCATTGGTAAGTTGTTGTCCTTTGAGGGCAATAAGTTGCCGACTGAATGGCCCAAAGGGTGCACAACTCTCAGGGCGTAAAAAGCCGCGTTGCCAAGGTTGTTCTAGCTCTCTGCAATGCCGGCAGAAAAGCCTCCCGAAACTCGACCATGGTCATGCGCTCGGCTCTGACCGCAATGCTCATAGCGCCGACGGCAGTGCCTGCGCGATCAAATACCGGCACCGCCATTGAGCGCACACCAATCTCAAGCTCGCCATCGTTGGTGGCGTAGCCATCAACGCGACAGCGCTTGACTAGGCTCAACACCTGCGATGCATCAACCACCGTGCCGGTGGTGAGCTGCGGCCGCGCCATGCCATGTATCCGGCGTGCGGCTTCATCGGGTGCCATGCTCGCCAGCAACACGCGACCCATGGCAGAACAATAGACCGGCAGCCGCGAGCCAATGCCCAAGCCCGTGCTGAGGCTGCGCCGGGCGGTTGAGCGCGCGATGATGATGGCGTCGTCGTCAATCAAGGTTCCAAGGGACGCAGATTCGCGTGTCCGCTCCGACAAAGCGTCCAGCAGCGGCTGAGCCAGCGAAGGGGTAGGGCGCGACGCCAAGTAGGCATGCGCCACCAGCAAGCAACGCGGCTGCATCCAGTAGTATTTGCCGTCACTGTCAAGGTAGCCCATGGTCTGGAGCGTGAGAAGTGAGCGCCGTGCAGAGGCTGGAGACGCGCCTGTCAAGCGGGCCACATCAGAGACTGTTAGCCGCCCATTCTGTCGCCCAAAACAGGTCAGAACCTCCAACCCTTTTTGCAAAGAAACGACAAAATTTTTATCTTGCATGCTTTGATCTTTGTCAACTAGTGGGTGTTATTTTTGCGCATCACGAAAATGTAGCTTGTTTTAAGGTGCGACAAATAACACACTGAAGGTCATCTAGAAGTGTTTAAGGAGACAACGAAATGAAGACATCTGTCACACGTCGCAGCAGTCTGACGCTGCTCGCCAGCCTCTGTTTGGGCAGCCAGGCTATCGCCCAGCAACCCACCAAACCGATCAAACTCATTGTTCCTTTTCCCGCCGGTGGAACGGCCGACATTCTGCCGCGCATCTTGGCCGACAAAATGCGCGCGGCATACCCTGCAGGTATCGTGGTGGACAACCGAACAGGTGCGGGCGGGAACATTGGGGCCGATATTGTTTTCCGTGCTGACCCGGATGGCGCAACGTTTCTGGTCTCGCCGCCGGGTCCGATTGCCATCAATCACAACCTGTACAGCAAGTTGTCTTTTGACCCGACGCGCTGGACACCCATCACGGTGATTGCAACCGTTCCCAATGTTCTGGCTGTGAGCAACAAACTGCCGGCGCAGAACTTGCAGGAGTTCATCGCTTACCTGAAGGCCAACCCCGGTAAGGTCAGTTACGCCTCGCAAGGCAATGGGTCAACTTCACACCTGACCGCCTGCCTGTTCATGCAGCTGACGGGAACCAGCATGACGCACATCCCCTACAAGGGAACCGCACCAGCTTTAGTCGACATCATCGGCGGTCAAGTAGATGTTTTTTTTGACAACCTGAGCTCGTCGATGCCTTACCACCACGCTGGCAAGCTACGCATCCTTGCGGTGGCCGACGAGAATCGGTCACCCGCCTTGGCGTTAGTCCCGACATTTGTCGAATCGAAACTCCCGGCCATGATTGCGGTGACTTGGTTCGCTATCGTGGCCCCGCCCAACACCCCGGCGGCATTCACAGGGGCCCTGCAAAAGGCCGCTGCAGACGCATTGGCTCTGCCAGACGTGCGGCAGAAATTTTCTGAGCAAGGTGCGGAGCCACGCGGTTGGTCTCCAGAGCAGACCGGGCGCTTTATTCGCGCCGAAACTGAAAAATGGAACAAGGTCATTAAAACGGCTAACGTGAAATTGGAGTGAGTGAGATGCACGAACAAACCATCCACTGGAAAACCCCTGCGCTGACGCGGATCCCCTTCGGGCTTTACACAGACCGCGATTTACCGGCCGAAGAACAAAGGCGCATCTTCAGGGGCAATGTCTGGAACTTTCTTTGCCTTGAAGTTGAACTGCCTGAGCCGGGCAGCTACCGCACCACCTTTGCGGGGGAAACTCCGGTGGTGGTTGTACGCGACGTCGACGATGAAATCTACGCCTTTGAAAATCGTTGCGCCCATCGAGGTGCGCTGATCGCGCTTGAAAAATCGGGCAAAGCCGAGAACTTCCAATGCGTTTACCACGCTTGGAGTTACAACCGCCAGGGCGACCTGACCGGTGTTGCGTTTGAAAAAGGTGTCAAAGGGCAGGGCGGTATGACCGCAGATTTTTGCAAAGAAGATCATGGTCCGCGTAAGCTGCGAATTGCCACCTTCAGTGGCCTGGTGTTTGGGAGTTTTTCGGACGATGTGCCTAGCATCGAGGATTACCTAGGTGACGAGATCTGCCAGCGCATTGAGCGCGTGATGCACAAACCGGTGGAGGTCATCGGACGTTTCACCCAGTCATTGCCTAACAACTGGAAGCTCTACATGGAGAACGTCAAGGACAGCTATCACGCCAGTTTGCTGCACATGTTCTTCACCACTTTCCAATTGAACCGGCTGTCGCAAAAGGGCGGCGTGATCGTCGACGAGTCCGGTGGCCACCATGTAAGCTTCTCCATGATCGACACTACTGCGGAAAAAGATTCCTCCTACAAAGAGCAAGCCTTGCGCTCGGACAATGACCAGTATCGGCTCAAAGATCCCAGCCTGCTGGCGGGCTTCACCGAGTACGACGACGGCGTCACGCTGCAGATTTTGTCGGTGTTCCCGGGCTTTGTTTTGCAGCAGATCCAGAACTGTCTGGCGGTGCGTCAGATTTTGCCCAAAGACGTCGACCGCACCGAGTTGAACTGGACATACTTTGGCTACAAAGATGACACCCCAGCGCAGCGAAAGGTGCGCCTGAAGCAGTCCAACTTGGTCGGACCGGCAGGCTTTATATCGATGGAAGATGGTGCCGTCGGTGGCTTCGTGCAGCGCGGCATCGCGGGCGCTAGCGACAAAGAAGCGGTGGTTGAGATGGGCGGTGACCACGCCGAATCAAGTGAAGGTCGCGCCACAGAAACATCGGTGCGCGGCTTCTGGAAAGCCTACCGCCACCACATGGGTGCCTGAGGCGCTCTAATGCAGGAAACCCCCATGATTGACTTGCTGGCGCTGTGCGCCTTCAACGCGGCCTACGCCCACACCATCGACAGCGACGCGCTGGAGCAATGGCCGGCCTTCTTTACACCGGACTGCCACTACCGGATCACCCACGTTGAAAATGAACAAGAAGGCTTGGCCGCAGGCATCGTGTATGCCGATTCGCGTGCCATGCTGGAGGACCGAATCGCCGCCCTGCGAGAAGCCAACATCTACGAACGCCAGCGCTACCGGCACATTCTGGGCATACCATTACTGACGCCCTCAGAAGCTGGGTCTGCGCACGCACGCACGCCCTTTCTGGTGGTTCGCATCATGGCCACCGGCCAGTCTGAGGTCTTCGCCAGCGGCGAGTACCGCGACCACTTCGTCCAGCAAGATGGCCAGCTTCTGCTGGCTGAGCGGGTGGCGATCTGCGACAGCACCGTCACCGACACCCTGATGGCCTTACCGCTGTGACACCGTCGGTACAACGTCTTGCGCTGGCGCTAGGAGATCCCAACGGGATAGGCCCAGAGATCGCTTTAAAGGCGCTGCAGGCACTCGACGCTGAAGCACGTGGACGCATCACGGTCTTCGGTCCGTCCGCCGTTCTGGAGCGTGCTGCTGCCGTGACGGGCCTGCGGGCGCTGTTGCCACAGCTGACACTGGTGGAAGCTGGAACGCTGCCCGACAGCGCAGCTCAGCCGGGTCGGATTGATCCGGTCGCAGGTGCCTCTGCGGTTGCATCGGCAACCGCCGCCATCAACGCCTGTCGGGGGGGCCAATTCGATGCCGTGATCGCCTGCCCGCACCATGAAACCGCCATCCATCAGGCCGGCATCGCGTTCAGTGGCTACCCGTCTTTGGTGGCTCGCGTGTGCGGTGTGCCCGAAGACGAGGTCTTCATGCTGCTGGTCGGCGGCGGTCTGCGCATCGTTCATGTCACGCTGCACGAAAGCGTGCGAACCGCTCTAGACCGGTTGACGCCTGACCTGGTGCAACGGGCGGTGCGAGCCGGCGCACGCGCCTGCGCTTTCCTCGGGGTAAGCAACCCGTCCATCGGTGTTTTTGGCATCAACCCACATGCCTCTGAAGGAACGCTGTTTGGCCCCGAGGACGCCAACATTGTCTTACCCGCAGTGGCGCAGTTGCGTGCTGAGGGTTACCGCATGGACGGCCCCCAAGGCGCCGACGTGTTGCTGGCGCAGCGCCGCCACGACCTGTACGTGGCGATGCTGCACGACCAAGGCCACATCCCCATCAAACTGCTGGCCCCCCACGCGGCCAGTGCCTTGAGCATTGGTGCGGACGCATTGTTATCGAGCGTTGGACATGGCAGCGCCATGGACATCGCGGGGCGGGGCGTTGCCGACCCAACGGCCCTGCTGCGAACCATCGCCTTGTTGTCGGGTGTTCAAACGCAAACGGCCGAAAAGTACCTGTCGGCATGACCCATCGCATTGCCATAGAGAACAGCGACATCGCTTTCGACTGCGACTCAGGCCAGAGTGTTCTGGACGCCGCATTGCACGCGGGGATTGAACTTCCCTACTCTTGCCGCAAAGGTGTTTGCGGCAGTTGTGCTGGTAGCATTACCGTCGGCGAGGTCTCGGGCGTCAACGCTGGCGCGGTTCGCAACGACACATGTTCAGCCGACCAAGTGCTGTACTGCCTGTGTGCGCCGACCAGCGATCTCGTGCTCAAGCCCTTGTCGTGGAAGCGGCTTGATCCCTCTGCACGCAAAACGTTCACCGCCAAGGTTTACAGCAATGAACTGGCCGCACCCGATATCTCCCTTCTGCGGCTGCGGCTGCCAACCGGCCAGCGTGCCAAGTTCCAGGCGGGTCAATACCTTCAGGTTCTGCTAGACGATGGTAGTAAACGGAGCTATTCCATGGCTAATCCGCCGCAAGAAAGCGATGGCGTCACGCTTCACATTCGCCATGTGCCGGGCGGACGATTCAGCGCGCAGGTGACCCAGCTCAGGCCCGGCGACACGCTGCAAATTGAGTTGCCTTTTGGCCATGTGACGCTGCTTGAGGATGACTCGCGCCCGATTGTTTTCGTTGCCGGCGGTACTGGTTTTGCGCCGGTGAAGTCGATCCTCGACGATATGCTCAAACGCCGTGTCAAACGCCCCATGACATTGATCTGGGGCGCACGCGAGGCGCAAGGTCTGTACTTGCCCGCAGCCGTGGAGCGCTGGCAAAAACAGTGGTCTGATTTCCGTTTTATTAAAGCGCTCAGCGACGTTCCAACGGAATCCATGGATGACGCTTACGCCGGTCGTGTCGACCAGGCTTTACGAGCGCATTGCCCAGATCTGACTGAGCACGTCGTTTATTGTTGCGGTTCACCGCCGATGGCGGCAGCTGTACGCAGCGCCGCCCATAACTGTGGTTTAGCATCAAGCGATTTTCACGCTGATGTTTTTGTACCCGGGCCTGCAGCGGTACAGCCTTGACGGCCTCGATTTTTGAAAAAATTAGGAGTTCATACATGACCCTCGATAACCGCGCAACCGTGGCCGCTGTCACGACGGCACGTCGTCTACTTGAAGAAGCCGCTCGCTTGGGTGTGGACTACATCTTCACCAATTTGGGTAGCGACCACCCGGCCTTTATCGAAGCCTTTGCCCAGATTGAGATGCAGGGCGGAAAGATGCCGCAAATCATCGTCTGCCCGCATGAGATGACCGCACTCAGTGCCGCGCACGGCTATGCCATGCGCACACGCCGGCCGCAGATGGTGCTTGTGCATGTGGACGTCGGCACACAGAACTTGGGCTGCAGCATTCACAACGCAGCGCGCGGTCGTGTTCCTGCCATCATTGTTGCCGGACTGTCCCCGGTGTCCGTCAGCGGTGAAAGAACCGGCGCTCGCACTGAGTTCATCCACTACACGCAGGACACATCGCGCCAGCACGAAATTGGGGGCCAGTACATGAAGTGGTCCTATGAAGTGCGGGCTGCGGAGATGATTGACCAAGTGCTGATGCGCGGCATGCAGTTGGCGTGCACCGTGCCTGAAGGTCCGGTCTACCTGACGGGGGCACGTGAAGTCTGGGACGAACCCGCCGTCTCGCCGCAGCAACCAGCGCTGCACTGGCAACCGGCCCAGATGGCCGGCCTGACACCCACTGCTGCGCGTGAATTGCTGAGCGCACTGGCCGCAGCGCGCAAGCCCTTGGTCATCACGAGCTACTTGGGCCGGCAGCCTGAAGCGGTAGAGCGCTTGGCAGCACTCTCGCTGCAACTGGGCTTGGCGGTGTGTGAGGTCAACCCGCAATACGTTAACTTTCCGGGCGACCACCCAAACCACATTGGCTATCGCCGCAACACGCTGGTAGACGAAGCTGACCTGATTTTGATGCTTGATGTGGATGTACCTTGGATCGTGTCACGCGTTAAACCGCGTGCCGATGCTCGGTTGTTCCACTTGGATTGCGACCCATTGAAGCCGGACCTGGGCTTCTGGCATTTCCCAGCAGAGCAGACTTGGCAGGCCGACAGCTTGGTAGCGCTCGAGCAGCTGCTGGATTTGGCGAAAACAGACATCAATGACGATGCGCTGCACTCGGAACGAAGCGACTGGATAGCTGGCGCACGCCAACATCTAGCCTTACCCAATATGCCCGTGCCTGCGGACGGGAGCATCAGCCTACAACAAGCCTGCGAGGCCATCGCAGCGCTCGTCACCGAGAAGACGGTCATCGTCTTCGAGGAGCCAGCGGCGACTGAACGCCTGCTACACACACTGCGCATGCGACGCCCCGGCAGTTACTACGCTAACGGCGGTAGCGGACTAGGTTGGAGCATCAATGCGGCCATCGGTGTGAAACTGGCGCAGCCCAATGCGGAGGTCATCACCGTGGTTGGCGACGGCAGCTATGTGTTTGGTGTGCCCACCAGCACCTACTGGGTTGCGGAGACTTATAAGGCCCCTCAGCTGACCATCATCTTTAACAACGGCGGTTGGAATGCGCCCAAGGTCTCAACCCTGCTAGTCCACCCTGAAGGGACTGCCAAGCGTCAAGATCGTTTCTGGACGACCGTTGGCGCACGCGCCCGTTTGGCAGATGTGGCTGCAGCCGCTGGAGGTGCTGCAGCCTTTCGGGTGAGTGAGTACGCCCAGCTCCAAACCACGCTGGAACAAGCTATGGCGATCGTCCGCGGCGGTCGCAGCGCCGTGGTCGACGTGGTGCTACCGAGCACCGCTACCCAAGTGCTGGGTCCTACGGCGTGACGCCACCCTTTTGCCTCTTTTGAAACGCGCTTATAAAAAAAACTGGAGACCCTTTCATGACCACTAGACGCATTCTTTTCATCGCCCTGTTGTTCAGTGCCAGCGCAAGCTCTTTGCCGGCGTTAGCGCAGACAGACAGCGTGGCGAATTATCCGAGTAAGCCGATCCGCATCATCGTTAACTTCCCGCCCGGTGGGACGGTGGACACGCTGAGCCGCGTCGTGGGTCAGAAACTCGCGGAAAAGTGGGGGCAAGCCGTGGTTATCGAAAATCGCACAGGTGCTGGGGGCAACATCGGCGCTCAAGCCGTGGCCGTCGCGGACCCCGATGGTTACACTTTACTGGCAACACCTCCCGGCCCGATGACGATCAACCAGAATTTGTACAAGGACATGCGCTTTGAACCCGAGAAGCTAGTCCCGATCATCATGCTGGCAAGCGTTCCTAATGTCATCACGGCGCGTGTAGACTTTCCAGCCGCTTCTGTCAAAGAGTTGATTGCCTATGTCAAAGCTAACCCCGGCAAGGTGACTTATGCATCGCAAGGCAATGGGTCAACTTCGCACCTCACGGGTCAAATGTTTGCCAGTATGACCGGCACAAATATGCTGCACGTACCGTTTAAAGGTGAAGGCCCGGCGCTGAATGAATTACTCGGCGGCCGCGTCGATTTGTTCATGGGCAATATTTCCGCAGTTCTCAAGTTCCAACAAGACCAGCGCGTTAAATTTCTGGCTTTGGCCGCACCACGCCGTGGATCTATGGCACCCGGCGTTCCGACCGCAGCCGAAAGCGGTTTGCCAGACTTCGTTGCTTCCGCCTGGTTTGCGATGGCAGCACCCCCCGGCACGCCTACTGCGGTTGCGCGCAAGCTGAACGCAGCTATCGCTGAGATTCTGAAAATGTCCGATGTGCAGCAAAAATTTGTGGCGCAGGGCGCAGAGGTAGTGGGCGGATCACCAGCAGAAATGACGACCTTCATGGATACTGAGCGCGTGCGTTGGAAAAAAGTGATCGACACGGCAAATGTCAGGATTGACTAAAGCCTAGCGCGCTGGGCGTACACCGCTCAACTGAATGTATGGAAAATCTAGAAAGCAAAAAGCCCTTATAAATCAAAGACTTATAAGGGCTTAAATACTCTGGCGGAAGAGGCGGGATTCGAACCCGCGGTGGGTATAACCCCACGTACGCTTTCCAGGCGTATGACTTAAACCGCTCATCCACCCTTCCGCGAAGCCTCACATTATAGCAGTGGAAGTGGCTCCGTAACAGTGGTTTAAGGCATCGAACTCATTCATTGATGCTCGCCTTTGAACGCGTGACTTTCAAGAACTTCCAAGCTCACGACACGGGTAGCGTAAGCATGCGTGCTTTCCAAGATGACCGGCGGTGCAACGCCGGCTGCCAGAGCTTCTTTCCAGCGATTGAGGCACAGACACCAGCGGTCGCCAGCCTTGAGGCCAGCGAAGCGCCACTGAGGCTTGGGCGTGACCAAGTCGTTGCCACGAGAAAGCGAAAAGTCCAAAAAGGCTTGCGTCATTCTGGCGCAGACGAGGTGTGAACCAGCGTCTGTTTCGTCGGTCTCGCAGCAGCCGTCACGAAAATAGCCGGTCAAAGGGTCGTAGGAGCAGGGCACCAAGGGTGTGCCCAACACGTTCAAAGTAGTCATTCGCTTATTGTGGCGCCTTATTCACTTGCAGCATGGTCATAGCAGAGGTGATCAGGCTCGAAACTTCGGTCATGTTGCTCGGCACGATCAACGTGGTCTTGGCTTGGCTGGCGACTTGGGCGTAGGCTTCAACGGCTTTTTCGGCGACTTTCAACTGAACGGCCAATTCGCCACCTGGCTGGCGGATCGCGGCTGCGACGCGCTCAATAGCCAGGGCGGTTGCATCGGCCACTGCAGTGATGGCGCCCGCCTCACCTTGAGCGTTGTTGATCGCTGCAAGTTTGGCGCCTTCAGAGCGGGCAATGAAGGCCTCACGTTCACCAGTGGCTATGTTGATTTGCTCTTGGCGCCGACCTTCAGACGCTGCGATCAAGGCTCGCTTTTCACGTTCAGCGGTGATCTGGGACTGCATGGCCAGCAAAATTTCTTTCGGTGGAGTCAAGTCCTTGATCTCGTAACGCAGAACTTTCACACCCCAGTTCAAGGCAGCTTCATCAATGGCAGCAACAATTTGAGCATTGATGATGTTGCGTTCTTCAAAGGTCTTGTCCAACTCCAGCTTGCCAATAACGCTTCGCAAGGAAGTTTGTGCCAATTGGGTAACGGCCATGATGTAGTTAGACGAACCATAACTAGCTCGGATAGGGTCTGTGACTTGAAAGTACAAAATCCCGTCAACTTGAAGCTGCGTGTTGTCCTTGGTGATGCAGATCTGGCTTGGCACATCCAGCGGAATTTCTTTCAGGCTGTGCTTGTAGGCCACCCGGTCAATGAAGGGCACTAAAAAGTTAAGCCCTGGCGTGAGCGCTATTTGGAACTTACCAAGTCGCTCAACAACCCAAGAGTTTTGTTGGGGCACCACCTTGACAGATCGGGTGATAAAGATAACGGCGATAGCCAAGATGACAATTGCAATTTCCATGGGTTCTTTCTATTTAATCTAAAAAAGCAGAAAATGACCTTTGCTGACTCAGAAGTGGACAAGTTGCGAAGACATCGTCAGAGACGAAGTAAAACATAAAGTTCAAATTTATGCGGATTAAAAATGTTTTTCAACAATTAAACGCGTACCAATGACCTCTAGTATTCTGTGGGCGCCCACATTTTCAGGTTCATTGGGCCGGCGTATCGCAGTCCAGTTTGCGCCTCGATATTTAACGCTGGCTGTGCCATCAGGATTCCAACCGTAAACCATCACGGTTTCGCCAATGTCGAGGTTCAGTGCTGGGTTACTGTCTTTGGGTAGTGCAGCTTTGAGCCGTTTTTTGACAAAATACCAAATCACGACTGCGCCGCCCCCAACGGCAGCGGCGACCAGTAATTGCAAAACAACGTCTGCGCCGGCATGGGCTGCCAATGCACCCGCAGCCATGGCTGTGCTGATCATCAGCAGGAAAAAAGTGCCAGTGAGCAGTTCCGCGACCACTGCACCGCCCGCGAGTAGCCACCAAATGGTTGCAGCTGCCATGGGTTACCTCCTGTTAAGTAGAGTCTTATTTTGAAGCAAAAGAGAAGATCAGCCAAAGGTCAGGGCATTAATTCCGTACACTTTGCCCTTTTAAACGTCACAGCAATTCCCGGATCAGGCATTCAGCCCCGCGCACACCATGAAATTTCGCTTCCCCATCGTCATCATTGATGAAGACTTTCGCTCTGAAAATACCTCTGGTCTGGGGATTCGCGCGCTGGCGCAAGCCATTGAAACCGAAGGCTTTGAAGTTCTGGGTGTGACCAGTTACGGTGACTTATCGCAGTTTGCGCAGCAGCAAAGCCGCGCCAGCGCTTTCATTTTGTCGATCGACGACGAAGAGTTCACACCCGGTCCCGATCTTGATCCGGCGGTGCTGAATTTGCGACATTTCATCGCTGAAGTCCGCCGCAAAAATTTGGATGTGCCTATCTATGTGTATGGCGAGACCAAAACCTCTCGCCACATTCCGAACGACATCTTGCGTGAATTGCATGGCTTTATTCACATGTTTGAGGACACGCCTGAGTTTGTTGCGCGTCACATCATTCGCGAAGCCAAGAGTTATCTGGAAGGTGTGCAGCCCCCGTTTTTCAAAGCTTTGCTGGACTATGCCGAAGACGGTTCCTATTCTTGGCATTGCCCGGGCCACTCCGGCGGCGTGGCTTTTTTGAAAAGCCCGGTGGGGCAGATGTTCCACCAGTTCTTCGGTGAGAACATGTTGCGCGCTGACGTTTGCAATGCAGTAGAAGAGCTCGGTCAGTTGTTGGACCATGACGGTGCGATTGGCGCCAGCGAGCGCAATGCAGCGCGTATTTTCAATGCAGATCACTGTTTCTTTGTCACCAATGGCACCTCCACCAGCAACAAGATTGTTTGGCATCACACCGTAGCGCCTGGCGACGTGGTCGTGGTCGATCGAAACTGCCACAAGTCGATCTTGCACGCGATCATCATGACCGGCGCGATCCCGGTGTTTTTGAAGCCGACGCGCAATCACTTTGGCATCATCGGCCCGATTCCGCAAAGTGAGTTTGAGCCTGAGGCTATCCGCGCCAAAATCGCTGCGAATCCGCTGCTCAAGGGAGTGGATGCCAGCAAGGTTAAACCGCGCGTGCTGACCTTGACGCAATCAACCTATGACGGCGTTTTGTACAACACCGAGACCATTAAGGGCATGCTGGACGGTTACATTGACAACCTCCACTTTGACGAAGCTTGGTTGCCGCATGCGGCTTTCCATCCGTTCTATGGGACGTACCACGCCATGGGAAAAAATCGAATTCGCCCCAAAGAAGCGGTGGTGTATTCAACGCAGTCTATTCACAAACTGCTCGCAGGTATCAGCCAAGCCAGCCACGTGCTGGTGCAAGATTCGCAAACAACCAAGCTCGACAGGCACCTCTTTAATGAGGCTTACCTGATGCACACCTCTACCTCGCCGCAATACAGCATCATTGCCAGCTGCGACGTGGCTGCGGCGATGATGGAGCCGCCCGGCGGCACTGCCTTGGTTGAAGAAAGCATTGCCGAGGCGTTGGACTTCCGCCGTGCCATGCGCAAGATTGACCAAGAGTACGGCGATGACTGGTGGTTCAAGGTGTGGGGCCCCGACAAGTTGGTTGATGAAGGCATTGGCGAGGCCAAGGACTGGATCATCAAGGGCGAGTCACGCAGCGCCAAGACAGCTAAAAACGGCGCCAACAACTGGCATGGTTTTGGTCAAATGGCCACCGGTTTCAACATGCTAGACCCGATCAAGTCGACCATCGTCACGCCAGGCATGGACTTGAATGGCAAGTTCGCCAAGACAGGCATTCCGGCCAGCATCGTGACCAAATTTTTGGCCGAGCATGGCGTGATCGTTGAAAAAACGGGTCTCTACAGCTTCTTCATCATGTTCACCATCGGCATCACCAAAGGCCGCTGGAACACGCTGCTGACGGCGCTGCAGCAGTTCAAGGACGATTACGACAAGAACCAGCCGATGTGGCGCGTCTTGCCCGAGTTTTGCCAAAAGTACCCTAAGTACGAGCGCATGGGACTGACTGATTTGTGTCAGCACATCCACGCGCAGTACGCCAAGTACGACATAGCCCGTTTGACGACTGAGGTTTATTTGAGCGACCTGACGCCGGCCATGAAGCCGAGCGATGCGTATGCGCACATTGCGCACCGCACCACAGAGCGGGTCGAGATTGATCACTTGGAAGGCCGTATCACGGTCGGCTTGGTAACGCCTTACCCACCGGGTATTCCTCTGCTGATTCCTGGTGAAGTTTTCAACAAAAAAATTGTCGATTACCTGAAGTTTGCGCGCGAGTTCAACAGCCAGTGCCCTGGTTTTGAAACAGATATCCACGGCTTGGTCGAACAGGAAGACGCGAAAGGCAAGAAGCGTTATTACGCGGACTGCGTGAAGCGCTGATTTATGGGGTGGGCATGCTGGCTTCTGCGTCGCTACGGATACGCATGAAGCTGGCAAAACGCGGAATGCCGCTCTCGTTCAAGCCTCTGAACCGAAAAGTCACTGTAGAGCCAATCGGCGGGGGTGCGATGCGTTCAGCATCACTCAGTCCGGTGCCGATTTTGAAGCGCAAGGGCTTTTGCCCTGACGCGGCCGGCATTTCGACCCATAGGGCGCCCAGCGCACCCGCATATTTACCTTGGCCTAGCAAATGCCCGACGACTCTCGCTTCGGCATCCTCGTGGGTTTTGACTTTCAGCAAGTCATCGGTGCGGCCGCCGCGATAAAGCGATGCGCCGCGGTGCAGCATCAAACCTTCACTGTTCGCCTTCACATGCTGTGTGAGCTGCTTGCGCAGTGCCTGATGGCTGGGGACTTTCCACTGAGGCACCGCCTGCACCCAAGGCTGATGAATCTGTTGGACTAAGCTGTTGAGCGCCGGGATGCGCTCCGTGAAAGTGCCGCCATGGGCCGGCAAGTCAAACACCATGAAGCGAATGCTGTGCCAAGCAACGTCATCTGGTGTTTGTTTCCGCACGGTGGACACGGTCTGTTGAAACTCTCCACGGCCAGCCCAGAGTTCACCGTCCATAGGCACATTCGGCCAACCAGCGGTAAACCACATGGGTGCAAAAACGGTTTCTCCACCGCGAGTCAGTAGTTTTTGGCCATCCCAGTAGCCACGCATACCGTCGTATTTTTCACTCACCCAATAGTCCCGCAGGTCAAGCCCCGGGTGGTAGACCTTGGCCAACATCATCGGTGGATTGTTCTCGGCCGCCGACAGCGGCGAGGCAGGCGCTATCAAAAGCGCGAGAACCAGCCCGAGCGACATCAACCTCAGCCAAGCCATGCCCACCTTGGCACGGCGAGCAACGGAGGGGAGGCTGCTGTGCATGGAGCGTTAGCTTTGTTCGACGGGTTCTGCAATGCCGCCGACGACATGGCTGAAACCGCCATCGACGTAGGTGATTTCAGCCGTCACGCCACTCGCCAAATCGCTCATCAGAAACGCTGCGACGTTACCAACTTCGTCAATCGTCACGTTGCGGCGAATCGGCGAGGCCGCAGCCACTGCGCCCAGAATTTTGCTGAACCCGGCAATGCCGCTGGCCGCCAGCGTCTTGATCGGTCCGGCGCTGATGCCGTTGACGCGCATGCCCTTGGGGCCCATGGACTCGGCCATGTAGCGTACCGAGGCCTCCAGACTGGCCTTGGCCAAACCCATCGTGTTGTAGTTGGGCAGCACGCGCAGCGCACCCAAGTAGGTCAGCGTCAGCAGCGCTGATTTTTTGTTCAGGTAGGGCAGGGCGGCTTTGGCCATGGCCGGAAAGCTGTAGGCGCTGATGTCATGCGCGACCTTGAAGCCTTCGCGCGACAGACCTTCTAAAAAGTCACCGGCAATCGATTCGCGTGGGGCGTAGCCAATCGAGTGAACAAAGCCGTCGAAGGTCGGCCAGTGGGCTGACAGGTCACCGAACAACTTCTCGATTTGCGCGTCGTCACCGACGTCGCAATCAAAGATCAGAGTCGAGTCGAAGTCGGCTGCAAATTCGGTGATGCGGCCTTTGAAGCGCTCACCCACGTAGCTGAACGCCAGCTCGGCACCTTGTGCGTGGCAGGCCTTGGCGATGCCGTAGGCGATCGAGCGGTTCGACAGCACGCCGGTGATCAGCAGTTTTTTGCCAGTCAAAAATCCCATGTTCTTATTCCAATCAAGTTTTTGTTGGCCGTCACCGTTCGCCCAGAACGGGACAGATAGTTAAGGCAGAATTGTCGCATGCGGTGTCTTCGTCTTGTTGCGGTTTTTCTGTCTCTGGCTTGGGGCCTTGGCGTCAGTGCGTCGGCTTGGGCCGGATACGGCTACGCGCTTTGGGGCAACCTCAAATACCCCGCCGGCTTCAGCCATTTTGACTATGTCAACCCAGCCGCGCCTAAAGGCGGCGAGCTGCGTTTGGTGAGCAATCTGCGCACCTCTACCTTTGACAAATACAACCCATTCACCATCAAGGGCAGTGCGCCGGCCTACTTGGCCGACTTGATGTTTGACACCTTATTGGTCGGCTCGCTTGACGAAACCGCGGCAGGTTACGGCCTGCTGGCCGAAGACGTGACGGTGGCGGCCGATGGTTTAAGCGCGACCTTTGTGCTGCGCCCAGACGCCCGATTCCACAATGGTGAGCCGGTGCAAGCCGCCGACGTGAAGCACAGTTTTGACGTGCTCATGGGCCCTTACACCTCGCCGGCCTACAAGTCGTTGCTAGAAGACGTGGCCGGCATAGATGTGCTGGGCGAACGCCGCCTGCGTTACCGCTTCAAAAAACCAAACCGTGAACTGCCGCTGACGGTGGGTGGCTTGCCGGTTTTCAGCCGCAGCTGGGGCATGGAAGGGGGTCAGCCCAAAAGCTTTGACAACGTGGTGATGGACATTCCCATCGGCAGCGGTCCCTACAAAATCGGGCCTGTGCGCTTTGGCAAGGACATTACCTATGTTCGCGACCCGACCTACTGGGCCAATGACTTGAACGTGCGTCGCGGCATGGTCAACTTCGACCGCATCACTGTCAAAATTTACAAAGACAACACCGCCAAACTGGAAGCGCTGAAGGCAGGTGAGTTCGATCTCATGCGGTTTTTTTCAGCCGGTGATTGGGCTCGGCGCGTCAACGGCAAGCGTTTTGATTCTGGAGAGCTGGTCAAGGGTGAGTTCAAGCACAGCCTGCCGTCGGGTTTTCAGAGCTACGTCATCAATGTTCGGCGTGACAAGTTCAAGGATGTGCGGGTCCGCGAAGCCTTGGGTCTGGCGATTGATTACGAGTGGATGAACCGGCAGATGTTCTACAGCGCTTACCAGCGCGTGGTCGGTTTGTTTGGCAACACCGCTTGCCAAGCCAGCGCTTTGCCCAGCCCGCAAGAGCTGGCCATTTTGACGCCGTGGCGCCAGCAGATTCCCGCTGCAGCACTGGGCCCGATGTTTGCACCACCGCGTACCGATGGCGACAGCTCACTGCGGGCTAACCTGCGCCGCGCCCGTGACCTGTTGGCAGACGCCGGTTGGCACATTCAGGGCAGCGTGTTGCGTAACAGCAGCGGTGAGGCCATGGTGATTGAGTACCTCGACAGCAACGAAGGCGGCGCACGCGTGGTGGCGCCTTGGGCCCGCAACCTTGAAAAACTCGGAATTCAGCTCAACTACCGTGCCGTCGATTTCGCGCTCTACCAGCAGCGCCTCAGCAAGTTTGAGTTCGACATCGTGTCCTTGGCCTACGGCGGCACCCACAACCCAGGGCAAGAGTACGCCAACATGTTCGGCAGCCAAGCCGCCGTCACCGAAGACTCCGGCAACATGGCGGGCGTGAGCAGCCAAGCGGTCGATGCGATCATTGCGCGCATGACCAGTGCCAAAACCCAGGCCGAATTGCTGCCGGCTTGCCGCGCGCTAGACCGCGTCATCAGCCACAGCCACTACCTCATTCCTCAGTGGACGGCGTCCACCCACCGCATGGCTTTCAATGACCAGCGGCTCGCTCGCCCGCCCTTAACGCCGGCTTATTCCACGGGCGAGGCCTGGGCCATTTTCACTTGGTGGGCGCGCTGATGCTGGCTTACATCCTCAAACGTTTGCTGCTGATGGTGCCGACCTTGCTCGGCGTGCTGATCATCACCTTTGCCGTGGTTCAGTTTGTGCCCGGTGGGCCGGTCGAGCAGTATTTGGCCGAAGCCAAAGCGGGTGCAAGCAGTGGGGGAGGGGCAGAAGGGGGCGGCTTCAGTTACCGGGGGGCACAGGGCGTTGACCCGAAGCGCATTGAGCAGATCAAAGCGCTGTATGGCTTTGACAAGCCAGCGCATGAACGCTTCTTTCAAATGCTTGGGCAGTTTGCGCGTTTTGACTTGGGCACCAGCTTTTTTCAAAACAAAGACGTGTCGCAGCTGATCATTGAAAAGCTGCCAGTCTCCATCAGCCTCGGCTTGTGGACTTTTCTCATCAGCTACTTGGTGGCGGTGCCGTTGGGTGTTGCCAAGGCTGTGCGAGCGGGGTCACGGTTTGACCTCGTCACGACCTTGCTGGTGCTGGTCGGTTATGCGATTCCGGGCTTTGTGCTGGGCGTTGTTTTGCTGGTGATTTTTGGCGGGCAACTGCAGTGGTTTCCGCTGCGTGGTTTGACATCGAGCAACTGGGACGAGATGACTTGGACGGCCCGCGTGGTGGACTACCTGTGGCACATCGCCTTGCCGGTCACGGCGATGGTCTTGGGCAGTTTCGCTGTGACCGCCATCTTGACCAAAAATGCTTTTCTGGAAGAGATCCGCAAGCAGTACGTCATCACCGCGCGGGCCAAGGGTCTGGCTGAGCGGCAAGTGCTTTACAAACACGTTTTTCGGAATGCGCTGATTCCCATCATCACCGGCTTTCCGGCTGCTTTTGTAGGTGCCTTCTTCACCGGCTCGCTGCTGATTGAAACGCTTTTCTCGCTCGACGGCTTGGGTTTGCTGAGTTATGAAAGTGTGATTCGCCGTGACTACCCTGTGGTGCTGGGCACGCTGTACTTTTTCACACTGATTGGCTTGCTCACCAAGCTGGTGAGTGACCTTTGTTATGTCTGGGTGGACCCGCGTGTTAAATTTGAATGACCCCCCCGAAGCGGCCTCTGGCCGCCTCCCCCCCGGGGGGGCGCCCGCTGCGGACGGGCTGAGCCCGATCCGCGCCGGCACTTGGGAAGTCGGGGTTGGGTCGGCTACTGTGTCCTTATCGCCATCTCGGCGGGCTTGGCAGCGCTTTCGCCGGAACCGTCTCGGCTTCAGCAGTTTGGTGCTGTTTTGTGCGCTGGTGTTGGTCAGTCTGTTGGCTGAGGTGGTCTCGAACGACAGGCCTTTGCTGCTCAAGTACGAGGGCAGTTATTACTTTCCGATCGTCACGGTGTACCCAGAAAAAATCTTCGGCGGTGATTTTGAAACAGCCACCGATTATCTTGATCCGTTCATTCAAAATAAGCTGACAGCGGGCAGCAATTGGGTGATTTACGCGCCCAACCCTTACGGCCCGAGGACGCTGAATTACTTCGCCAAGGAACCGAATCCTTCGCGGCCGACGCGCGACAACTGGCTGGGCACCGACGACCGCGGCCGTGACCTGCTGGCGCAACTGATTTATGGCTTCAGAGTCAGCGTGCTGTTTGCCTTGGCTTTGACTTTTACCGGCGTGGTGTTGGGCGTTTTGTCGGGCGCGCTGCAAGGCTATTTTGGCGGCAAGGTGGATTTGGCTTTTCAACGCTTCATGGAGGTTTGGGGCTCTATGCCGGAGCTGTATTTGCTGATTATTTTCAGCGCTGTCTTCGCGCCCAGCATCGCTTTGTTGCTGGTGCTGCTCAGTCTGTTCGGCTGGCTCGGACTGTCAGACTACGTGCGCGCTGAATTCTTGCGGAATCGGCAACTCGACTACGTGCGTGCCGCACGCGCCATGGGCTTGAGTCCGTGGCAAATCATCATCCGCCATGTGCTGCCCAACAGCATGACGCCGGTGGTGACCTTTCTGCCGTTTCGCATGAGTGCCGCTATTTTGGCTTTGACCTCTTTGGATTTTCTGGGCCTGGGCGTGCCGCCCGGAACACCGTCCTTGGGCGAATTGTTGTCCCAAGGTAAAAACAACATCGATGCGTGGTGGATTTCGTTGTCAACTTTCACCGTGCTGGTGACGACGCTGCTGTTGCTGACCTTCATGGGTGACGCTCTGCGCGATGCGCTAGACCCGCGAAAGGCTGATCGATGAGCGCGCTGAGTTTATTGGACGTCAAGGGTCTGCGCGTGTCTTTCGCCGGCAAAGAAGTGGTGCGCGGCATCGACTTCTCTGTCGCCGCAGGAGAGAAGCTGGCCTTGGTGGGGGAGTCGGGCTCAGGCAAAACCGTCACCGCTTTAAGTTTGCTGGGCTTGGTGCAAGGCGCTCAAACCTCGGGGCAGGCGGTTTTTCGAGGTGTCCAAGACAGGTTAAATAGCGTAAGCAGCGTCAACTTACAAGGCGATGCGCAGGCCGACTTGTTGTCGCTCTCAGAGCGCGATTTACGCGCTGTTCGCGGACGCGACATCGCGATGATTTTTCAAGAACCGATGACGGCCTTGAACCCCCTCTTCAGTGTCGGCAATCAGATCGCTGAAGTGCTGCAGCTCAAAGAAGGGTTGAGCCCGGCCGAGGCACATCAAGCGGCGGTGACTTTGTTGGCAGACACCGGCATTTCCGAGGCAGAGCGCCGCTCGCATTCTTTTCCGCACCAGTTATCGGGCGGGCAACGGCAGCGCGCCATGATCGCGATGGCACTGGCTTGTCAGCCGCGTCTGTTGCTGGCTGACGAGCCGACCACGGCACTGGATGTCAGCTTGCGCGCTCAAATTTTGGATTTGTTGTCGGCGCTGCAAAAGAAAAAAGGCATGGCCGTGCTGCTCATCACGCACGACTTGAACTTGGTGCGCCGCTTTGCAGACCGCATCGCGGTGATGGAAAACGGCTTGATCGTCGAGCAAGGCCCAGTGGCCAAGGTCTTCGCCAAGCCGCAACACCCGTACACCCGTAAATTGATGGACAGCCGGCCTGTGCGGGATGTGACCGAGGCTTTTTCAAGCGTCGCGTCCGCACCCGTGATGCAAAGCCGAAACTTGCGCGTCAGCTACCCGGTGCCCATCGCGGGCTTTCGTGGTTGGTTCAAAAAAGGCGAGTTTGTAGCGGTCAAGTCCGCCAGTTTCACCTTGGAGAAGGGCCGAACATTGGGCGTTATCGGCGAGTCGGGTTCAGGGAAATCTACCTTGGCACTGGCCGTACTGGGCTTGCACCCGAGTCAGGGTGAACTGCAGTTGGCGGGTAAAACTTGGAGCCGCGACGCAACCAACAACAAAGCCATGCGGCGGGCGGTGCAAGTCGTCTTTCAAGACCCGTTTTCGTCTCTGTCGCCGCGCATGAGCATCGAAGAAATAGTCGGCGAAGGCCTGCGTGTGCACCAGTCTCAGCTGAGCGTCGAACAACGATACCCGCGTGTGGTGAAGGCTTTGGCAGATGTCGGCATGGCTGAAACTCAGTTTCCGCGTCTGTTGCAACGTTATCCACATGAGTTTTCCGGCGGTCAGCGCCAGCGCATAGCGATTGCCCGGGCCCTGATGGTCGAGCCTGACATGTTGGTGCTGGACGAGCCCACCAGCGCGCTCGACGTGACTGTTCAAAAACAGGTGCTGGAATTGCTTCAGCGCTTACAACGGGAGCGAGGGCTGAGTTATTTACTCATCACACACGATGTCGACGTGATTCGGGCCATGGCGCATGATGTGCTGGTCATGCAAAGTGGTGAAGTGCTTGAATCGGGCACGGTTGACCAAGTGCTGCTGTCGCCGCAACATCCTTACACACGCTTGCTGGTAAGGCAAACCTCCTGATTCATCAAAATGCACGGCGTTTGGCATGTATTTTGTTTGCAGAGAGGCGTACTGGGGGCTACAATACTGTCTTCACGACCAAATGGGCGGGTTTTCACCGCTCATTTTTTTTGGGCGTTTGTTTTTGCACTGCGGATGAATTTCAGAGACTGAATGGCTTTACACGATTTACACAGCACGATTAGTCAAACCGTTACCGGGCTTGGGTATGAGCTGGTTGACATTGAGCGCACGACCGGCGGATTGCTGCGCGTGACGATTGACATGCCCTACGTGTTGGGTACAGCCCCCGGTGCAGAGCAGCACATCAACGCAGAAGACTGTGAAAAAGTCACCCGCCAGCTGCAGTTTGTGCTGGAAGTTGAAGGTACTGAGTATTCCCGGCTGGAGGTCAGCTCGCCCGGAATAGACAGGCCACTGCGCACGGAACAAGATTTTGAGCGTTTTATCGGTGACTTGATTGACATCACCTTGAAGGCACCGATCGGCATTGCCGCCAGTGCAGGCACGGAGATTTCAGCCAATCGCAAAAAATTTCGCGGCACGCTGGAGCGTGTCGATACCGGCTGGCAGATCGTCTGGGCTGAAGAGCCAGAGGTCAAGCCGGGTCAAAAAGTGAGCAAGCACAGAGTTCCCGCACCTTTGCAGGCGCTGGGCTTCACGCTTGACGAGATCGCCCAAGCGCGTTTGGCGCCCGTGGTTGACTTCAAGGGACGCCGACCCAAAAGCGTCCCACCTGTAGATAAACAGACTGAGTAATTAGAGAAAGGCAGGCTTGTGAAATGAATCGCGAACTGTTGATGTTGGTTGATGCCATATCGCGTGAGAAGAATGTTGAACGTGACGTCGTTTTTGGTGCCGTCGAGCTCGCGCTCGCTTCGGCCACCAAGAAGGTCTATCCCGAAGGCGTGGACATCCGCGTCGCTGTGGACCGCGACAGCGGCGTTTACGAAACCTTCCGCCGTTGGCTGGTAGTCCCTGACGAAGCTGGCCTGCAAAACCCTGAGGGTGAAGAGCTGGTCAGCGATGCACGCGATGAAATCGCGGACATCGAAGAAGGCGACTACATCGAAAAACCAGTCGAAAGCCTGCCGATCGGCCGCATTGGCGCGCAAGCTGCCAAGCAGGTGATCTTGCAAAAAATTCGCGACGCTGAACGTGAAATGCTGCTGAACGACTTCATGTCGCGCGGCGAGAAAATTTTCGTGGGTACGGTCAAACGCATGGACAAGGGCGACATCATTGTCGAGTCCGGTCGTGTTGAAGGCCGTCTGCGCCGCAGCGACATGATCCCGAAGGAAAACCTTCGATCTGGCGACCGCGTGCGCGCCATGATCATGGAGGTCGACACCACTTTGCGCGGTGCGCCCATCATTCTCTCGCGCACTTCGCCTGAGTACATGATTGAGCTGTTCCGCCAAGAAGTGCCTGAAATCGAACAAGGCTTGCTGGAGATCAAATCCTGCGCCCGTGACCCCGGTTCCCGCGCCAAGATTGCCGTGCTCTCGCACGACAAGCGCGTTGACCCGATCGGCACTTGCGTCGGTGTTCGCGGCACCCGTGTCAACGGCGTCACCAACGAACTCGCTGGCGAACGTGTTGACATCGTGTTGTGGAGCGAAGACCCAGCCCAATTCGTCATCGGCGCGCTGGCACCTGCCAACGTCTCCTCCATCGTGGTTGACGAAGAGCGTCACGCCATGGATGTGGTGGTTGATGAAGAAAATCTGGCCATTTCCATCGGCCGCGGTGGACAAAATGTTCGCCTTGCCGCTGAGCTGACCGGCTGGAAGATCAACATCATGACGGCCGACGAGTCTGCTCAAAAGCAGGCAGTCGAAACCGACAGCAGCCGCAAGCTGTTCATGGAAAAGCTCGATGTTGACGAAGAAATCGCCGACATCCTCATCTCCGAAGGCTTCACCAGTCTCGAAGAAGTGGCTTATGTGCCGATCCAGGAAATGCTTGAGATCGAATCTTTCGATGAAGATACCGTCAATGAGCTGCGTACGCGCGCCAAAGACGCCTTGCTGACGATGGAAATCGCCAAGGAAGAAGACGCTGAAAAAGTCTCGCAAAATCTGCGCGATGTTGAAGGTCTGACGCCTGAACTGATCGCCAAGTTGAGCGAGTCGGGTGTGAACACCCGCGATGATCTGGCCGACTTGGCCGTTGACGAACTTACCGAAATCACAGGCCAGTCTCCGGACGAAGCCACAGCCCTGATCATGACCGCACGCGCCCATTGGTTTACCGATGACGCCTCTGCAGCTCAAGAGCAATGATCATGGAGGCCGCACGGAAACCTAATTATGTCCAGTACCACTACCGTCGCTGAATTCGCAGCTGAACTGAATAAACCCACCGCAACCCTGATCGAGCAATTGACCAGCGCCGGCGTCGCCAAGGCAGCAGCCAGCGATCATTTGTCCGAGGCCGACAAGCAAAAGCTTTTGAGTTATTTGCAGGCCAGTCACGGCACTGCCAGTGCCGAGCGCAAAAAGATCACGCTGGTCAAGAAATCGACCACCGAAATCAAACAAGCTGACTCGACTGGCCGTGCTCGCACGATTCAAGTTGAAGTGCGCAAGAAGCGTACTTTCGTCAAGCGTGAAGATGGCTCCGACGTGGCTGTTGAAGACGTTCTTGTGGCTCCGCAAGAACCCGTCGTCGACAACTCTGAGTTGCTTCGCGCCCAGCAAGAAGCCAGCCAAAAGGCTGAGCTACTGCTGCGTCAAGAAGAAGAAGAGTTTGCAGAAAAGTGCCGCCTGCGTGATGCGCAAGAAGCCCAAGCCGCAGCTCAGGAAAAAGAACGGATCGAAGCTGAACTGAGCGCACAAGCGGCGGCCGAAGCGGCACGAGCTGCTGAAGCGAAAAAAATTGAAAAAGCAACTGCCGTCAAACCAGTCATCGGTTCACGTGTATTCCCTGACCAGAGTGTGGTGAATGCAGAAGCTGCCGCCGCGGCTGCCGTCGCAGCAGAAGCCGCTGCAGCAGTACAAGCCGCCAAAGCTGCTGAAGTCACTGCGGCTCAAGCTGCTGTGAAAGCCAAAGCCACTGCAGAGTTCCAAGCTGACGCCGCCAAGGTGCAAGACTTCCAAGACCGTCGCAAAAAGGCCGAGGCAGAAGCTGCCGGCATCCGCGCCATGATGAGCGCCCCTAAGCGCGTCTTGGTGCCGCACGTCGACCCGAAAATCGCCATGAAAGGCACGCTGCACAAGCCTGCCGTGGTGCCTGGTGCCGTCAAGCCCGGCGCCCCTGCGGTGGCCGGTGTGGCTGGCGCTGCTGGCAAGAAAGAAGTCAAGTCGGAGAATTTGTCTTCGACGTGGAAAGACGACGCGAAGAAAAAGACCGAACTAAAGACACGTGGTGCCCCAACGGCACCAGGTCGCGGCAACTTCCGCGGTGGCCCGCGTGGCCGTCGCTCATCAGACCGCGATGCGCGTTCCGAGTCAACTTTTGTCGCACCGTCAGAATTCAAGGTCATTGAAGTTCATGTGCCAGAAACCATCACCGTGGGTGAGTTGGCACACAAGATGAGCGTGAAGTCCTCTGAGGTCATCAAACACCTGATGAAACTCGGTCAGATGGTCACGATCAACCAGCCGCTAGACCAAGACACCGCCATGATTGTGGTGGAAGAAATGGGTCATAAAGCCGTCACGGCAGCGCTGGATGATCCAGAAGCTTTCACCGACGAAGACGTGCAAGGCCAACAAGCTGAGTCGTTGCCGCGTGCACCGGTGGTCACTGTCATGGGTCACGTTGACCACGGCAAAACTTCCTTGCTCGATTACATCCGTAAAGCCAAAGTCGCCTCAGGAGAGGCTGGTGGCATCACCCAGCATATAGGCGCTTACCATGTGGAAACCCCACGCGGCATGGTGTCCTTCCTGGACACGCCGGGTCACGAGGCCTTCACGGCTATGCGTGCCCGTGGCGCACAAGCGACTGACATTGTGATCTTGGTGGTTGCGGCGGATGACGGTGTCATGCCGCAAACTCGCGAAGCCATCAAGCACGCGAAAGCGGCTGGCGTTCCTATCGTCGTGGCCATCAACAAAATTGACAAGCCTGGCATCAACCTTGACCGCGTCAAGGGTGAACTGGTCACTGAAGAAGTTATTCCCGAAGAGTTCGGCGGCGATGTGCCTTTTGTGGGCGTTTCCGCTCACACCGGTGCCGGTGTTGACGATCTGCTGGAACAAGTCCTGCTACAAGCCGAGGTGCTCGAATTGCGTGCACCGGTCGATGCCTTGGCCAAGGGCCTGGTGATTGAAGCCCGTCTCGACAAGGGTCGTGGGCCGGTTGCGACCGTGCTGGTTCAGTCCGGTACCCTGAAGGCTGGCGACGTGGTGCTGGCCGGTTCGACCTTTGGTCGTGTGCGCGCCATGCTCGACGAAAACGGCAAGACAATCAAGACAGCGGGCCCTTCGATTCCAGTCGAAATTCAAGGTCTCACTGAAGTGCCGCAAGCTGGCGACGAGTTCATGGTCATGACCGACGAGCGTCGTGCCCGCGAAATCGCGACTTACCGTGCTGGCAAGTTCCGCAACACCAAACTGGCCAAGCAACAAGCTTCCAAGCTCGAGAACATGTTCTCGGACCTGTCGGCTGGCGAAGTCAAGATGCTGCCGATCATCATCAAAGCCGACGTGCAGGGTTCGCAAGAAGCCTTGGCCCAGTCGCTGCTCAAGTTGTCGACTGACGAGGTCAAGGTTCAACTCGTGTACTCCGCAGTTGGCGGGATTTCCGAGTCGGACGTCAACCTCGCGATCGCATCCAAAGCAGTGCTGATTGGTTTCAACACCCGCGCCGATGCGCAGGCTCGCAAGCAAGCCGAGAACAACGGCATTGAGATTCGTTACTACAACATCATTTATGACGCTGTTGACGAATTACGCGCCGCGATGTCGGGCATGTTGACTCCGGACAAGAAAGAAGAAGTCATCGGCAATGCCGAGATTCGTCAAGTCTTCAAGGTCAGCAAGATCGGTTCCATTGCTGGTTGTATGGTTACTGCGGGTGTGGTTCGCCGCAACGCGCGTCTGCGACTCCTGCGCGAAAACATGGTCATCTTCACGGGTGAACTTGACTCACTCAAGCGTTTCAAAGACGATGCACGCGAAGTCAAAGAAGGCTTCGAGTGCGGCTTGAACGTCAAGGGCTATAACGACATCCAGGTGGGCGATATTCTTGAGTTCTTCGAAATCAGGGAAGTCGCCCGGACGCTCGAAGCCTAAAGCACGAGCGGCCAACAGACCCGTGACAGCTATGTTGTCACGGGTCCGTCACCACCCCCAGTTAACATTTTCATTTTTAAATGCGTAAGAAATCTTCCACACCCAACCGCGGTTTTCGCGTAGCCGACCAGATCCAGCGTGATCTGACGGCGCTGATCGCGCGCGAGTTGAAAGACCCGCGGGTGGGCATGGTGACGGTGCAATCAGTCGAGGTCACCCCCGACTACGCACATGCCAAAGTGTATTTCAGCGTTCTGGTCGGAGATCCGAAAGAGTGTGAAGAAGCCTTGAACCAAGCCGCAGGTTTTCTGCGCAATGGCTTGTTCAAGAAGCTGATGATCCACACCGTGCCAACACTGCATTTCTTGTTCGACCGAACCACAGAAAGTGCTTCTGACATGAATGCCTTGATAGCCAAGGCTGTTGCCTCCCGCGCTCAAGACGACTGATCCAGCGCCGTTGCCCTTTGACAGGTTCGGGGTTAACGGTGCTAGCCAGCGAGCAGACAAATTTGCTCGCCGAGCCTGTCGATATATATGACGCAAACATCCAGTCCCCGCCAGAAAATTCAGCGACGTCCCGTGCATGGCGTGCTGCTGCTCGACAAACCGATAGGTCTGTCGAGTAATCAGGCCTTGCAAAAGGCCAAGTGGCTGATGCGCGCTGAAAAAGCCGGCCATACTGGCACGCTCGATCCGCTGGCGACGGGCGTTTTGCCGCTATGTTTTGGTGCGGCTACCAAGTTCAGTCAGATGCAGCTGGAAGCAGACAAAACCTATGAAGCGGTCTTGCTGCTGGGCCAAAAAACGACCACGGCAGATGCCGAAGGCGAGGTCATTGAAACCCGTGACGTGCCTGAGATCACTGCTGAGTTGCTTGAAAAATTGACTGCACAGTTCAGCGGTCCGCAGGCCCAAATTCCCCCCATGTATTCGGCGCTTAAAAAAGACGGCAAGGCACTTTACGAATACGCCCGTGCGGGCCAAGTAGTCGAGCGCGAGCCGCGGCATATCGTGATTCATGAGATGCAGATGGCCGTCGCCCATGATGAACGGGCGCCTGCCGCCATACGCATCATCGTGCGTTGCAGCAAGGGCACCTACATCCGCACGCTCGGTGAAGACATCGGCGAAGCCATTGGTTGCGGCGCGCACCTCGGCTTTTTGCGTCGCATTGAAACCGGTGGTTACTTGGCCAGTCACTGCGTCAGCTTGAGCGCGCTTGAAACCATGAGCGAAGCCGATCGTGATGCTTGCCTGTTGCCGCCGCAGTCGTTGGTGTCTGCCGCGCCGTCGGTCAGCTTAGATGCTGATAACGCCGGTCGATTTTTAAGTGGTCTGCCTCGCCGTGGCGAAGCCGGTCAATGGGGTCCGCAGATTGCCGAGAACCAGCCCTTGGTGCAGGTTTTTGGTAACGACCCTTACGCATTTTTAGGCACGGCCCACGTGACCGACAACGAGTTGATTCCTGAGCGTTTGCTCAGCCCCATTGAAGTACAGGACATGCTGAAGAGCGCCGCCATTGGCAGCGCAACTGCAGCATCGGCTGGTCCAGCGCTTCATTCCGATGAGCCCCCCAGCCTTGACTTGATGTCACACCAGACCGTCTAGTCAAAAAGTTTTGAAGTTTTAGAAAGCCCACCATGAGTCATAAACAGATCCGTAACATCGCCATCATCGCCCACGTTGACCATGGTAAGACCACCATGGTTGACCAATTGCTGCGTCAGTCCGGCACCTTCGCCGAACACGAAAAAGTCGTGGACACCGTGATGGACAACAACGCCATTGAAAAAGAACGTGGCATCACGATTCTGGCCAAAAACTGCGCCGTGACCTGGAAGGGCACGCACATCAATATCGTTGACACCCCAGGCCACGCTGACTTCGGTGGTGAAGTCGAACGCGCTTTGTCAATGGTTGACGGTGTCGTGTTGCTGATTGACGCGCAAGAAGGCCCGATGCCACAAACGCGTTTCGTCACTAAAAAGGCATTGGCTCTAGGCCTGAAGCCAATCTTGGTGGTGAACAAAGTTGACAAGCCAGGCGCACGTCCTGACTTCGTCGTTAACGCTGCTTTTGATCTGTTCGACAAACTCGGTGCGACCGACGAACAATTGGATTTCCCAGTCGTCTACGCCTCCGGCATCAACGGCTGGTCGTCGATGGAAGAGGGCGCACCCGGTGAGCAGTGGGGCCCAGACATGTCGGCTCTGTTCGACACCGTGCTGAAGCACGTGCCAGCGCAATCTGGCGACCCAGCTGCGCCACTGCAGCTGCAAATTTCCGCACTTGACTTCTCGACATTCGTTGGTCGTATTGGTGTTGGCCGTATCAAGCAGGGCACGATCAAGCCAATGATGGACGTCGTTGTCATGGAAGGCCCGGACGGCAAAGCCATCAAAGGCCGTATCAATCAAGTGCTGACGTTCCAAGGCTTGGAGCGTGTGCAAGCCACTGAAGCTGGCCCAGGCGAAATTGTGCTGATCAACGGCATCAATGACATCGGTATCGGCGTGACCATCACCGACCCGGTGACCCCGATGCCGCTGCCTATGCTCAAAGTCGATGAGCCAACACTGACCATGAACTTCTGCGTCAACACCAGCCCATTGGCCGGCCGCGAAGGCAAGTACGTCACCAGCCGTCAAATCTGGGACCGCCTGCAAAAAGAACTGCAACACAACGTCGCTTTGCGCGTGAAAGAAACCGACGAAGAAGGTATCTTCGAAGTCATGGGTCGAGGCGAATTGCACCTGACTATCTTGTTGGAAAACATGCGCCGTGAAGGCTTCGAAATGGCTGTTTCGAAGCCACGCGTGGTGATCAAAGAAGTCAACGGCGAGAAGTGGGAGCCTATCGAGCTGGTCACCGCTGACATCGAAGAAACCCACCAAGGTGGCGTGATGCAAGCCCTGGGCGAGCGCAAGGGCGACTTGGTCAACATGGAATCTGACGGCCGTGGTCGCGTTCGTTTGGAATACCGCATTCCGGCTCGTGGCCTGATCGGTTTCACCAACGAATTCCTGAACTTGACGCGCGGCTCTGGCTTGATCGCCAACATTTTTGACTGCTACGAACCGCACAAAGGCGACATCGGTGGCCGTAAAAATGGTGTGCTGATTTCCATGGACGCTGGTGAAATTTTCACCTACGCACTGGGCAAACTGGACGACCGTGGTCGTATGTTCGTCAAGGCGAACGACCCTGTATACGAAGGCATGATTGTCGGTATCCACAGTCGTGACAACGATCTGGTGGTGAACGCCACGCGTACCAAGCAGCTGACTAACTTCCGTGTGTCAGGCAAAGAAGACGCGATCAAAATCACGCCACCGATTGAATGCACACTGGAATACGGCGTTGAGTTCATTGAGGATGACGAATTGGTTGA
>CANFSO010000014.1 GCA_947449895.1 Comamonadaceae bacterium
AAGTGTTCCTTGGTCTGATGTGGTTCGTAACGCGCCGAAGGTCGCTGCAGGCGCTAAAAAACTCTGGGGCTCGGTGGCCAACAAGGATGGCGTTGATCACGCTGCCGATCTGGAAGCACAGTCTAGGCAACCGCCTGAGCATTTGACGCTGGGTAATTTGCAGGCGCAAATTGCGACCTTGCAATCGGTGGCGGGCGAGTTGCAGCAGCGACTGACGGAGTCGACTGGTTTGATCACCGCCTTGGCCGAGCAAAACGCGCAATTGATTCAGCGCATCGAGGCCATGCGCAAACGCACCGCGCGTTTCGGTGCCGCGCTGGTCTTGGTCGCCATCGCGTCCGGTGCTGCCCTCTGGTTGGGTTTGCGCTTGACTTGATCTGAGCGCTTATTTGTTTATTCGGCGGGCTTGGCCGGCTTGAACGGATTTCGCCGCTCCAAGTCTTCCATGTAGTTGGCAATACCTTGGCCTTCGCGCTCCAGAAAACGCTCAACCGCGTCAGCAAATGAGGGGTGCGCAAGCCAATGCGCGCTGGTGGTTTTGACCGGCAACAGCGCCCGCGCCATCTTGTGCTCACCTTGCGCACCGCCTTCAAAACTGTCAAAACCGTGCTCTATGCACCATTGCAGGGGCTGGTAATAACAAGCCTCGAAGTGCAGGCAATCAACCCGTTCGAGCGCGCCCCAGTAGCGGCCATAAGCTGTTTTTTGAACCTGCGCCGACTGACCATCGCTCGTGGATGTTTCCACACTCAACGCGATGAGACTACAGGCCATCGGCACGCTGTCCCTTTCCGCTACAAATAGCAGCCAGTTCTCGGGCATGGTCTTGGCCATGCGCTCGAAAAAATCACGGCTCAGGTAAGGCGCATTGCCATGCTCAAGGTACGTGCGCTCGTAGCAGCTGTAGAAAAAATCCCAATCGGCAGTGCTGATGTCGACGCCACGTGACCACCGGAAAACCACACCCGCCTCAGCCACCTTGCGCCGCTCTTGCCGAATTTTTTTGCGCTTCTCCTGATTCAGGGAGGCTAAAAACTCGTCGAAATCCTTAAATTTTGCGGGGGGCAGCGCATTACGCGAAGCGACAAGCGTGGGGACCACATTCTTCCAGTGGAATTGGACTGTGTGCCTCAGTAGTAGACCGGCCTCCGCACAAGCCGCAATGTCCTCATCCGCAGCAAACAGCAAGTGCAGCGACGACAGTTGCTCGGCTTCACACCAAGCCACCAGCGCTTTCACCAACATCACGCGTGAAGCTGCGTCGCGGGCCAACAGACGCGGGCCGGGCACAGGCGTGAACGGCGGTGCAACGACGGCCTTGGGGTAATAGGCCAAGCCGTGTTGCTGGTAGGCATTGGCCCAGGCCCAGTCAAAAACATACTCGCCATACGAATGGACTTTCAGGTAAAGCGCGCACGCCGCCATCAACGTTTCGCCGGCGTATAGCGCCACGAAGCGGGGCGTCCAACCGGTCTCGGGTGACGCGCTGCCGCTGGCGTACATGGCCGCCAAGTACGCATGGCGCATGAAGGGATTGAGCGTACCAGTAAGGTTTTGCACTGCCAGCAAGTCGTCCCACGCATGGGCATCCACCTCCAGAGGGGAATCGAAGACCCGAATGACATAATCGTTGACGTTATTTTTCAATGGCTCTTTTTTCATTGACTGTCTGCCCATGCTACTGAAAATTTGCGTTGCCCAGCTGAATTATGTTGTGGGCGACATGACGGGAAATGCCCGCAAGATCATTGACGCTGCACATCAAGCCTACGCCGATGGTGCGCGCTTGGTGCTGACACCCGAACTGGCTATTTGCGGTTACGCGGCCGAGGATCTTTTTTTGCGCCCGGCTTTTATTCAAGCCTGCGATGATGCCGTGGATGTTGTAGCCCGTGAGCTGGCCGGGTTAAAGGGCTTGGCCGTTGTCGTCGGCAGCCCTAGCTTGAGCGACGCTGGACTGGGTGTGCGTACGCGCAGCGTGACGGTGCCGCAGCTCAGCAACGCCGCGCACGTGCTCCAAGAAGGCCGGCGCACGCACACCTATGCCAAACGCGAACTGCCCAACTACCAAGTCTTTGACGAGCGGCGTTACTTCACGCCCGGCCAAGGCCGCTGCGTTTTTCAGGTGGGCGAGGGCACTGACCGTGTTTCGGTCGGTCTGCTGATCTGCGAAGACGCTTGGTTTGACGAGCCAGCGCAGCTGGCCAAGGACGCGGGCGCCGAGTTGTTGGCGGTCATCAACGCCTCGCCTTTTCATGGCGGCAAGGGTGCTGAGCGCGAAGACATGATGCGCAACCGTGCGCTTGCCACGGGCTTGCCGCTTGTCTTTGCCCATTTGGTGGGCGGTCAAGACGAAGTGGTTTTTGAAGGCCATTCGTTTGCCGTGCAAGCTGACGGTACGTTGGCGGGTCGGGCGGTGAGCTTTCAAGAAGCGCTGTTTGATATTGCTGCCACGCGCACCATTGCTGGCGCCTTGACCCTGAAGGCCGAGATGGCGCCTGCGCGCAGCATCGAAGCGGACCTGTGGGACGCGCTGGTGCTGGGGGTGCGTGACTACCTGGGTAAGAACCGCTTCCCGAGCGCGATTTTGGGCTTGTCTGGCGGCATTGATTCGGCCTTGGTGCTGGCCATTGCGGTCGACGCGCTGGGCGCAGACAAAGTCCGCACGGTGATGATGCCGTCGCCTTACACAGCCGATATCTCATGGATTGACGCACGGGAGATGGCTGAGCGCATGCATGTGCGTTACGACGAGATATCCATCACGCCGCAGTTCGAGGCCTTCAAGGCTTCCTTGGGCGGCGAATTCAAGGGCTTGCCCGAAGACGCGACTGAAGAAAATATTCAGGCGCGTATTCGCGGCGTTTTTCTCATGGCGCTGTCCAACAAGTTCGGCTCTATCGTGCTGACCACTGGTAACAAGAGCGAGATGGCCACCGGCTATTGCACGCTCTACGGCGACATGGCCGGCGGTTTTGCGGTCATCAAGGACTTGCTGAAAACCACGGTCTTCAAGCTGGCTCGCTGGCGGAATGAAAACAACCCTTATGGCACCTGTGACAGCCCGATTCCGGAGCGCATCATCACGCGCCCGCCGAGTGCTGAGCTGCGTGCCGACCAGACCGACCAAGACAGCCTGCCGCCTTACGAAGTGCTAGATGCCATCTTGACGCGCTACATGGAAAATGACGAAAGTATCGGTAGCATGGTGGCGGCTGGGTTCGATGCTGCGGTGGTTGAGCGCATCACGCGCTTGATCAAGATCAACGAATACAAACGGCGGCAAGCGCCTATCGGCATTCGGGTTAGCCATCGCAGCTTCGGCAAAGATTGGCGCTATCCTGTGACCAGTCAATTTCGGGCTTAAGCTTTCAACCTATTTCAAAATCTCAACGGAGTCTTTCAGTGAAGCAAATTACCGCCATCCTCAAACCTTTCAAGCTCGAAGAAGTCCGCGAGGCTTTGGCCGAGTGCGGTGTGACCGGACTGACCGTGACTGAAGTCAAGGGCTTTGGTCGCCAAAAAGGCCACACCGAGCTGTACCGCGGCGCCGAGTACGTGGTCGACTTTTTGCCGAAGGTCAAGGTTGAAGTGGTCGTTAAAACCGACGATGTGGAACGCTGTGTTGACGCCATCGTGCGCGCCGCGCGTACGGGCAAAATCGGTGACGGCAAAATTTTCGTCACCAGTGTCGAGCGTGTTGTGCGTATTCGCACAGGTGAAGAAGATGAATCGGCAGTCTGACCCCCGATTCGCCGATTTAGATCTGGTCTAGCCTTAGTTTTTCTGAGGCTAGACCCTGTTTGGCTTCAGCCACCAGCATGTCGAGCAGGGCTGAGGCATCAGTGCTGGTGCGTATCAAGTCCATCTGCCAATCGTTCATGAAGCCTTGCTTCACAGCAGAATTCAAAAACACCAGCAAGCTGTCGTAGTAGCCGTTCAGGTTCAGCAGGCCGACCGGCTTGTTGTGGTAGCCCAATTGGCGCCAAGTCCAGACTTCAAAAAATTCTTCGAAGGTGCCGATGCCGCCGGGCAGCGCCAAAAACGCATCAGCGTGCTCGGCCATGATTTGCTTGCGCTCGTGCATGGTGTCCACCACATGGAGCTCTGTGCAGCCGGTGTGTGCCCACTCTTTGTCAACCAGCGCCTTGGGGATCACGCCAATTACGCGGCCCCCCGCTTGCAGGCAGGCATCAGCCATGGCGCCCATCAAACCGTTGTGACCGCCGCCATAAACGAGTTGTCCCTGCTGCTCGGCAATCCAGCGACCTACCTGTTGAGCGACTGAGACATAAGCCGGTTCAGTGCCTGGCCGCGAGCCGCAATAAACGCACACCGAAAATGCCGGCTTGTCAGTCATCACCGGGCTCATGCCGTCAAGCGCTGGAATAACGCCGTTAACCAAACACCGCTGCACAGCAGCAAGCACAGCAAGACGGCAGCGCTGCCGATGTCTTTGGCACGTTTGGACAGGTCGTGCCACTCAGGGCCGACCCGGTCAATCGCGCTTTCTACCGCGGTGTTGAGCAGCTCAACCACCAACACCAGCACCAGACAGGCGATCAGAAAAGCGATTTCAACCCAGTTTTTGCCCAGCCAGAAAGCAGCAGGAAGCAAGACCATGCTGGCCACAGCTTCTTGCCTGAAAGCGGTTTCGTGCCAGCCTGCACGCAGGCCCGCCAGCGAATAGCCAGCCGCATGCCAGATGCGCGACAGCCCTTTGCGCAATTTTTGGGGATTGACGGGGGCGTTGGTCATGACGTGCTTTTGGCCGGTGGGTGTCGAAAAGTCTCCAGCCGAGTTCCCGCCATGGCGTCATGCCAAAACTGACGCTGCGGATGAAAGCGCGACAAGATAGCCCAGATGGCGATCCAGCCGCCGGCCAGCACCAAGGCTTCTTTGGCATTCACACCGAACAACCAGCTGACAGCCAGCGGCGGCAGAAACCAGACCCAGCTCAGCGTGTAGCGCAGCAGCGCACGGCGTTGGCTGATCTTTTTCCCTTGCAGGTCGGTGACCCGGATGTTCCAGGTTTTCATCGCCAAGGTTTGGCCGTGGGCCCAGAACCAGACGAAGTAAATACCAAACACCAGAAACAAAAAGGCTTGTTGCGCATGCCGGTTGTCCATGGCGTTGCGGGTTTGCGTCAAGGTGCTGAACAAATAGTCGGCGATGAACATGACCGCAAACATCAGCATGCCCTCGTACAGCCAGCAGGCCATGCGCCTGCGCAGTGAGGGGGTTTTGAATTCATCAAACATGAATAGAGTGCCGTTTTTGGGGTTGGGACTGATGCTGCATCGGCCCGTGATTCTGACAGGCACCGACGATCACGATACCCGGGTTCGACTCAATGGTCGGTAGTGAGGGCGTTGTCCCTGCCAGTTCGCGAATCAGCAGGCATTTTAGGCTGCTTGACAGACGCGGTCACGGGAGTTGGCAGCGTTGCTAGCTTTTGCGGCGCCACCGGCCTTGTGGCGGTAGCCGCACCAGACGGTGGTCGCGAACCTTTGTCCGTTAGTTTTTTCTTTTCTTCAGCGCTGAGTGATTGGTAAGCCTCCCATTTGGCTTTCTTCTCCGTGGCCGTTAGTTCGTGGGACAGTTCCTTGGTCGTCGCAAAATTGAGTCGGGCTTCAGCGCGCTCTCGGTTGCTGAGAGCCGCCCATTCGGCCATACGGCTGTGCATGCTGATTTTGCCCTCGGCTGACAATGTGGCGTAGTTGCGAGAGACCTCCAGCCATTTACGCTGTTGTCCCGTATTCAGTGAATCCCAACTGTTTGCTAAGGGTTGCAACGTTTTTTGCTGCGCAGGCGTCAGCTTTGACCAACCTGATTTCGGCTCGCCCATTTTTTTGGGATTGGTTGGATCAGTCTTGCCGGTTGTTGAGGTCGCAGTCGATGTTCCACTTCCGTTGGGTGCTGAAGTGCGCTCGGTTTGGCTGAAACTGGGCGATGCCAAAAGCGTCAACACCGCCAACAATGGCGCAGCCGAAAACATCCTGATTGAAGACAGATGGGCGCAAAAATGAAGCTGTGCAATCATGAAGTCCGACTTGTTCTTAAAGTTCAGCTTTGAGGAATTGGATAAAACCTGGGTCAGCAAACGCTGCTGGCGGCAATACGTCCGTCAAAATGGCGACATCGACTTCTGCCAACTCACGCGCCCGATTGTCGTTTTGCATCGAATTGATGAACAGCAAGCCGATCACTAAGGCGATCAATGGAATGATGGAGCCGATTCGGCCCCACAAACCCAAGCTCTCGTCGTGGCCCCATGTCAGTGCAGCGCTCCCGCCATTAGGGGTCACGGTACGTGCCCCCAATTTGGTTATTTTTCGTTGCGACAAAGCCTGAGTCCGCGCCACGCGCAAGCGCTCAGAAATATCGTGCGGCAACTCGGCGGTGCCCACGCTGAGGTAAGACGCTAGTTTGAGCCCGCGACGGTCTTGCAAGGCGGTAGTCTTATTGAGTAGTGCGTTTGTCATAATTTAATCCCTTTGGCGCTCAAAGCCTTGCTGAGGGCCTGAACTGCCCGTGAACAGTGTGTTTTGACACTGCCTTCCGAGCAGCCCATGGCTGCGGCAGTTTCAGCAACGTCCATCTCCTCCCAATAACGCATGAGAAACGCTTCCCGTTGACGCCCTGGCAATTGCTGAATCTGTAATTCGATCTCATGCATGATCTGTGCCCGCTCTGTGGCGTCCTGTGCACTCTCCGTTCCTTCGGAGTCAACCAGGCTTTCTAACGTTTCCAGAAGATCGAAATCGCCGTCATCTCCGGCTGACTCAAAGTCATTCAGGTTAGAGAAAAGGGCATTGCGGGTTTTGCGCCGACGAAACCAGTCCAAGGTGTTGTTGGACAAGATGCGTTGAAACAGCATGGGCAACTCGCCCGCTGGCTTGTCGCCGTAATGCTGAGCCAGCTTCATCATGGTGTCTTGAACAATGTCAAGGGCTGCTTCCTCGTCGCGCACGTGGTACATGCTGCGCTTGAAAGCGCGTTTTTCAACGCTCTTGAGAAAGTCGGAAAGTTCTTGTTCAGTTGCCAAAGGTGATGAGTTCCGGTTGT
The DNA here is from genome assembly GCA_947449895.1 of Comamonadaceae bacterium. Taxonomy (GTDB): domain Bacteria; phylum Pseudomonadota; class Gammaproteobacteria; order Burkholderiales; family Burkholderiaceae_C; genus Polaromonas. Next base: position 7,069 of record CANFSO010000014.1, read on the forward strand.
CTCTGGTCGTTTTTTTTTGTCGTTTACCTGAGCTGTTTGACATGAGGCCAAACTTTGCAAAATTATCGCACTAAGGGGGGGCTGAGCTTCACAACTGAAGCTCCTTAAATGACTATTGAATCGGCGGTGCCATAATGCTGGCTGCAATTTAAAAGGCAAACGGGTCATGACTCGGCGGAATATAAGTCCGCTTATGGTTTTGGTCTCAAGTCTCGACGCAGTTTCACAAGAACGAGCGAAGAGGCACCCAAGTTATTTCGTTAGAGAAATTCACAAAGGTTCATCATGGAAATCTCCAAAGCGGAAATCGCTTCCGCAGCAGCTGCATCTCAGCACGCCGACGACAAACATCCAGAGCTCATGGGTTCCGAAATTTTGGTCCGCGCACTCCAGCTTGAAAACGTCAAGCACATCTGGGGTTACCCCGGCGGCGCAGTCCTCTATATTTACGACGCTTTCTACAAACAAGACACGATTCAGCACGTGCTGGTGCGCCACGAGCAGGCAGCCGTTCACGCCGCTGATGGTTACGCTCGTGCCACCGGCGAAGTCGGTGTGGCCCTGGTGACGTCCGGCCCGGGTGTGACGAATGCCGTCACCGGCATTGCGACGGCCTACATGGACAGCATCCCGATGGTCATCATCACCGGTCAAGTGCCCACGCACGCGATTGGTTTGGATGCCTTCCAGGAGTGCGACACCGTGGGCATCACACGTCCGATCGTCAAGCACAACTTCTTGGTCAAGGATGTGCGCGACTTGGCCGACACGCTGAAAAAAGCTTTTCACATCGCTCGCACCGGACGTCCAGGCCCGGTGGTGGTTGATATTCCGAAGGATGTCTCCTTCAAGAAATGCGCTTTTCACTACCCAGAGACGGTTGAAATGCGCAGCTACAACCCGGTGCGCAAGGGCCACAGCGGACAAATCCGCAAGGCCTTGCAGCTGTTGTTGGCGGCCAAGCGTCCCTACATTTACACCGGCGGTGGCGTGCTGCTAAGCAATGCATCAGAAGAGTTGCGCACACTGGTGAACATGCTCGGTTATCCGTGCACCAACACCTTGATGGGCTTGGGCGCGTTCCCGGCCAGCGACCCGAAGTTTCTGGGCATGTTGGGCATGCACGGCACGGTAGAAGCCAACAACGCCATGCAGCACTGCGACGTGTTGCTGGCTGTGGGCGCCCGTTTTGACGACCGCGTGATTGGCAACCCCAAGCACTTTGCGCAAAACGAACGCAAGATCATTCACATTGACATTGACCCGTCCAGCATCTCGAAGCGTGTCAAGGTCGATGTGCCCATCGTCGGTGACGTCAAGGACGTGCTGACTGAGCTGATCGCCATGATTCGTGAGTCGGGCCTCAAGCCGGATGCGAATGCCTTGGGCGGTTGGTGGGACACCATTGCCGGCTGGCGCAAGCGTGACTGCATGAAGTACAGCCTCGGCAGCGGCGATGTGATCAAGCCGCAGTATGTGGTCGAAACCCTTTGGAACATGACCAAGGACGCCGACACGTACATCACTTCTGATGTGGGTCAGCACCAGATGTGGGCCGCGCAATATTACAAGTTTGACGAGCCGCGCCGCTGGATCAATTCGGGTGGCTTGGGCACCATGGGTGTGGGCATTCCTTACGCCATGGGCGTTAAGCTGGCCAGGCCCGACAGCGAGGTTTTCTGCGTCACAGGTGAAGGCTCGGTGCAGATGTGCATCCAGGAACTCTCGACTTGCCTGCAGTACAACACGCCGATCAAGATCGTCGCGCTGAACAACCGCTATCTCGGCATGGTGCGACAGTGGCAGCAAGTTGAATACGCTGGCCGCTACAGCAGCAGCTACATGGACGCGTTGCCAGACTTCGTGAAATTGGCCGAGGCTTATGGCCACGTCGGCATGCTGATCGAGCGCCCTGAGGATGTGGAGCCAGCGTTGCGTGAAGCGCGCCGGCTGAAAGACCGCACGGTGTTCATGGACTTCCGCACCGACCCGACCGAAAACGTCTTCCCGATGGTTCAGGCCGGCAAGGGCATCACTGAAATGCTGCTGGGGAGCGAGGACCTTTAATTTTTAAAGCGCTCGCCGCTTTATTCAAACGAGGCGTTGAGGCAGTGATGGCTTATTCGCCCAGATCCATTGACCCGATTCAAGACGAATCTATTGCCTGCCGAGCTTGCACATTACCGTGTGCAGGGGAGGGCAGCGAAAAGAGGAATCCATTTATATGAAACACATCATTGCTGTTCTGCTCGAAAACGAACCCGGTGCGCTGTCGCGTGTGGTCGGTCTTTTCTCTGCCCGGGGTTACAACATCGAGAGTCTGACCGTGGCGCCCACGGAAGACCCCAGCTTGTCGCGCATGACGATCCAGACCACGGGTTCGGACGACGTCATTGAGCAGATCACCAAGCACCTGAACCGGCTCATCGAAGTCGTCAAAGTGGTTGACCTGACCGAAGGCGCCTACACCGAGCGTGAGCTCATGATGGTCAAGGTTCGCGCGGTGGGTAAGGAGCGTGAAGAAATGAAGCGAATGGCGGATATTTTTCGCGGTCGCATCATCGACGTCACCGAGAAAAGCTACACCATCGAGCTCACCGGCGACCTGACCAAGAACGACGCATTTCTGGAAGCGATTGACCGCAGTGCCATTTTAGAAACTGTGCGCACGGGTGCCAGCGGCATTGGCCGAGGTGAGAGAATCCTGCGGGTTTGAAGTTGAGTTGTCCGTTCGCGCGTTTTCGACAGGCGGGGCGCGGATGGATTTTTGTGGCGATTGACTTTCATCGTTCGCCCTCAGCCTGTCGAAGGGCATTTTCGCCAAAACCTATTCGGAGATAAGAATGAAAGTTTTTTACGACAAAGATTGCGACCTGAGTCTGATCAAGGGCAAGACAGTCGCCATCCTCGGCTACGGCAGCCAGGGCCATGCGCACGCACAAAATTTGAACGACAGCGGCGTCAAGGTCGTGGTCGGTCTGCGTAAAGGCGGCGCTTCATGGGACAAAGTCGGCAAAGCCGGCCTGACCGTGATGGAAGTCAATGACGCCGTCAAGGCTGCCGATGTGGTCATGATCTTGCTCCCAGACGAGCAAATCGGCGAGGTCTATGCGAACAACGTCGCACCGAACATCAAGCACGGCGCTTCGCTGGCCTTCGCGCACGGTTTCAACGTGCATTACAACCAGGTCATCCCACGCGCTGACCTCGACGTCTGGATGGTCGCGCCAAAGGCACCAGGCCACACTGTTCGCAACACCTACACCCAAGGTGGCGGCGTGCCCCATCTGGTGGCAGTGCATCAAGACAAGAGCGGCAAGGCCCGTAACTTGGCGCTGTCCTACGCCATGGCCAATGGTGGCGGCAAGGCCGGCATCATCGAGACCAATTTCAAAGAAGAGACCGAGACCGATCTGTTCGGCGAGCAAGCTGTGTTGTGCGGCGGTGCGGTTGAACTCATCAAGATGGGTTACGAGACCCTGGTTGAAGCTGGTTACGCCCCTGAGATGGCTTACTTCGAGTGCTTGCACGAGCTGAAATTGATCGTCGACCTGATCTATGAGGGCGGCATCGCCAACATGAACTACTCGATCTCGAACAACGCCGAATACGGCGAGTACGTGACCGGTCCAGAAGTCATCAACGAAGAGTCACGCACTGCTATGCGCAATGCTTTGAAGCGCATTCAGAGTGGTGAATACGCTAAGATGTTCATCTTGGAAGGCCGCACCAACTACCCAAGCATGACGGCTCGCCGTCGCAACACCGCTGACCACAGCATCGAAGTGGTGGGCGCTCAACTGCGCGCCATGATGCCTTGGATTGCCAAAAACAAGCTCGTCGACCAGACGCGCAACTGATGCGGATCGGGCCTTCGCGGCCCGGACTGTGATCGGCAAAAGCCGCGCAAGCGATTGCGCGGCTTTTTTTATTTGAAGTCTCAGCATGCCCGCTGGATGCAAACGCAGATGTGGCGTTTGGTATCCTTGATGCTTAATGGCGTATTGCCTTCGTATTTAAATGCTGCTGACGAACTGGCGGTTAACCCGACCTGGAGCGTGTCCCATGAGTGATGGTGAAGATTCTGAATTGGCTTCTGGCGAAGTCTTGGCACGCAAGCGCAGCAAGGGCATTTATATCCTGCCCAACCTCTTCACGCTGGCGGCCCTGTTTGGTGGTTTTTACGCCATCGTGATGGCCATGAATGGCCGCTTTGACCAAGCTGCCATTGGCGTTTTTTGTGCCATGGTGCTGGACAGTCTAGATGGCCGCGTGGCGCGTATGACAAACACGCAGAGCGCCTTTGGTGAACAGATGGACTCATTGTCGGACATGGTGTCTTTTGGCGCCGCCCCGGCGTTGATCGCCTACGTTTGGGCCCTGACCAGTCTCGGGCGCTGGGGTTGGATTGCGGCGTTTGTTTATTGCGCTTGTGCTGCGTTGAGGTTGGCCCGCTTTAACGTCAACACAGCTGTCGTTGACAAGCAATTTTTCCAAGGGCTGCCGTCGCCCGCTGCGGCGGCTTTGGTCGCCGGTTTCATCTGGTTAATGACCGACATTGGCGTGGCGGGTGTGGACGTGCGCTGGTTCATGTTTGCCCTGATGCTTTATTCGGGCTTGACCATGGTCACCAACGTGCCTTTTTACAGCTTCAAGGATTTGAGCTTGAAGCGCAGCGTACCCTTCGTTGTGATCGTGGCGATTGCCTTGGGCATTGCGGTGATCAACATTCACCCGCCCATCGTGATGTTTGCTTTATTCGTGGCGTACGGTTTTTCGGGCTACGCACTGTACGGCTGGCGTAAAACCAAGGGATTGCAGACCAGCGTGATTTCAACCTCAACGGATGAACCCGACGAGCGCGGCTTGCACAAATAAGACCGTGCTGGTCATAGCCACAGCCTTGATCTACCCTCCCAAATTTTGTGATACATTGATCTCTATGAATTTAATTTCGTTCGCACTACTGCTACCAGCCTTTGGGCGGAGACGGTAGCGCGCACGTGTTATCCCATCAACGGCCCGTCTGCAGCAGCAACGGGCCGTTTTTCATTGGCACGTCGTTTTTTACTTTTCACACTGTCGAGATAAACATGTTGAACACACCTTCCAGCAAATACAAAGCCTTCGCACCGGTCAAGTTGACCGACCGTACCTGGCCAGATGCCGTGCTGACGGCCGCGCCGATTTGGTGCAGTGTCGACTTGCGGGACGGAAACCAAGCCTTGATTGAGCCGATGGACATTCCACGCAAGCTCAAGATGTTCGAGATGCTGGTGAAAATTGGTTTCAAAGAAATTGAAGTCGGATTCCCCTCTGCTTCCCAAACAGAATATGATTTTTTGCGCCGTTTGATCGACGAGAACTTGATCCCGGACGACGTCACGATTCAGGTGCTGACGCAGGCCCGCGAGCCCTTGATTCGTCGTACTTTTGAAGCCCTCCAAGGGGCGAAAAAAGCCATCGTCCATCTTTACAACGCAACAGCTCCTGTCATGCGCCGGGTGGTGCTCGGCATGAATGAAGACGAGATCGTTGAACTGGCCACTGCCAACGCCCGTTTGTTTAAGCAACTGGCGGCCGCGCAACCAGCGACGCGCTGGACTTTTCAATACTCGCCCGAGATGTGGTCGGGCACTGAGCTGGCATTTTCAAAGCGCGTGGTCGATGCCGTTACCGACGTCTGGCAACCGACGCCCGAGCACAAGTGCATCATCAATTTGCCGTCGACTGTCGAGCATTCAACACCGAATATTTTCGCCGACATGATGGAGTGGATGCACAGACATTTGGCGCGGCGTGACGCGATCGTCATCTCGGTTCATCCGCACAACGACCGCGGCACCGGCACAGCCGCCGGTGAGCTGGCATTGATGGCTGGCGCCGACCGGATTGAAGGCTGTTTGTTCGGTAACGGCGAGCGCACCGGCAATGTCGATCTGGTCAACATCGCGCTGAATCTTTACACGCAGGGCATCTCGCCTGGTCTCGATTTTTCGGACATCGATGAAGTCCGCAGAACGGTCGAGTATTGCAACCAGTTGCCCGTGCATCCGCGTCATCCGTATGCCGGAGATTTGGTTTACACCTCGTTCTCAGGCTCGCACCAAGATGCCATCAAAAAAGCCTTCGCGGCGCGCCGTGATGGCGATGTCTGGGACATGCCTTATTTGCCAATTGACCCGATGGACCTTGGGCGTAGCTACGAAGCGGTCATTCGCGTCAACAGCCAGTCGGGCAAGGGCGGTATTGCGTATTTACTGGAGCATGAATTTGGCCTCGAGTTGCCGCGTCGCCTTCAGATTGAATTCAGCCAAGTGGTGCAGGGCGTGATGGATGCCAGTGGCAAAGAGCTCACGGCGCAAGACTTGTTTGCTTTGTTTGAGGCCACCTATGGTGTGCAGACCGTGGTCGCCCCTGAGCGCCTGATGATCGAAGAAAGTACGCAGGCGGAAGGCAAGCTTTTCAGCATCAAGGCCGACGTGCGTTTGGGTGCCCATGTGCATGCGATTCAGGGCAGCGGCACCGGACCTATAGACGCTTTTGTGGCGGGGCTGATGGCGGCGACCGGGCAGGTGGTTCGCGTGCTCGATTACCGTGAACACGCGATCGGATCGGGCGCGGGCGCGCAGGCCGTGGCTTACCTCGAATTGCGCATCAATGAAGAAACGCTCTTCGGCGTCGGCATGGATGGCAACATCGTTTCGGCCTCTCTCAAAGCCATCGTCTCTGGGCTGCAACGAAGCCAAGCAGGACGTGGCGATTTAGCGCCTGTCAGCGCTACCATCACAGATTGAATCAGCACGCTAGATCTCAGGAGACTCGACATGACCGATAAATTGATAATTTTTGATACCACCTTGCGCGACGGCGAACAGTCCCCGGGTGCGTCCATGACCCGCGACGAAAAGCTGCGCATTGCACGTCAGTTGGAGCGGCTCAAAGTCGATGTGATTGAAGCCGGTTTTGCCGCCAGCTCGAACGGTGACTTTGATGCCGTGCAGGCGATCGCCAATGCTATCAAGGACTCGACCATCTGCTCGTTGGCGCGCGCCAATGACCGCGATATTTCGCGTGCTGCCGAGGCCTTGAAGGGCGCACGCTCAGCACGTATCCACACCTTCATCGCCACCAGCGCTCTGCACATGGAGAAAAAACTCCGCATGACGCCAGAGCAGGTGTTGGAGCAGGCCACACTGTCCGTGCGATTTGCGCGCAATTTGGTGGCGGATGTCGAGTTCAGCCCTGAAGACGGCTACCGCAGCGACATCGATTACCTGTGCCGCGTGATCGAAGCGGTCATCAAAGAAGGTGCGACCACCATCAACGTGCCCGACACCGTGGGTTATGCCGTGCCGGAACTTTATGGCAACTTCATCAAGACGCTGCGCGAGCGCGTGCCCAACAGCGACAAGGCGATCTGGTCGGTGCACTGCCACAACGACCTCGGTATGGCCGTAGCCAACTCCTTGGCGGGCGTGAAGATCGGCGGCGCACGTCAGGTTGAGTGCACCATCAATGGCTTGGGCGAGCGCGCCGGCAATTGCGCATTGGAAGAAATCGTCATGGCCGTGAAAACGCGCCGTGATTACTTCAATCTCGACATGAACGTTGATGCATTGCAGATTTTGGCGGCCAGCCGCATGGTCAGTCAGACCACAGGCTTTGTGGTTCAGCCCAACAAGGCCGTGGTTGGTGCCAACGCCTTTGCCCATGCCTCAGGCATTCATCAAGATGGCATGCTCAAGGCTAGGGAAACCTACGAGATCATGCGCGCCGAAGACGTTGGCTGGACCGCCAGCAAGATGGTGCTGGGCAAGCTCAGCGGCCGCAACGCGTTCAAGCAGCGTTTGTTAGACCTCGGCGTGCAAATGGAGAGCGAGACCGACATCAACAACGCCTTTGCAAAATTTAAAGAGCTGGCTGATCGTAAAAGCGAGATTTTTGACGAAGATATCTTGGCGCTGGTGAGCGACGCCAGTGTCTTGCAGGAGCGCGAGCAATACGGCTTTGTCGCCTTGTCCCAGCACAGTGAAACGGGTGAGCGGCCACAAGCCAGCGTCACCTTCACTGTCAATGGCCAGGAGGTCAAAGGCAACTCAGACGGCAACGGCCCGGTTGATGCTTCACTCAAAGCCATTGAAACCCATGTCAAAAGCGGGGCCGAGATGGTCTTGTACTCGGTTAATGCGATCAGCGGATCGACCGAAAGCCAGGGCGAAGTCACCGTCCGTTTGCAAAGCAGTGGCCGCATCGTCAACGGCGTCGGCTCTGACCCTGACATCGTTGTGGCTTCCGCCAAAGCTTATCTGAGCGCTCTTAGCAAACTGCACAGCAAAGCTGACCGAGTGCCTGCACAAGGCTGAAGTGTGCGTAATTTACAGTTTTGGGCTGTAAAAAATGTGAAAAATGGCTTACATTGAGTTAAATCGATGCTCCCCCATTTTTCACATGAATAAACGCTCGCAAGTTTTTGATATTGCGTGCTTTTTTGTATTTGGATACACTTAACTACTGCCCGCAATACGTCAATTTGCATTTTTATACTTGAGAAGACCAACCGCCCATGCCTAAAAGAACTCTTCAGCGCATTGCCCAATTGGTTGGTTTTTGTGTCTTGGGGCTGTCTGTCAGCTTGCCGGCGGCCCACGCAGCCCCAGATGGTGAGCGAAAAGTCTCTAAAAAAACGCGCGTATCCAAAGTCGTCAAAACCAGTTCGACGCGTCAACAAGTCAAAGTCCGAAGTTCAAAGACCGCAGTTGTGCGCAGCGTTACCCCGGCAAAATTGTCTTTCGGGCAAATCGCTGGATTGCACAGTGCAGTCGATCCGCTGTCACTCAAGTCCAGTGTGGCGCTGGTGATTGACCAAGACACCCAAGAGATCCTGTTCAGCAAAAACGACCATGCGGTGTTGCCGATTGCATCTCTCACCAAGATCATGACTGGCGTCATCATCAGCGGCGCGAACTTGCCGATGGATGAAGTTTTGACTGTGACCCAGGACGATGTGGACACTGAAAAAAACAGCAGTTCCCGTCTGCGTGTCGGAACCTCACTGACACGTGGTGAGTTGCTTCACTTGGCCTTGATGTCGAGCGAAAATCGTGCGGCGCATGCGCTTGGCCGAACTTACCCGGGTGGACTTCAGACTTTTGTTGGTTTGATGAATGCCAAGGCCAAGGTGCTCGGCATGAAGGACACCCGTTATGTTGAGCCTACGGGTTTGTCCAGCCTGAATCAGTCGAGCGCCCAAGATCTAGCCACTCTGGTCAATGCAGCCCATGCTGATCCTGTGATGCGTGAACTCACAACGTCTTCAAGCTACCAAGTGGCTGTCGGCCGTCAAACCTTGCAATATAACAACACCAATCGCTTAGTGAAGAGCCCCAATTGGGACATCGGTTTGCAAAAGACCGGCTACATCACAGAGGCTGGCCAGTGCCTCGTCATGCAGACAAAGATCGCCGGTCGAAAATTGATCATGGTGTTCCTCGACTCAGCCGGAAAACTCAGCCGGATTGCGGATGCAGAGCGAGTCCGGCATTGGGTTGAATCACTTCCCGTCGTGAGTCAAAAAATCAAAGTTGCCAATTCGATCAAGCTGACTGATGGCTAATCGATCGACAGCGTCAAGGTTTTTTTCTTTCTTGGCTGTAGCCTAGGCCGACAGAAATTTCGTGCGCTGTGGCTTGGAGTTTTGGCAGCCAGCTTTCATCGAGCCGATCGGCGGGCGCAGAAATCGACAGTCCAGCGATCAATTTGTTCTGATCGTCATAGATGCCTGCGGCCATGCAGCGCACACCCAGTTCTAGTTCCTCATTGTCCCGAGCGATGCCATATTGGCGAGCCTTGGATAATTCCCGTTCAAGCGCAGCCAGTTGCGTGATGCTGTTGCGCGTATGCCCGGGCAGGCCCGTTCGTGTGGCGTAGCTGCGAAGGCGCTGCGGGTCGTCAAACGCCAAAAATAGCTTGCCAACCGACGTCAGATGCAGTGGCGCATGGCCGCCGATGGCGCGAACCACCTGCATACCTGAGCGTTCGCTGTAAGCCCGCTCCACATACACAATTTCATCGCCTTGACGCATGCTCAGGTTAACTGGCTGTTGTGTTAGTTTGTGCAGTTCGCGCATCGGAATCAGCGCTGCATCACGCACGCTGAGACGGGCTTTGACTAAGTTCCCCAGTTCCAGCAGGCGCATGCCGAGTCGGTAGCTTCCTGCGGCGGGTCGCTCAACGAACCGGCCAGTTGCCAGATCATTCAAAATTCGATGCGCGGTCGAAGGGTGAAGTCCGGACTTTTCACTGATTTCTTTGAGTGATACAGCTTCTTCGCGACCCGCAAGGATCTCCAACAAGGTGAACATTCGTCCAATCACCTGAACTGTCGGTGTGGTTTGCGCGCTGATGTCGGAATTTTTCATGTGGCAGCCTTTGACTGCATTTTACGTGGTGAAATTTATGTTGACGCTCATCATTGAGTCGGTCTCACCCAGTTGCCATGAAGGCGTACTTCATGTGGCTTGAAGCGCGCCTTGTAATTCATCTTAGGGCTCAGTTCGATCCAGTAGCCCAGATAAACATAGGGCAGGCCGAGAAGGCGTGCTTGATCAATCTGCCACAGTATGCCGTAGTTACCGTAGGCCGCTTTAGCGTCCGGTTCGTAGAAGGTATAAACCGCGGAGATACCGTCATCTAGGAGGTCCAGAATCGACACCATTTTCAGCGGACCAGATTCGCCGTCGGGGCGCGGCTCCCTGAATTCCACTAAGCGAGAATTGACTCGACTTTGCAATAAAAATTGGGTGTATTGGTCCACGCTGTCTTGATCCATGCCGCCACCGGCATGTCGGCTTTTTTGATAGCGAAGGTACAGGGCGTAGTGTTCCTGCATGAAATCCAGCTTGAGTACCCGGGCTTCAAGTTGTTGGTGGTGCTGCCTAGCACGGCGCATGCTCCGGTCAGGCTTGAATTCATCTGCAATCACTCGCAAAGGTACGCAAGCTTGGCAACCGTCGCAGTAAGGCCGGTAAGTGAACATACCGCTACGGCGAAACCCGTTGGCGACCAACTGCGAGTAAGCATCGTTGTGAATCAAGTAACTTGGCGTTGCCACTTGGGAGCGGGCTTGGCGTCCCGGCAAATAACTGCAAGGGTAGGGCGCTGTGGCATAAAACTGCAGGGTCTGCAGTGGGAGGTCGCTGAGATGGGTCACGTGGGGCAGTGTTTTAGGCGTGATTCGTCAAAATTTCGTCCCAGTACGGTGTCTCGAAGATCCACTCTGGGGCCGGATTCTCCGTTTGTTCTTTCACATGGACGGTGAAGGCTTCGCGGGTTATTTCTCCAGCACCCAAGGACGTTAGATGCTGTGTATTTTGTTGGCAATCTATCAAGCTGATGCCCTTCGTTTTGCAAAAAGTCACCAAGGCCGCCAAGGCTATTTTGGATGCATCGGTGTGTTTGGAAAACATGGACTCGCCAAACACCATGCGCCCCAAATTCACGCAGTAAAGCCCGCCGACCAGTTCGCCGTCAACCCAAGTTTCAACACTGTGCGCATGTCCAGCTTTGTGCAGTTCAATGTAGGCTGCAATCATCTCTGGGACGATCCAAGTCCCGGCCTGGTCGTCGCGAGAGGCTTCGGCACAAGCCGTGATGACTTGTTCGAAAGCACTGTCAAACCGCACGACACAGTTTGGAGTTTCCAGAAAACGCAGTAGAGTTTTCTTAAGTGATCGGTGCAATTTGAATTGGCTTGTTTCTAGCACCATGCGCGGGTTGGGGCTCCACCAAAGAATCGGTTGGCCCAAGCTGAACCATGGAAAAATCCCCCCGTTATAGGCGCGCATTAAGCTTTTTGGATCGAGCGCCCCACCCGCAGCTAGCAAACCAGGTGCAGGTTCTTTGGCCCCCCAAGCGCTGCTCACGGCGGGAAATTCTTCACCGGCCATCAGCCACGGAATGGGTTTAGCTGAGCGTTTCATGATGATATTTAACAGGCTTGTAACAGCAGAAATGCTGGCGAGACAATTCGTTACCTTCTACTTAAGAATTGATTTGAGTCGCAACGATAAAATAAAAATGAATACTGAGTTCTTATTTATTTTTGGTTTCAAGTGGTGGTGAGTGGTCTTTTAAGGTCCTCTGTCATTGTCTAAAAACGAGGGCTCAGTGCTTCATTTACCCACTCTGAGGAAAATTATGCCTTCTATTCAAAATAAGTTTTCCAGATCCCAATCCACGGTGGATGTAACGCAGCTCAGTCGCAAATTGCTGGTCTTGTTTTCCGCTTTGCTGCTCTGTGGTGCAGCGCTGGCTCAAAGGCATGATGGGCCTAGTGGCCGGAACGACAACGATGGTGGGAATCGCGATAACCGCGGCAAGGGCGGCCAGCATTCACAAGGTCACGACAGAAAAGGGTCTGACCGACACGACCAAGGGCAACAGGGGCAAGATCAACGAGGATCTGTTCGGCAAGGTCCAGCTCGCGTCGAGATGCGTGATGGTGGTTTCTTTCAGGATAGACAGCGAACTGCTGTACACGACTATTACGGTAATCAGTACCGGGCTGGACGTTGCCCACCGGGTTTGATGAAAACACAAAATGGCTGCAGGGCGCCGGGCCAAGTTCGATATTACAGCGTGGGCCAGCGCCTTGCGCCTGCTGTGATTTACCACACGGTTCCCGCCGCCATGGTTGTGACGCTTGGCGTTCCGCCTTCCGGTCACCGTTATGTGCGCGTAGCCTCAGACATCTTACTGATTGCGGTTGGTACCGGCATGGTGGTCGATGCCATTCAGGACTTGGGCGGCATGTAATTCTTTGCCTTTGTCAATCAAGCTGCTTGTCGACCCTAGGTGCTTGAGCGTGTGAATGCCCGACTTCGATTTCTGGCAAGATGCCGCATCGCGGGCGACCTCCGTCCGCATTCCCATTGATTGGATATTCCCCATGCTGCTTGACGTCGAAGAATCTCAACTCTTGTTGGTTGACTACCAAGTCCGCCTGATGCCTGCCATTTTTGAACACGAGTTGGTGCTGGCCAATGCCTTGCGACTGACGCGACTGGCCGACGCTTTGCAAGTGCCGGTTTGGGGCACAGCCCAAAGTCCTGACGAGCTGGGTCCTAATGTGCCGGAGTTGCAGACCGCCATTGAGCAGGCCGGTGGCCGGGTGATGAGCAAGCAGTCTTTCAGCGCGGTGGCCGAGGGGCTGTCAGATTGGCTACGCCCACCAGCCCGCAAAGCAACGCAGGGCGGTAATGCCCGTAGCCTACCTAAGCATTTGCAAAAGCCAGCAGCACCAGCTGAAGAAGAAGGTCGCGGCATCATTGTGATCGCCGGTTGCGAAGCGCATGTCTGCTTGCTGCAAACGGCGCTTGATTTACTGGAAGAAGAGTTTGACGTGTGGGTCGTGACGGACGCCTGCAGTTCGCGCAGTGAGCGCAATCGGGACGCCGCTTTTGATCGGCTCGCCGGCAATGGGGCCGAACTGGTCACCACCGAGATGGTGGCTTTTGAATGGTTGCGCACGGCCGACCACGAGATGTTCAAGCAGGTGCAGTCACTCATCAAGTGAACGCGCGGTCCGCGCGGGATCAACCTGTCAAAGTCAGGCCGCTGAAAGTTCTATTATCAATAATTATGAATTCAGTTTAAACGGAGACCTGTGATGAGCCCAGCGCCGACCCCTGTCAGCTACGCCGACTTTTACCGTCAGTCCATCGACCATCCGGATGCCTTTTGGGCTGAGCAGGCCAAGTTGATTGACTGGTTCAAGCCGTTTGAGCGTGTTTGCAACTACGACAACCCACCGTTTGCGCGCTGGTTCGAAGGTGGTCAAACCAATCTGTGTCACAACGCGGTCGACCGGCATCTGAAAGTGCGTGCTGATCAGGCCGCTTTGATTGCGATCTCAACTGAAACCGGCACTGAAAAAACCTACACCTTCAGCGACTTGCACCGCGAAGTCCAGCGCATGGCCGCCAGCTTGAAATCGCTGGGTGTGCAAAAGGGCGATCGCGTGTTGATCTACATGCCAATGGTGGCTGACGCAGCTTTCGCGATGCTCGCCTGCGCACGTATCGGGGCGATTCATTGCGTGGTGTTTGGCGGTTTTGCCAGTGGTTCGCTGGCCTCGAGGATTGACGACGCCACACCGAAAGTCATTGTCAGCGCTGACGGTGGATCGCGCGGCGGCAAGCCCGTCTCTTACAAGCCTTTGCTCGACGAAGCGATTCGTCTGGCCAAGCACAAACCTGACGCGGTGTTGCTGTCTGACCGGCAATTAGCACCGATGGATTGGGTCGCCGGGCGCGACCATTTATGGTCTGAACTACGGCAGCAACACATCGACGCGCAAGTGCCTTGCGAGCCGATGAACTCGACCGACATCAGCTACACCATCTACACCAGCGGCACCACCGGCAAGCCGAAAGGGGTGCAGCGCGACACCGCTGGCTACACCGTCGCTTTAGCGGCCAGCATGCAGTATATTTTTGGCGGCCGTGCTGGCGAAACCTTCTTCGCCACCAGCGACATTGGCTGGGTCGTAGGCCACAGCTACATCGTTTACGGCCCGTTGATTGCTGGCATGGCGACCATCATGTACGAGGGTTTGCCAACGCAAGGCTTAGACGGTCAGCCGGACGGCGGCATCTGGTGGAGCTTGGTCGAGAAGTACAAGGTGACCGGCATGTTCAGCGCGCCGACGGCTGTGCGCGTGCTTAAAAAGCAAGACCCAGCGCTGCTCAAAAAATACGATCTGTCTAGCCTGCGTGCTTTGTATTTGGCGGGTGAACCGTTGGACGCGCCGACCGCCCGCTGGATCAGCGAAGGCCTGAACGTGCCGATCCTCGACAACTACTGGCAAACTGAAACCGGCTGGCCGCTGCTCACTGTCGCCAATGGCGTGGCGCCTATGGCCAGTAAGTTCGGCAGCCCGGGTGTGCCGATGTACGGCTACAACGTCAAGCTGCTGCACGAAAACACCGGCGAAGAACTCACCCAGCCGAACGAAAAAGGCGTGGTGGTGCTGGTCGGCCCGACACCGCCCGGCTTCATGCAGACCATCTGGAAAGACGACGCACGCTTCGTCAACACGTATTGGAAGAGCATCCCGGGCAAGCTGGTCTACAACACCTTCGACTGGGGCATTCGCGACGAAGACGGCTACTACTTCATCCTCGGTCGAACTGACGATGTCATCAACGTCGCTGGTCACCGTTTGGGCACGCGCGAGATTGAAGAAAGCATTTCAGGCCATGCTTCTGTGGCTGAGGTGGCGGTGGTCGGTGTCGCTGACAACCTGAAGGGGCAAGTCGCCATGGCTTTCGTCGTGCTGAAAGACGCTCGTGCGGTGAATGATCCAGCTGTCGCACTTCAGCTTGAGCGCGAGATCATGAAGCAAGTCGATGGCGATCTGGGTGCTGTCGCTCGCCCGGCTCGGGTGCGCTTTGTGACTGCCTTGCCGAAGACCCGCAGCGGAAAAATGCTGCGCCGTGTGATTCAGGCCGTGTGCGAAGGTCGCGATCCTGGCGATGTGACGAGCATGGACGACCTAGGCGCTTTGCAGCAAATCAAGGATCTCATGGCGAGCTGATCGCTTAGATTCTTCTCACTCCTTAATTCGCTTTTGGCTTATATTTGGCTCGGGCCATGGCAAGTCGTCATCAAAAGCAGGGAAGGGGAGACATGCAGTTTTTCAATCATCGGGCGCTACCGCTGGTTTTGGCGCTGGCGCTTTGGCCGACTGCCTATGTGCAGGCTCAGTCTGCGTCTGTCGTTGCGCCTCAAGCCGTCGCCGCTGATACCACGGCCAAGGGCGTCATCGGTGTCAAGATGAGCGCGCAGCGCGTCTCCCCGGCCGCTTGGTATGTCGAAGGCCTGTCGGCCATGGGCTCCAGCGCCAATCAAAACTTCATCTCTAACGCCGGCTTCGTCATCACACCCGCTGGCGTGGTCGTCATTGACGCACTCGGCTCACCAGCTTTGGCCGAGCAGCTGTTGATTGAGATTCGCAAGCTCACGCCCTTGCCGGTCACCCACGTCATCGTCACGCATTACCATGCCGACCATATTTATGGCCTGCAGACCTTCAAAGCGCAGGGCGCGCGCATCGTGGCGCATGGCGCGGCGCGCGCGTATTTGCAGTCCGACACCGCACGCTTGCGCATGGAGAGTTCGCGGCAAGAGCTGTTTCCGTGGATTGACGAGAACACCCGGCTGGTGCCCGCCGATGAATGGATCGACGGCCCAACCGAGTTGACGGTCGGTGGCGTGCGCTTCTTCTTGCAGCCGGTCGGCCCGTCCCACACGCCAGAAGACTTGGTGATTTACCTGCCGCAGGACAAAGTGCTGTTTGCCGGTGATTTGGTCTTTCGCAACCGCATTCCTTATGTCGGGCAAGCCGACAGCGGTCACTGGATTCAGTCCTTAGAGACCCTGCTGACCTTCGACACCGCCGTGGTCGTGCCCGGTCACGGTCCGCTGTCAAACGAAGCCAAAAGTGACATGGCCTTGACGCGTGACTACCTTGTCTATTTGCGCAGCAGCATGGCCGAGGCGGCGAAAAACATGGAGCCCTTTGACTCTGCTTACGAATCGGCTAACTGGTCGCGCTTCGAGTATCTTCCGCTGTTCAAAGCAGTGAATCGCATGAACGCTTACAACACGTATTTACTGATGGAGCGCGAGGTCAAGTAGCGGCATACTGGCGTTTTGCCATCGCACCGACCATGACCTGTACACCTTTGATTTCTGTATTGCTCGCTCTCGCCAGCATGTCTGCCATAGCGCAAGGCTCGGCTATTTTTGTCGGGGCAGACCTGCAGCTCGGCTCGCAACTGATCGCCGACAACCAGTGCGTGGCCTGCCACCAGCGCAAGGTCGGTGGTGACGGATCGGCCATCTATCAATCAAGCGGCCGCATCGACACGCCCGGCGCTCTGCGCGGCATGATTGAGCAGTGCAACATGGAACTCAACTTGGCCTTGTTTCCTGACGAAGTGACCGCCATCAGCGCGGTGCTGAACCGGGACCATTACCGCTTCAAGTGAGGTCTCCGCAACGCTCTGTCGGTGTGTGCTTTGTGCTGGGGTAAACACCGGGTACAAAAATAGAATCCAACCCATACATTAGTACATGCGAATATTAAAAAACAAAGATGAATAGCCAAGTCCCAAGGAGTGACCGTGAAGCATGAAGACCGGATGACAGGCCTGGGTTCAGGTCGGATTCAAAAAGCACCTGAAAACTTTCTCGGTCGGGCGGACGTGCAGACGGTCGTGGCTGAGGCTAAAAACGGTCGACGCGACTTCATTCGAGGCGCTTTTGCGGCGGCCGCTGCAGGCATGGCAGCACCTGTTGCGCTGGCCCAAGGCAATCCTGTGCCCAGCGAAGGCGGTGATCCGAACATCCTCAATCTGCCCGCGCACAGCATGGGCTTGGGGCAAGGCGTGGTCACCGACGGCTATGGCAAGCCATCCAAATACGAAACCAATGTGCAGCGCCGGCAAAGCCCGGGCCTGACCCAAACGGCTCAAGCCTCGGTGTCATTCGCGCCATTGCAATCGCTGTTCGGCATCATCACTCCGAGCGGCTTGCACTTTGAGCGGCATCATCAGGGGTGGTGGGACATTGACCCTTCCAAGCACCGTTTGATGGTCAACGGCATGGTCAGCAAGCCGCATGTGTTCACCATGGACGAGATCATGCGACTGCCCTCGGTCTCGCGTTTTCACGTCATTGAGTGTGGCGCCAATACTGCTGCTGAGTGGGGCAATGTGGCGGTGCCAACCTGCCAGTACACCCACGGCATGATTTCTTGCAGCGAGTTCACGGGCGTGCCGCTCATCACCTTGCTCGACATCGCCGGCGCTGATTTGAAAAATGGCAAGTTCGTGCTGGCGGAGGGGGCTGATGGTTCGTCCATGACCCGGACCATTCCGATGGGCCTGATTCTGTCGGGTGAAGTGCTGGTCGCCTATGGTCAAAATGGTGAAATGCTACGGCCTGAAAACGGCTACCCCTTGCGCTTGGTGGTGCCCGGCGTGCAGGGCGTGAGCTGGATCAAATACCTGCGCCGGATCGAACTGGGTGACAAACCTTACGCGACCAAGGACGAAGCGATTCACTACCTCGACCTGCAGCCCGATGGCATGCAGCGTCAGTACGCCAGCTTGCAAGAATGCAAAAGCGTGGTCACCACGCCGTCTGGCGGTCAGGTGTTGCTCGACAAAGGTTTTTACAACATCACAGGGCTGGCTTGGTCGGGTAGGGGCAAGATCAAAAAGGTCGACGTGTCGGTCGACGGTGGTCGCAATTGGCGTCAGGCTCGACTTGAAACGCCTGTGCTGTCCAAGGCGCTCAGCCGCTTCAACCTCGACTGGGTTTGGGACGGCAAGCCCGCCATCATTCAGAGTCGCGCTACCGATGAAACCGGCTATGTGCAACCCACCTATAAGCTGTTGCGTGAAGTGCGCGGCACGCGCTCGATCTATCACAACAATGCGATTCAGTCATGGCTGGTGCAGGAAAACGGCGAGGTCAAAAATGTTCAGCTCTCGTAAAGCTCTCGTTGCGGTGGCTATGCTGGTTTTTGCCGGTTGGGTGTCTGCGCAAACAGTTAATCCGTACACGGGCATCGGCCGTCTCGCCACGCCCAAAGAGGTGGCGGCTTGGGACATTGATGTGCGGCCCGACTTCAAGGGCCTGCCAAAAGGCGCCGGTTCGGTGACCAAAGGGCAAGATGTCTGGGAAAGTAAATGCGCCAGTTGCCATGGTATTTTTGGCGAGTCCAACGAGGTTTTCACGCCGCTGATTGGCGGCACCACGGCCGAAGACGTCAATACCGGCCGCGTTGCCAAACTGCTGGACCCGACGACCGGCCGCACCATGCTGATGAAACTGGCGACGGTCTCGACACTGTGGGACTACATCAACCGCGCCATGCCTTGGAACCAGCCGAAGTCACTGACGACAGAGGAGGTCTATTCGGTGACGGCCTTTCTACTCAACCTAGGTGGTGTGGTTACTGATAACTTCACCTTGTCTGACAAAAATATCGCTGAGGTACAGGCCCGCATGCCTAACCGCAACGGGATGACGACGCAGCACGCGATGTGGCCGGGCAATGAGTTCAATGGCCGCCGCCAGCCTGACGTGCGCAACACAGCCTGCATGAAGAACTGTGCAACAGAACCCAGCGTGGCGTCCCTGCTGCCGGACTTTGCCCGCAATGCCCATGGCAATCTGGCTGAACAGAATCGTGGCATAGGCGCGCAGCATGGCGTCGACACGAGTCGCCCTGAAGGTCAGAAGGGTGTTGCTCCCGCCGCTACAATTTCCCCTGCTCCGGCTGTGTCTGCTGCGATGGCCCTCGCTCAAAAGAACAACTGCACGGCTTGCCATGCCGTTGATAAAAAAATTCTGGGCCCCAGTTTTGTCGACATTGCTAAAAAGCACGCTGGAAAAGCGGACTACTTGGCAGTAAAGATAAAGTCTGGCGGGTCGGGAGTTTGGGGTTCTATACCCATGCCGGCTCAGACACTGACAGATGTTGACGCTCAAGTGATTGCCGCTTGGCTGGCTGCCGGTGCAGGCCGATAAGCGCACTTCATGGATTTAAAAAGGGGTCAGGGATTTCACCGCTGACACTGTTACGTAACTTAACTACCATGCACTTTAATCAGGAGAATCGAATGCAGTCACGCAGACAAACCCTCAAGCAAACCGCTGTGGTCGCCGGCCTTTTGGCCGGCACCGGTTTGTTTCCTCAGTTCGCTTGGGCGTTCAACAAAAGCGCGTTTGAAGCCAAGAGCTTGCAGGACGCCATCAAAGCTTATGGCGGCGGCACATTGACAGAGAGCAAGGACGTCAGCATCACAGCGCCTGACATTGCTGAAAACGGTGCAGTCGTGCCTTTGGCTGTTGGCTGTGCGCTGCCAGGGGTCAAGCGATTGCTGTTGCTGGTCGAAAAAAATCCTTCGGCCTTGGTGGCCATGTTCGATGTCACGGACAGCATCGACCCGGCATTTTCAACGCGCTCCAAGATGGGGCAATCCTCTGACGTTTATGCCGTTGCCATCATGGCCGACGGCAAAGCGCTTTTCGCTAAAAAAGAAGTCAAGGTCACTCTGGGTGGTTGTGGCGGCTGATTTCAAGCCACTCACAACACCCACCCTTCAACGTTCAAATTCAGGAGTTACACCATGGCAGATCCGATGCGCATTCGCGCCCAAGCAGCCGCAGGCAAAGCAACCGTCCGCGTGCTGATGGCGCATGAAATGGAAAGCGGTCAACGCAAAGACCCCGCCGGCAAGATCATCCCCGCTTGGTTCATTCAGGAAGTGACTGCCAGCCTCAATGGCAAACAAGTCTTCAATGCCGAATGGGGCCCTGCAGTGGCCAAGAACCCATTCCTTCAGTTCGTGGTCAGGGGCGCCAAGGCCGGGGATAAGGTCGTCGTCAACTGGAAAGACAACCGGGGCGACAGTCGCACCGACGAAGCGACAGTTTCTTAATCTTTTTCACCATCTGACCTGACGGGGCGCTCATGAAATTTCTTAAATCAGTTCCACTGATCGTCTCGGCGCTGGCCTTGTCTGGCTTGTTCGCTTCCGCGGCTTGGGCCCAAAAGTCTGCCATTGAAGCGATCGAAGAGTACCGCTCCATGATGCAAGACGGCAACCCGGCTGAGCTCTTTGAAGCCAAGGGTGAAGACCTCTGGAAGACGCCACGCGGGCCGAAAAAAGTTTCCTTGGCGCAATGTGACTTGGGTAAAGGCCCTGGTGTTGTCAAAGGTGTTTTTGTTGAACTGCCGCGTTATTTCGCCGACACCCAGCGCATGCAGGACTTGGAGTCGCGGTTGCTGACTTGCATGGAAACGCTGCAGGGCTTCAATGCCGCAGAGATCGCCAAAACGCCTTTCGGTCGCGGCGAGCAAGTCAACGTTACCGCATTGGCCACTTGGATCGCTGCTGAGTCGAAGGGGCAGAAGTTCAACTTACCGCAAGCCCACGCACAAGAAAAAGTGTTTTACGAAGTCGGCAAGCGCTTGTTTTTTCAGCGCGCTGGTGCGCATGACTTTGCCTGCGCCTCCTGCCATGGCGTCGATGGCAAGCGGATTCGTTTGCAAGACTTGCCGAACCTGACAAAAAATCCTGGGGATGGCGTCGGCTTTGCCGCCTGGCCGGCTTACCGGGTCTCTAACGGCCAGATGTGGGGTATGCAGCAGCGCCTCAATGACTGCTATCGTCAGCAGCGTTTTCCATTCCCTGGTTTTGGCAGCGATGCAACGGTCGCCCTTGGCGTTTATCTCGGTGTGAATGGCAAGGGTGCAGTCTCGGTAGCCCCCGCACTTAAACGCTAATTCAGGAGACCGACATGAAAACAACATACAAAATCACGCTCTCTCTTCTGGCCGTGGCGGTCATCACGGCAGGCTGCGCAACAGCGCCCAGCTTCGCCGAGCTCGACAAGATCACCCACGACATAGTCAAAGCTTCTTTCCGTGACGAAGGCATGGTCAAGGCGGCCGTGCTAGACGCCGACGAAACCAATCGCCTTTGCAGCGCCGCCGATGTGGCAGGTCAACCGCTGGACGAAAAAACCGCGCGAGCCTTAGAGTCTGCTAATTTCAAGATGATCAAGTGGCCCAGCGATGGGAAGTTTCTGGGTGACTGGCAAGAAGGCGAGAAAATCGCCCAGAGCGGTCGTGGCATGACGTGGACGGACACGGCCGGTGCGGCCAATGGCGGCAATTGCTACAACTGCCACCAGATGAGCAAAGAAGAAATCTCCTTCGGCACCATTGGTCCAAGCCTCTACAACTACGGCAAACTGCGCGGCGTCACCGATCCGGCCAGCCCGCAAGCTAAGCCGATACTCGAATACACCTGGGGCAAGATCTGGAACTCCAAGGCTTACAACGCTTGCTCCAACATGCCGCGGGCAGGCCACTCGGGCATCTTGACGGAAGGTCAGGTGCGCGACATCGTTGGTCTGTTGCTGGACCCTAAGTCGCCGGTTAATCAATAACTTGTTAAGCCATTGCTGATCGTTGAAGACCCGGACTTGTCCGGGTTTTTTGTACCGACCACTTCATTGATTGCGAATTTATGAATTTAACCAAACGCGAGTTGCTTCAGGTCTTGGGTGCGGGCGCTGCCGCAGGCATGGGGTTGGGAACCTACGCTGAGGCTGATGCAGCCACGGCGTCTAACGCGTTGTATGACTTTCCCAAGTTCGGCCAAGTGTCTTTTCTGCACATGACAGATTGCCACGCGCAGCTCAAACCGATTTACTTTCGCGAACCCAGTATTAACATCGGTCTGGGTGACATGAAAGGCCAGTTGCCCCACTTGGTGGGTGAGTATTTGCTCCAGGCCACCAAAATCAGGCCTGGGACGGTTGAGGCGCATGCGCTGACTTTTTTGAACTATGAAAACGCTGCCAAGCGCTACGGCAAGGTGGGTGGTTTTGCGCACTTGGCGACGCTCGTCAAGCGCATGAAGGCCAGTCGCCCAGGCGCCTTGTTGATGGACGGCGGTGACACTTGGCAGGGTTCCGGCACTAGCCTGTGGACGCAAGGACAAGACATGGTCGAGGCGGCCAAGTTGCTGGGTGTCGATGTGATGACCGGCCACTGGGAGTTCACGCTGGGCATGGAGCGCGTCAAGGAAATCATTGACAAAGACTTTGCCGGCAAGGTCGACTTTGTGGCACAAAACGTTCGGACGCAAGACTTTGGGGACCCGGTCTTCAAGCCCTACGTGATCCGTGAGATCAATGGCGTGCCCTGCGCCATCATCGGTCAGGCTTTTCCGTACACGCCAATTGCCAATCCGCGCTACATGGTGGCGGACTGGGCCTTTGGGATTCAAGACGAAAACATGCAGCTGATGGTCAACGAAGCGCGGGGCAAGGGCGCCCAAGTCGTCGTGGTACTGAGCCACAACGGCATGGATGTTGACCTGAAGATGGCGACGCGCGTCACTGGCATAGATGCTATTCTGGGCGGCCACACACACGACGGCATGCCGGTCGCCAGCATTGTGGCCAACAAAGCGGGCAAGACCATCGTCACCAACGCGGGCTCGAACAGTAAGTTTTTAGGGGTGCTGGATCTGGAGATCAAAGAACGCAAGGTGGTGGACTTTCGCTACAAGCTGTTGCCGGTGTTTGCCAACATGCTGCCGGCTGACAAAGAGATGGATGCGTTGATCACCAAGGTGCGCGCACCTTATGAAGTTAAGCTGGCTGAAAAATTGGCCGTGACCGAGGGCACGCTGTACCGCCGCGGCAACTTCAATGGCACCGGCGACCAATTGCTGGTCGATGCGTTGATGGACGTGCAGGGCGCTGAAATTGCGTTTTCTCCGGGCTTCCGCTGGGGCACCACGCTGCTACCGGGACAAACCATCACCCGTGAGTGGCTGATGGACATGACCGCAACCACCTATTCCTACGCCACAGTCACGGAAATGACCGGCGAAACCATCAAGACTGTGCTGGAAGACGTTGCTGATAATCTCTTCAATCCAGACCCGTATTACCAGCAGGGCGGCGACATGGTTCGGGTTGGTGGCCTGCAGTACAGCTGCAAGCCTAACGCGGGCATGGGCCAGCGTATTGACAACATGCAGCTGAACGGCAAAGCCATCGAGGCCGACAAAAAGTACAAGGTGGCCGGCTGGGCACCTGTGGCAGAAGAGGCTCGCAGCCAAGGCAACAAGATGGTCTGGGATGTGGTGGAAACTTGGCTTAAAGCCAGCGGCGGTAAGGTTGCCCCTCGTCGTTTGAATGCACCTAAGCTCAGCGGCATTGAGCCCAATCCGGGTTATGTTGGTTGATGACT